>CBJNAE010000067.1:0-14728 GCA_966433995.1 uncultured Ideonella sp. | reverse complement strand
AAGGCAACGAGCGCGTCGTGCGCCCGCGCCTGGCGGACGCGAAGTTCTTCTTCGAACAGGACCGCAAGAAGACGCTGGAATCCCGCGTGCCGGGCTTGGACAAGGTGGTCTACCACGGCAAACTGGGCACCCAAGGCGAGCGCGTCGAGCGCGTGCGGCGCATCGCTCGCGACATCGGCCAGGCATTCGGCGGCACCGAGCTGGCGGCCCAGGCCGATCGCGCCGCATTGCTGGCCAAGGCCGACCTGCTGACCGACATGGTGGGTGAATTTCCCGAACTCCAGGGCGTCATGGGCGGCTACTACGCGCGCCACGACGGTGAGGACGAAGCGGTGGCCCAGGCCATCGAGGACCACTACAGGCCGCGTTTCGCCGGCGACGCGTTGCCGCGCGACCCGGTGGGCGTCGTGGTCGCGCTGGCCGACAAGCTCGAAACTCTGGTCGGCCTGTTCGGCATCGGCCAAGTGCCCACCGGCGACAAGGATCCGTTCGCGCTGCGGCGTCATGCGCTCGGCGTGGTGCGGCTGCTGGCCGAGACGGGCTCCAAGCTGTCCCAGCGCGAGATGCTGGAGCTGGCGGTGCAAGGCTTCCCCGACGCTTTGATCGACAAGCAACCGAAGGCCGAAGGCGTTCCGCTCTGGAAGGTGCTGGACGTGTTCATGAACGAGCGCGCCGTCGGCTACTGGACCGGCAAGGGCCATTCGGAAGCCAACGTCCACGCAGTCTTGGAGGTGTGCAGCCTGTCTCGCGACTTCGCCGGCCGCCTCGAAGCCGTGCGCGCCTTCGCCGGCCTGCCCGAGGCCCCCGCGCTGGCGGCCGCCAACAAGCGCGTCGGCAACATCCTGAAGAAGTCCGAGGCGGCGCCGCCGTCCGCCGTCGACCCGGTGCTGTTCAAAGAGCCCGCCGAGACCGCCCTGCACGCCGCCCTGGCCGAAGTGCAACCCCAGGCCGACGCCGCCTTCGATCGCGGCGACCACACCGCCTCGCTGCAGGCGCTGGCCGCGCTGAAGGCGCCGGTCGACGCCTTCTTCGATTCGGTCATGGTCAACGCCGACGACCCCGCGCTGCGCGCCAACCGCCTGGCGCTGCTGGGCCGGCTGCACGCCGCGATGAACCGCGTGGCCGACCTGTCCAAGCTGGCTTCTTCCTGAGTCGCGCCATGAACCGCAACCTCGACGCCAAGGGGCACCCCATGAAGCTGATCATCGTGGGCCGCGACGGCACCTTGAACCAATACCGCGACGACCACGTCAAGGCGCCGGCGGAATGGGTGCCCATCCCCGGGGCGCTCGAAGCGGTGGCCAAGCTCAACCACGCCGGCTGGCACGTGGTCGTCGCCACCAACCAGGCGGGGCTGGGGCGCGGCCTGTTCGACATGGCGGCGCTCAACAGCGTGCACATCAAGATGAGCGAGCTGCTCGCCAAGCTCGGCGGGCGCCTCGACGGCGTGTTCTTCTGCCCGCACACCCCCGAAGACCAGTGCGACTGCCGCAAGCCGCTGCCCGGCATGCTGCTCGACGTCGGCAAGCGTTACAGCGTCGACCTGGAGGACGTTCCCTCCGTCGGCGACAGCGTCAAGGACCTGCTGGCCAGCGCGGCGGCGGGCTGCGAGCCGCACCTGCTGCGCCACACGCGCGGAGGCCGGCGCGGCGACGCGGAACTCGACGCACTGCGCGCCCAGGTGCCTGCGATGCAGGTGCACGAAGACTTGATGGCGTTCGCCGACTTCATCGTCCGCCGCGAACGCCAGGCCAAGGGCCTGTCGGCCGCGGCCGATTCCGAACATGGGGCGTTCAACTGATGGCTTACCTCCTCGCGCTGCTGCGTTCCGCCTTGCTGATCGCCTGGATGACGGTCACGATCGTCCCGTGGGCCTCGGCGGTGCTGCTGCTGTCGATCTTCGTGCGGGGCGACCGCCTTTATTGGATGTGCGTCGGCTGGCTCAACACCGCGATCTGGGGCGCCAAGGTCATCTGCGGCGTGCGCTACCGCCTGCTGGGCCGGGAGAACCTTGACGCCGCCGAGCGCGCCGGCCCGGTGGTGGTGCTGCCCAAGCACCAGAGCACCTGGGAAACCTTCGCCATGCCCGGCCTGATGCCGCGGCCGCTGGCCTATGTCTTCAAGCGCGAGCTGCTGTACATCCCCTTCTTCGGCTGGGCCATGGCCCGCATGAACATGATCCACATCGACCGCAGCCGGCGCACCGAGGCATGGAACCGCGTGGCCGAGCAGGGCCGCAGGCACATGGCCAGCGGCAGCTGGGTGATCATGTTCCCGGAAGGCACCCGGACCGAGCGCGGCGGCAAGGGCAACTACAAGCCCGGCGGCACGAGGCTGGCGGTGCAGGCAGGCGCCTCGGTGCTGCCGATCGCCGTGAACTCCGCCAAGTGCTGGCCGCGCAAGTCCTTCGTGTTGCGCCCCGGGGTGATCGATGTCTCGGTCGGCCCGGTGATCAGCGCCGCGGGCCGCGACCACGACGAGCTCATGGGCGAGGTCGAGGCGTGGATAGAAGCCGAGATGCGGCGCATCGACCCCGAAGCCTACCGGCAACCTGCCCCCGCGGCGGCGGCGGCTTCCGAACCCGTCGGGAATTGAACGCCCCAGGCCCGGTCGGCACCCTGTGGGAGATGCGGCGACTTGGGGCGGCGCGGCGTCTTCCAGCGGGCAAAACGTTTTAAACTGCGCGTCCATGACGCAACGCGACAAGGCCGCCCCGGCCGCCGCACCCAGCCAGCTTTCCCTGTTCGGCGAGGCCGCGGCACCAGCGTCTCTTTACCCACCCCCTCCCCATCCACCGCACGCTCTGCCTTTCCTGACCGGTGCGCCCGCCGGCAGGGGCGGTGTGCCGCCTCCGGTCCCGCCGAACGCGCCAGCGGCTGCGTCCGCCGGCTTGCAGCCCGCCACCTTCCGGCATCCGCGCGCCGACCGCGAGATCCGCCTGGGCGAGCACCTCGTGGCCTATGCGCTGCGCCGCGCCAAGCGCCGCAGCATCGGCTTCATGGTGGGCCCCGAGGGCCTGAGCGTGAACGCGCCCAAGTGGGTGGGCCTGGGCGACATCGAAGCGGCGCTGCGCGAGAAGTCCCCCTGGATCCTGCGCAAGCTGCGCGAGCAGCAGGAACGCGCCCAGCGCCTGCAAGCCGCCAAGGTCGACTGGCGCGACGGCGCCAGCATCCCCTACCTGGGCGAGCAGGTCGTCGTCGTGCTCGACCCCCGCGCCGGCATGAGCGACGAAGGCGCCGTGCTCGACACCGGCTCCGGCGGCCCTGACGGCCTGCAGGCGCCGCTGGCCGGCGTGCCGCGCCTGACGTTGCACATCGGCCTGCCGCAGACCGCCACGCCCGAGCAGATCCGCGACGCGGTGCAAAGCTGGCTGCAGCGCCAGGCCAAGCGCATCTTCGCCGAGCGCTGCCACCACTTCGCCGCGCAGCTCGGCGTGCGGTTCACGCGCCTGTCGCTGTCGTCGGCCCAGACGCGCTGGGGCAGCGCCAGCGCCGACGGGTCGATCCGCCTGAACTGGCGGCTGATCCACTTCGCGATGACCACGATCGACTACGTCGTCACCCACGAGCTCGCCCACTTGCGCGAGATGAACCACAGCCCGCGCTTCTGGGACGTGGTGCGCTCGGTGATGCCCGACTACGAAAAGGCGCGCGGCACGCTGAAGGACGACGTGGTGCCGGTGTTCGACTAACGGACGCCCAGCCGCGCCGGGGCGGTTTCATGCACGGGCCAACCCCACCACGCCCAGCAGCATCAGGGCCGCGCCGGCCAGTTGCGCCGGCCGCAGCGTCTCCCCGAGCAGCCGGGCGCCCGCCACCGCGCCGACCAGCATCGAGACCTCGCGCACCGGCGCAACGTAGCTCAGCGGCGCGGTCTGCAGCGCGGTCAGCACCAGGCCGTAAGCCAGTGGCGACAGCAGGCCCACGGCCATGATCGCCCGGGACTGCTTGCGCCACTGCCCGTGCAGCCGGTCCAGTCGCCGCAGCGCCCAGGGCGCGGTCAGCGCCGCGCGGAACGACAGGCTTGCCGAATAGAACAGCAACGGCGCCATGCCCAGTGTCTTCACCGCCCAGCCGTCGATCACGGTGTAGCCGGCGATGCATGCGCCGGTGGCCAGGCCCCAGGCAAGGCCTCCGTGGCCGGTGCCCGCGGTGCGGCCGCCGCGCAGGATGCGCAAGCCGCCCGCCGACAGGAAGACGCCAGCCAGCACCAGGGCGATGCCCACGCCGCCCCACAGCCCCGGCCGCTCGCCGAGCAGTGCCACGGCCAGCAGCACCGAGATCGCCGGCCCGCTGCCGCGCGAGACCGGGTAGACCACGGCGAACTCGCCTACTTTGTAGCCTTGCTGGAGGGTCAGCGAATAAACGCCGTGCACCGCGCCGCTGGCCAGCGCCGCCAGCCACATCCAGGCGCCGAAAGGCGATGGGGGCCCCTGCCACCAGGACCAGGCGGCGACCGGCGCGGTCACCGCCAGGCTGACCAGCCCCGACAGCCACACGAAGGGCAGCCCGCCGCCGCCCGCCTTCTTGGCCACGATGTTCCACCAGGCGTGGCAGCAGGCACCCGCCAGCACCAGGGCCAGCGCGGCCGCGCTCATGGTTGGGCCCCGCCGTCCCGGGCGGCGCCCAGGTAGGCCGAATGGAACAGTTCGGCCGCCCGCTCGGCGACGGCCTGGCATTCGTCCGGGGACAGCGGCACGAAACGGGCGGCCCAGGCCGGCGCGTCCACGAAATCCGGGAAACGGGGGGATTCGCCCCACCGCCAGTCGGGGTCTTGCGCCCGCGGGCTGCGGCCGAACACGTGCAGGTGCACGCGGCGGTGCGCCACCGGGTCTTTGGGGCCTGGCGGTTCGGCCAGCGTATGGAGCGACCAGTTGCCCGCTTCCCAGTAGTTCAGGCAGCCGCCCCGCAAGGCCGGCAGGCACTCCAGCATCGCCCGGCCTGTGGCGGCCACCAGGAAGGACCAGTGCGCCAGTTCCAGCGGCGCCAGTTCGCCGCGTTCCCACACCGGCCGGGGCGGGTCGACAATCAGGTGTCCGCCGTCACGGCGGTCGCACAGGACGCGGGCCGGCAGGACGATGCTGCCGCCGCCGCAGCTGAACAATGAGGAGGGCGATGAAGGCATGGTATCGGTCCTTGGGGATGCGGTTTCGGCGAGCCGCACTGCGCGCGGTCGGCACGATCATCCACCGCGGACGGCCGCGCCGCACCGGGGGCCATGAGCCCAGCAAGGCACAGCATGAGCAAAACCGATGATGGCGGGGAAAAAGGCGCCGCGGCGGCGCGGCAGCCCGCCGGGCGCGGGGCCCTGCCCCTCAATGCCATACGGGTGTTCGACGAGGCCGCGCGCTGCCTCAGCTTCAGCCGCGCGGCGCGATACCTCGGCATCACGCAGGGCGGTGTCAGCCACCATGTGGCGGCGCTGGAGGATTTCCTGGGCCAGCGCTTGTTCCAGCGCAACGGCCCCGCGATTGCGCTGACCGACGCCGGGCGGCTTTACTTCGAATCGATCCACGAGGCGCTGGCCACCATCGAGCTGTCCACTCGGCAGCTGGCGCGGCGGGACGGCGGCGCGCCGCGACAACGCCTCGTCGTGCGCACGTCGATGCCCACGCTGGCGATGGCGGTCCTCATTCCCGCATTGCCCGGCTTCCGGTCCGCCCCGCCGGTGGCGGTCGACGTGGTGACTTCCTTGTCGCCGCCTTCGCCCACCGACACCTACGACGTGCTGTTGACCCGCGACCTGCATGTCGCCGGCGCCGAATGCTGGCAGGTCGCCGCCGAAACCCTGGTCTGCGTCGCGGCGCCGGGGTTGCACGCGCAGTGGCGCGGCCAGCCACCGTGGCGCTGGCCTTTCCTGGCCGCCAAGTCGCGGCCCGACGCGCTGGTGTCCTGGATGTCCCGGCAACCGCCAGAGCACGGCGGCGATGGTCCGGTTGGCGTGGCGGCGGCCTTCGACCACTATTTCCTGGCCATCCAGGCGGCGCTCGGCGGCATGGGTTTCCTGGTGGTGCCGCACCTGCTGGTGCGGCATGCCCTGCGGCAAGGCCAGCTGGAAGAGGCGGCGGGCGGCGCCGTGTCCAGTGGCGCCGAATACAAGGCCTATGTGAATCCGTTCACGCCGGCGCCCGGGCCGGCCATGGCCTTCTGCCGCTGGCTGAAGGCGCGTCTGCGCGAGGACGGGGCGGGCGACTGACCCTGCGCGCTCCCGTTCACGCCGCGGCAGCGGCCGGCGAGAACCGCCAGACGCCCGCCGCGTCCCGTTCGCGCCGCAGACGCCCGGCATGCCATAGCGCGTGCAGGTGGGCGATGGCCTCGCCCATCGCGAAGGTCGTCTGGTGCAGGTCGAGCGGCCGCTTGAACAGAACGGCCAGCAAGTCGGCGGCGCTGCGGGGCGACTCGGCGCAGGCCTGCATCACCTCGGCCAGGCGGTCCGCGTGGTGCTGTTGGAGTTGCCCGATCCGTGTTTGCAGGCCGGTGAAGGGCTTGCCGTGGGACGGCAGCACTAGGGTATCGCCGGGCAGGGCTTTCATCCGGTCGATGGAGTCCAAGTAGAGCGGTAGCGGGTCGGCTTCGGGTTCCAGGTCGATCACGCTGACGTTGGTGGAGATGCGCGGCAGCACCATGTCGCCGCTGACCAGAACGCCCAGGGCGGGGCAATGCAGCGAGATGTGCTCCGGCGCGTGGCCGTAGCCGGCGTGGCAGCGCCAGCCGAGGCCGCCGATTTCCAACACCGTGCCCTGCATCAGCCGGCGGTAGGCGCGCGGCAGCTCGGGCACCATGGTGGGGTAATAGCTGCCGCGGGCGCGGATCTTGTCGAGCGAGCCGGGGTCGGTGAGGCCGTGGCTGGCCATGAAGGCCGCCGCGCGCTCGCCGCCGAAGCCGGTGGTGCTCTGGCTGGCGATGCGGGCGGCGCTGAAATCGGTGGCGCTGATCCACAGGCGGCAGTCGTGCGCCGGCGTGGACCAGCGCTCGGTCAGCCAGTGCGCCAGGCCGATGTGGTCCGGGTGCATGTGGGTGACGACCAGCCGCAGCACCGGCAGGCCCTGCAGCTCGCGTTCGAACAGCTGGAGCCACAGGGCGCGCGTGGCGTCGTCGGCGATGCCGCAGTCGACGATGGTCCAGCCCTCGCGGCCGTCGAGCCGGTCGCGCAGCAGCCAGAGGTTGATGTGGTTCAGCGCGAAGGGCAGCCCCATGCGCACCCAGCGCACGCCTGGGCGCAGTTCCAGCGTGCGGCCGGGCTCCGGCAGGGTGTCGCCCCAGGGGTAGTGCAACTGCTTTTCCAGGTCGTTCATCGTCGAGGCCCTCTGGGGTTGTGCCGGTCCATCCGATTTCGCTACACTTGACGTATACGTCAATTAAAACCCAGTGTACGCCTTCGCCATGAACCCTGCCGACCTTGATGCTCACCCCGCCGACGAGGTGGCCGGTGTCACCTATTCGATCGGCGACCTGGCGCGGGAATTCGACCTCACCACCCGGGCGATCCGCTTCTACGAGGACTGCGGCCTGATCACGCCGCAGCGCAGCGGCCGCAACCGCGTCTATTCCCCGCGCGACCGCACCCGGCTGAAGCTCACGCTGCGCGGCAAGCGCCTGGGTTTGACCCTGGCCGAGGTGAAGGAGCTGGTCGACATGTACGAGTCGCCCCGCGACACCGAGGCGCAGCTGCGCAAATACCTCGAAGTGCTGGGCGAGCACCGCGCCCAGTTGGAGCAGCAGGCGGCCGACCTGCAGGTCACGCTCGACGAGGTGCGCGCCCACGAGAAAGAAGCGCGGCGCTTGCTGGCGGCGGGGCCAAAAGCCGCGCGCGCCGGCAAGCGCTGAACCCTTGTTGAGAACACCGACGGAGACAACCCCATGACCGACCTGCCAGGCCTGAATTTCCAACTCGGCGAGGACATCGACGCCCTGCGCGAGGCCGTCCGCGACTTCGCCGCCCGGGAGATCGCCCCGCGCGCCGCCGAGATCGACCGCAGCGACCAGTTCCCGATGGACCTGTGGCGCAAGATGGGCGACCTCGGCGTGCTCGGCGTCACCGTCTCCGAGGAGTACGGCGGCGCCGACATGGGCTACGTCGCCCACATGGTGGCGATGGAGGAGATCAGCCGCGCCTCCGCCAGCGTCGGCCTGAGCTACGGCGCGCACAGCAACCTGTGCGTCAACCAGATCAAGCGCAACGGCAACGAAGCGCAGAAGAAGAAATACCTGCCCAAGCTGATCAGCGGCGAGCACGTCGGCGCGCTGGCGATGAGCGAGCCCGGCGCCGGGTCCGACGTCATCAGCATGAAGCTCAGGGCCGAAGACAAGGGCGGCCACTACCTGCTCAACGGCAGCAAGATGTGGATCACCAACGGCCCCGACGCCGACACCCTGGTCGTCTACGCCAAGACCGACCCCGAGCGCGGCGCCAAGGGCGTCACCGCCTTCCTGGTCGAGAAGGGCATGAAGGGCTTCTCCATCGCCCAGAAGCTCGACAAGCTCGGCATGCGCGGCAGCCACACCGGCGAGCTGGTGTTCCAGGACGTCGAGGTGCCGAAGGAGAACGTGCTGGGCGAGGTGGGTGGCGGCGCCAAGGTCCTGATGAGCGGCCTGGACTACGAGCGCGCCGTGCTCGCCGCCGGCCCGATCGGCATCATGCAGGCGGTGATGGACAACGTGGTGCCCTACATCCACGACCGCAAGCAGTTCGGCCAGAGCATCGGCGAGTTCCAGCTCATCCAGGGCAAGGTGGCCGACATGTACACCGTGCTCCAGGCCGCGCGCTCGTTCTGCTACACCGTGGGCAAGAACCTCGACGCCCTGGGGCCGTCCCACGTGCGCCAGGTGCGCAAGGACTGCGCCTCCGTCATCCTGTGGTGCGCCGAGAAGGCCACCTGGATGGCCGGCGAGGGCATCCAGGTGTTCGGCGGCAATGGCTACATCAACGAATACCCGCTGGGCCGGCTGTGGCGCGACGCCAAGCTGTACGAGATCGGCGCCGGCACCTCGGAGATCCGGCGAATGCTGATCGGTCGGGAGCTGTTCGCCGAGACGGCCTGACGAAACCGGGGTGTCTCCCGCAGCGGGGAAAATGCGGGTTCACGTCCCATCCAACGCGCGAAGGCGCGCACCGCCCATGACCACCGACCTCAAAGAACTCTTCGACAACAACCTGAAGTGGGCGCGCGCCACCGAGGAGCGCTCCCCGGGCTTCTTCACCCAACTGCTCAAGCAGCAGGCGCCGCAGTACCTGTGGATCGGCTGCGCCGACAGCCGTGTGCCGGCCAACGAGCTGGTCGGCCTGCTGCCGGGCGAACTTTTCGTGCACCGCAACGTGGCCAACGTGGTGGTGCATTCCGACCTGAACTGCCTGTCGGTGATCCAGTTCGCCACCGACATGCTCAAGGTCGAGCACATCATCGTCGTCGGCCATTCCGGCTGCGGCGGCGTGGCGGCGGCGCTGCACGACACGCGCGTCGGCCTGGCGGACAACTGGATCCGCCACGTGCAGGACGTCCGCAACCGCCACCAGGCCTGGCTCGACACCGTCGAGCCCGCGCGCCGCGTCAACGCGCTGTGCGAACTCAACGTGGTGGAACAGGCGCTCAACGCCTGCCAGACCACCATCGTGCAGGACGCCTGGCAGCGCGGCCAGCCGCTGGCGGTGCACGGCTGGGTCTACGGCCTGCACAACGGTTTGCTCGAAGACCTGTTGATGAACGTCGGCGGCGCCGATGAAGTCGCCTCCGCCTACGAGCGCGCCATCGCCACCGTGCACGCCCGCTACGCGGTGCCGGCCCGTTAGCAAGCGGGGCCGGGCGGGCGAAACCAACGAGCGAAGAGGAGCAGCGATGCGCACGGCGGCTTTCCCCGAGAAACTGGACGACCTGCGGGCGTTCGACATCGCCCGCACCATGCTCGAAGGCTTCGACCGCCACTACACCCTGTTCCGCCAGGCCAGCACCGAAGCCAAGGCGCGCTTCGAGGCCGCCGACTGGCACGGCCAGCAGCGCGCCCAGCGCGAACGCATCGAGTTTTACGACCTGCGCGTGGACGAATGCGCGCAGAAGCTGCAAAGCCGCTTCGGCGCCGGCGAGCTGCCGATGGGCGTGTGGCACCAGGTGAAGCTGCACTACATCGGCCTGCTGACCAACCACCACCAGCCCGAGCTGGCGGAGACCTTCTTCAACTCGGTCACGACGAAGATCCTGCACCGCAGCTACTTCCACAACGACTTCATCTTCGTGCGGCCGGCCGTCTCCACCGAATACATCGAGAACGACGAGCCCGCCTCGCTGCCCACCTACCGCGCCTACTACCCGGCCAAGGACAGCTGGCGCGACACCTGGCTGCGCGTGGTCGACAACTTCCAGCTCAAGCGCCCCTTCGAAGACCTCGGCCGCGACATCGACCATGTGCTGGCCGCGGTGCACGCCCGCATGGGCGATTTCCGCCCTCGGGCCAACTTCCAGCTGCAGGTGCTGTCCAGCCTGTTCTTCCGCAACAAGGGCGCCTACATCGTCGGCAAGGTGATCAACGGCTTCTACGAGACGCCCTTCGCGCTGCCGATCCTGCACAACGCGCGGGGCCTGCTGACGATCGACACCGCGCTGTTCAGCGAGGACGACCTGCTGATGCTGTTCAGCTTCGCCCGGGCCTATTTCCTCGTCAACATGGAGGTGCCGTCGGCCTACGTGCAGTTCCTGCGCTCCATGATGCCGCGCAAGCCGCGCTCCGAGCTGTACAACGCGCTGGGCCTGCAGAAGCAGGGCAAGAACCTCTTCTACCGCGACTTCCTCTACCACCTGCGCCACTCCAGCGACCACTTCCGCATCGCGCCGGGCATCAAGGGCATGGTGATGCTGGTGTTCGACCTGCCCTCCTTCCCCTTCGTGTTCAAGGTCATCAAGGACTTCTACCCGCCGCAGAAGGACACCTCGCGCGAGCTGATCCAGAGCAAATACCTGCTCGTCAAGACGCACGACCGCGTGGGCCGCATGGCCGACACGCTGGAGTACAGCAACGTCGCCTTCCCGCGCTCGCGCTTCGATGACGAACTGATCGCCGAGATCCAGCAGTTCGCGCCCAGCCAGCTCGAAATCTCCGACCGCGACGGCGATGGCCAGCAGGAGGTCATCCTCAAGCACGTCTACATCGAGCGGCGCATGATCCCGCTGAACATCTACCTGCAGGAGGCGCGGCCCGACCAGATCGAGGCCGCGGTGGTCGAGTACGGCAACGCCATCAAAGACCTGGTGGCCGCCAACATCTTCCCGGGCGACATGCTGTGGAAGAACTTCGGCGTCACCCGCAACGGCAAGGTCGTCTTCTACGACTACGACGAGATCGAATACCTCACCGACTGCAACTTCCGCAAGGTGCCCGAGCCGCGCAACGAGGAGGAAGAGCTGTCGGGCGAGGTCTGGTACCCCGTCGGCCCGAAGGACGTCTTCCCCGAGACCTTCGAGCCCTTCCTGCTCGGCAACCCGAGCGTGCGCGAGGTGTTCATGAAGCACCACGCCGACCTGCTCGACCCCGCCTTCTGGCAGGGCCACAAGGAGCGCATCGCCGCCGGCGACGTGCTCGACGTCTTCCCCTACGACCCGGCCAAGCGCTTCGCCAACCTGCGCGGCGAAGGCGCCGCCGCCGGGGGCGAGCCTTTGAAAGTTTCCTTCTGACCCGCCACCCGCACGGGCCCCCACCGCAGCCAGCATCCCACAAGGAGAACGCACCATGTCCACCACCCGCCAAGACCCGATCGTCATCGTTTCCGCCGCCCGCACGCCCATCGGCGGCCTGCTGGGCGACTTCGCGTCGCTCACCGCCAGCCAGCTCGGTGCGGTGGCCATCAAGGCGGCGGTCGAGCGCGCCGGCGTCACGGGCGACGCCGTCAATGAAGTGCTCATGGGCAACTGCCTGATGGCCGGCCAGGGCCAGGCGCCGGCGCGGCAGGCGGCGCTTGCCGCCGGGCTGCCGCAGTCGGCCGGCGCGGTAACGCTGTCCAAGATGTGCGGCTCCGGCATGCGGGCGATGATGTTCGCCCACGACATGCTGCGCGCCGAGTCGGCCGACGTGGTCGTGGCCGGCGGCATGGAGAGCATGACCAACGCGCCCCACCTGAGCTTTATCCGCAAGGGCGTGAAATACGGCATCACCAGTTTCTACGACCACATGGCGCTGGACGGCCTGGAAGACGCCTACGAGAAGCTGCCGGGCGGCGCCGGCAAGGCCATGGGCGTGTTCGCCGAAGAGTGCGTGGCCAAATACCGGTTCACCCGGGAAGCGATGGACGCTTTCGCGGTGGCCTCCACCCAGCGCGCGCAGAAGGCCGCCGAAGACGGCAGCTTCGACTGGGAGATCGCCCCCGTCGTGCTGGCCGGCAAAGGGGGCGAGGTGGCGGTCAAGCGCGACGAGAGCCCGTCCAAGGCCAAACTCGACAAGATCCCCGGCCTGAAGCCGGCCTTCAAGAAGGACGGCCTGATCACCGCCGCCACCTCGTCCAGCATCTCCGACGGCGCCGCGGCGCTGGTGATGGTGCGCGAGTCCACCGCCGCGAAGCTCGGCCTGCAGCCGATCGCCCGCATCCACGCCCAGTCGGTGCACGCCCAGGCGCCGAACTGGTTCAGCACCGCGCCCGTCGGCGCGATCGAGAAGGTGCTGGCCAAGGCCGGCTGGTCGGCCGGCGAGGTCGACCTGTGGGAGGTCAACGAGGCCTTCGCCGCGGTCGCGATGGCGGCGATGGCCGAGTTCAAGCTGCCCCACGAAATCGTCAACGTCAACGGCGGCGCCTGCGCGCTGGGCCACCCGATCGGCGCCAGCGGCGCGCGCGTCGTCGTCACGCTGCTGGGCGCGCTGCGCCAGCGCAAGCTCAGGCGCGGCGTCGCGGCGCTGTGCATCGGTGGCGGCGAGGCCACGGCGATGGCGCTGGAACTGGCCTGACCCAGGGGCGCGGCCCCGCCCGGGGAACGCGGCGCCCCCGTCCGGTCACTTGAGCCGGAAACTCCCCACCACGGCGGAAAGGCGGGCCGCCTGCTCTCTGAGGCTTTCCGTCGCCGCCGTGGATTGTTCGACCAGCGCGGCGTTCTTCTGGGTCATTTGATCTAGCTCGACCACCGCGTCGTTCACCTGGCCGATGCCCGCGCTTTGTTCATTGGCCGCGGCGCTGACCTCGCCGATGAATTGATTGACCCGCTGCACCGACTCGACGATCTCGTTCATGGTGGAGCCTGCCTGCTCGACCAGTTGGGCACCGGTTTCAACCTTGCCGACGCTGGCGCCGATCAGGCTTTTGATCTCGCGCGCCGCCTGGGCCGAGCGTTGCGCCAGGCTCCGGACCTCGCCCGCCACCACCGCGAAACCCCGGCCCTGCTCCCCCGCGCGCGCGGCCTCGACGGCCGCGTTGAGGGCCAGGATGTTGGTCTGGAAGGCGATGCCGTCGATGACGCCGATGATGTCGGAGATCTTCTTGGAGGACGCCGCGATCTCGTTCATGGTCGAAACCACATTGGCGACCACTTCGCCGCCCCGCGCGGCCACATGCGAGGCGGTGTGGGCCAGCTCGCTGGCCTGGCGCGCCGAGTTCGCGCTTTGCTGCACGGTGGCCGTCAGCTCTTCCATGCTCGAAGCGGTCTTCTGAAGGCTCGAAGCCGCCTGCTCGGTGCGCATGGAAAGGTCGACGTTGCCGCTGGCGATCTCCGAACTGGCGGTGGTGATGGAATCGCTCACGGACAGCACCTGGCCCAGCAGGCCGGACAATTTGTCCTGCATGGTGTTCAGATCCCCGACGAGCGCATGCACCTCGTCACGGCCGGCCGTGGCCCCGCCCTGGGTTGTCAAGTCGCCCATGGCCACGCGCCCGGCCATCCTCGAAGCATTGGCCAGGGGATGGACAATGGAACGCGACAGGGACCAGGCGCACCAGGCGCTGAGCGCCAGCCCGATGCCCATGCCCAGCGCCAGCATGGTGATCCCTTCCTTCTCGCTCGCCGCGGCTGCCTCGCGCGCTTCGGCCACCAGGCCGGCCTGGTGCTGAGCCAGGGCGTCTGCCGCTTTGGCGTAGGCGTCGGCGGCCGGCCGCAGCTTCTCCAGGATCTCTTTGCCGTCGATCCGCTCGCCGCTTTCTTTGCGTTTGAAAAGGGCGTCCCTCACCTGCCGGTAGGTGATGCCGGTCTGGTCGATCTGTGCGAACAGCGCCTTGCTCTTTTCGCTGTCGGCCAATTCGGCCAGGGTCTCACGGACGACTTTGGAGCGGGCTTGCGTGGCTTTCCGGTCTTCCGCGATCTGGGCGGCGAACGGTGCGTCGTCGATCCGCAGCAGCGTCTCCGCGCGGAAATTGGTCAGCTCGACGATGGCGACCAATTCGCGCGACAACAAAGCGCGCTGGGCCGATCGGTCGCCCAGGTCGCTTGCGATTTTTTCCAGCCTGTCCAGGCGCCAGATGCCGATGCCCGCCGCCGCGGACGTGATCAGCAGCACCATCCCAAAGGCCAACGCGAGCCTGGGGGCCAGGCGCAAACGCTCGAATATCAAGGACATCCTGCTACCTCGCTCATGAAGGTGCGACTCATCCACGGGGCCGTGGGCGCGCGCCTTGCGAGGCACCAGGCACGGCCTCGTCCCCGTGATGCGCGCCCCGACGGGGCATGGAGGAGTATCGACAATCCGGCGCGGACCTTGAGGCTGCCGCCCTGGCCCACTAGCAGGCTGCTGAAATACTGAAGAGATGAGCACGCAGCTGTAGTCGCAGC
>CBJNAE010000066.1:0-14735 GCA_966433995.1 uncultured Ideonella sp. | reverse complement strand
CCGACGATCTTGAAGTCGGCCGGGTTCTTGGCCTTGGAGATGTTGCCGGCCAGGATGGCGCCGTCCATCACGAAGGCGTCGGCGCGGCCGGATTCCATCAGCAGGAAGCTGTCGCTGTGGTCCTTGCCGTAGACCTCTTCGAAGTTCACGTTGTTGGCACGCTCGTGCTTGCGCAGGGTCTGGACCGAGGTGGTGCCGGTGGTGGTGGCGACCTTCTTGCCGGTCAGGTCGGCGATGGAGTTGATGCCGGAGTTGGCCTTGACGGCGATGCGCACTTCCTCGACGAAAGTGGTCACGGCGAAGGCCACGTCCTTCTGGCGGGCGGCGTTGTTGGTGGTGGAGCCGCACTCGATGTCGACGGTGCCGTTCTGCACCAGCGGGATGCGGTTCTGCGAGGTGACGGGCTGGTACTTGATTTCCAGCTTGGCCAGGCCGAGCTGCTTCTGGATGTCGGCCAGCACGCGCTGGCAGATCTCGACGTGGTAGCCGGCGTACTGGTTGTTGCCCAAGGTGTAGCTCAACGCGCCGGAAGACTCGCGCACGCCCATGGTGACGGTCGAGCTGTCCTTGATTTTCTTCAGCGTGTCGGAAGATTGGGCCTGGGCCGCGGAAACGGCCAGGAGGGCTGCTGCGACGATCAACGACTTCTTCATGTTTGCTCCTGTTTTCATGGAGGTTGGTGGGGGAAAAGGGACTAAGAAAAAGATCCACGGCGGGTCGCCGGGCACCCCGGGCAGGGCTCGCTTACAGCCGCGCCCGGTCGGTACCGCTAGCCCGGCACCTGGTCCGTGGGGTACTTCCAGAAATCCTTCAGCAGGTAATTCATCGGCAGGTTCAGCGGCTCGCCCTTGGGCGGGATGGGCTTGTTGAACCAGCGCTCGTAGAGCGCGTAGGCCTCCTTCGAGAAGATCAACCGCTTCATCTCGTCGTCGAGGATCTTCTTGAACTCCGGGTCGTTCTTCGGGACCATGATGGCCAGCGGCTCGATCGTCAGGAACTTGCCCACCACCTTGAACTTGCCCGGGTCGGGGCGGCCGGCGATCAGGCCGTAAAGCAGCACGTCGTCCATCGCGAAGCCGTCCGCCTCGCCCTTCTCGACCATCTCGACCGCGCGCGCGTGGTCGGGCGCTTCCAGGATGGTGATGCGCAACAGCCCTTCGGTGTTGGCCCGCGTGATCGCCTTGAGCGGCGTGGTGCCCTTGGTCGACACCAGCTTGCGGCCCTCGAAGCCGCGCAGTTCGGTGACGGGGCTGTCGGCGCGCACCAGGTAGCGCGCGCCCGTGATGTAGTGGGGCACGATGAACGCGACCTTCTCGCGGCGCTCGGCGTTGTTGGTGGTGGAACCGCATTCCATGTCGGCCTTGCCCTGCTCGACCATGGCGATGCGGTTGGCCGGCGACACCAGCATGTAGTCGATGGCCAGGGCCTTGAGCTCGAGCTTCTTGCGGACCGCTTCGACCAGCTTCTGGCACAGCTCGACGGCGTAGCCGACCGGCTTCTTGTCGGCGTCGAGGAAGGAGAACGGCACCGACGACTCGCGATGCGCGACCGTGACCTTCCCGCTCTCCTTGATGCGGTCCAGCGCGGGGCCGGCGGACGCCGGCGCGCCGAAGCACGTCGCCAGCAGCAGCGCGGCGCAGAGCTTGCCTGCATGACGCGCGACGGGAAAGGAGGAGTACTGCATGGGGTTTCCTTTTCGCGGTGGTGTGCGTCGGCCGGTGCCGGCCGGGGTCCTGGTGGTGGGCGTTTGGATGCGGGACATCGTCTTGGCTCCGTCCATCAGCCCAGCGGCTCGTCGGTGGGCGCGCGGTACAGCCGCAACAGCGACTCGGGCGGCGGCCAGTTCAAGTTCAGGCCTTTCGGTGGGATCGGGTTCTGGAACCAGCGGCGGTAGATGCGCAGCGCCTCGCCGGACTGCATCAACCGGGTCAGGCTGCGGTCGACAACGGCTTTGAAAGCGGGGTCGTCGCGGCGCATCATGCAGGCGTAGGCTTCGACGGCGGTCGGCTCGCCCACGACGTGCCAGTCCTCGGGGCGGTCGGCCTTGGCCCGCAGGCCGAAGAGCAGGCCGTCGTCCATCATGAAGGCGTCGACCTGCCCGGCCTGCAGCAGCGCGAAGGCTTCGCCGTGGTCCTTGGCGGTGACCATCTTGATGCGTTGGCCCTCGGCCTCGTTCTGCAGGCGCAACTGGCGCTCGGGCGTGGTGCCCGCGGTCACCACCACCCGGCGGCCGGCCAGGTCGCGGAAGCCGGTGATGCCCGACGCCTTGCTGGTCAGCAGCCGCGAGCTGGCCAGGAAGATCGAGACCGAGAAACCGACCTGGCGGGCGCGCTCGCGGTTGTGGGTGGTGGAGCCGCACTCCAGGTCGACCGAGCCGTTCTGGACCAGCGGGATGCGGTTCTGCGCCGTGACCGGCACGAGCTTGACCGTCAACGCCGGCAGGCGCAGCTCGGCTTTGATGCTGTCGACCACCTTGAGCATCATGTCCTGCGAGTAGCCCACCACTTGGCGGCGCGCGTCGTAGTACGAGAACGGGACCGAAGACTCGCGGTGGCCGAGGTTGATCGTCGCGGTCTGGGAGATCTTCTGAAGGGTGTCCAGCGACGGCGCATCGGCCTGCGCGCGCAATGCGCACAGGCTGAGGAGCAGGGGGGTCAGGAGGCGTCGCATGGTCGTCGGGCGTTTGCCCCTGTCATGCATGGGCCGTGCCATTGCGGGCAAACCCTGAGCCCGAGGCAGCGCGGCGGCGACTGGCGGTCCAATGTCACGACTTGTGACGACGCGGACCGGGCGCCGAGGGGATGGCGCGAACGGAAAACCGGAAGCGGCGGGGCGCCGGTGACGGATTTCCGACGCCCCGCGGCGGCGTGGCCGCAACGGAGGGTCAGCGCGGGGCCCCGGCCCTGCGCTCAGGCGCCGTCAAGACTTCCTGTCGCGCAGGAAATCCCACAGCGCCATGGCGCCGGCCTTGCCGTGGCGAGCCATTTCGGGCTTCTCCCGATAGATGCGGATTTCCATCTCCAGCTCGAAGGCGCCGGGCTGGGCAGCCCGCATCAGGCGGCGCGACTTCAGCTCCTTCTTGACCGAACTGGCGGGCAGGAAGGCCAGGCCGTGGCCTTCCATCGCCATGGCTTTCAGGCCTTCGGCCATGTCGGTCTCGTAGATGGCGTCCAGGCTCAACGGCGTGCCGGCCAGCTTGGTGATCTGTTCGACCAGGCGGCCGAGGTAGGCGCCCGAGGCGTAGCTGAGCAGCGGTACCTTGGCGCCCGGGCGGGGCGGCAGGCTGAACAGCGGCTGGCCTTGCGGGTCGGCCTTGGCGTAGGGGGCGAGCGTCTCGCGACCCAGGCTGAGCATCTCGTAGCGGTCGGGGCTGAGCTGCAGCGGCTGCGAAGGGTGGTGGTAGGCGATCAGCAGGTCGCAGCTGCCCTCGGTGAGCTGCATCACGGCGTCGTGCACGTTGAGGGCGGTCAGGCGGCTCTTGACGATGCCGAAGGAACCGCGCAGGTCCATGATCCAGTGCGGAAAGAAGCTGAAGGCCAGCGAGTGCGGCACCGCGAACTCGATCATGTCCTGTCCGGCCGCCTGGTGGGAGCGCATCATGTTGCGCGTGGCCTGCAGTGCCCCGAGGATCTCCAGCGCCTGCTGGTGGAAGGTTTCACCGGCCGGGGTGAGCCGCGTGGGGTAGAGGGACCGGTCGACGAGGTCGATGCCCGCCCACGCTTCGAGTGCCTGGATGCGCCGCGAGAAGGCGGGTTGCGTCACGTGTCGCAGCTGGGCGGAGCGGGAAAAACTGCGTGTCTCCGCCAGGCTGACGAAGTCTTCGATCCATTTGGTTTCCACGGCGTCAGTGTAGTTGGGGGCCCGCCAAAATCGGCATGGGGTACACCCCGAGCAAGATTTTTGCCAACGGTATTCACATGTTTGAGGGGGGTGAGCCGCCCTCTTCCCTGCCCGACTGCTGCAGGGCCCACATCCGCGCGTAGCGGCCCTGGGCCGCAAGCAGCTGCGCGTGCGTGCCGCGCTCGACGATGCGGCCGCGCTCCATCACGAGGATCTGGTGCGCGTCGACGACGGTGGACAGCCGGTGCGCGATCACGAGCGCCGTCTTGCCGCGGGCCACGCCTTGCAGCTCGGCCTGGATGGCGCGCTCGTTGGCCGAGTCCAGCGCCGAGGTGGCCTCGTCGAACACCAGGATGGGCGGGTCCTTCAACAAGGTGCGGGCGATCGCCACGCGCTGCTTCTCGCCGCCGGACAGCTTCAGGCCGCGCTCGCCGACCATGGTGGCGTAGCCCTGCGGCGTGGAGGCGATGAACTCGTGGATGTGGGCCGCCCGCGCCGCGCGCTCGACCTCGGCGCGGCCGGCGCCGGTGCGGCCGTAGGCGATGTTGTATTCCACGGTGTCGTTGAACAGCACGGTGTCCTGGGGCACGATGCCGATGGCCTGGCGCAGGCTCTGCTGCGTCACCTCGCGCAGGTCCTGCCCGTCGATGCGGACCGCGCCCCGGCCCACGTCGTAGAAGCGGAACAGCAGCCGCGCCAGCGTGCTCTTGCCCGAGCCCGACGGCCCGACCACCGCCACCGTCTTGCCGGCCGGCACCTCGAAGCTGATGTCGTCGAGCACCTGCCGGCCGGGTTCGTAGCCGAAGCTCACCCCGTCGAACGACACGCCCGCGCCGGCGGACGTGTCGAGCGGGCGCGCGTGCGGCGCGTCGGCCACTTCCCGGTGCTGGCCGAGCAGGGTGAAGAGCTTCTCCATGTCGGTGAGCGACTGCCGGATCTCGCGGTAGATCACGCCGAGGAAGTTCAGCGGCACGTAGAGCTGGATCATCAGCGCGTTGACCAGCACCAGGTCGCCCAGGGTCATGGCGCCGGCGACGACGCCGAGCGTGGCGCGCCAGACCAGCAGCGTCACCGCCACCGCGATGATCAGGCTCTGCCCCAGGTTGAGCAGCGAAAGCGACGTCTGCGACTTCACCGACGCGGTCTCCAGCTGCCGCAGGTTCTCGTCGTAGCGCGCCTGCTCGAAGCCTTCGTTGGAGAAATACTTGACGGTTTCGTAGTTGATGAGCGCGTCGATCGCCTTGGTGTTGGCGCGCGAGTCCTGTTCGTTCATCGCGCGGCGGAAGTGGGTGCGCCATTCGGTGACCAGGATGGTGAAAGCGATGTACAGCGCCAGCGCGCCCAGCGCGATCGCCGCGAACCAGGCGTCGAACTTCGCGGACAGCAGGCCGATCACCAGCGCGATCTCGACCAGCGTCGGCCCGATGTTGTAGACCACGTAGCTCAGCAGCGACATGATCGAGCGCGAACCGCGCTCGATGTCGCGCGAGACGCCACCGGTCTGGCGGTCCAGGTGGAAGCGCAGGCTCAGCGCCAGGAGGTGCTCGAAGGTTTCCAGCGAGATGCGGCGGGCGATGCGCGCGCCCACCGGGTAGAAGAGGAACTCCCTCAGCTCGGTGAACAGCGTGACCGACACGCGCAGCAGGCCGTAGGCCGCGAGCAGCGCCACGGGCACCGCCAGCGCGGCCCGCGGGTCGCCCGGCTTCAGGTCGAGCGCGTCGACCAGCTGCTTGAGCACCAGTGGCACGCCCACGTTGGCCAGCTTGGCCGAGACCAGGCACAGCAGCGCGAAGCCGACGCGCCACCGCCAGGTCCACAGGTAGGGCAGCAGCTTGCGCAGCGTCGACAAGCCGCCGCGCTTGGGCGGCGGCGCGGCCGTGGGCGAAGCGGAGGCCGCGTCGCGCGCGGAGGTCGAGGATGGGGAATTGCGGCGCATGTGAGGAGGATTGCGCGGCCGGCGCTACCCGGCCCCGGCACGGTTTCGTCGGAGGCGAGACAATCGCCGTCCCGCACAGAAAGCCTGGAATATGCCTGAGATTTCCCCCCCGAGCACCGAGCCGGTGCGACTGCCGACCGACCGCGAACTGGTGATGCGCGTCATGCCGATGCCCGCAGACACCAACAGCAACGGCGCCATCTTCGGCGGCTGGATCATGGCGCAGATGGACCTGGCCGGCAGCGTGCTGCCCGCCAAGCTGTCCAAGGGCCGGGTGACCACCGTGGCGGTGAACGAGTTCGTGTTCAAGCAGCCGGTGTCGGTGGGCGACCTGCTCAGCTTCTACGCCGACGTCGTACGCGTCGGCAACACCTCGATCACCGTGCGCATCGAGGTCTACGCCGAGCGCAACCCGGCCGACCTGCAGGTGGTGAAGGTGACCGAGGCGGTGTTCACCTACGTGGCGATCGACGACGCCGGCCACCCGCGGCAGGTCAAGGCGGGTTGAGGCGCCCGGGCGGCGCCTCCCGCCCGCCGTCAATCGGGCGAAGGCGCGTGCAGCCGTGCCGTGCGCTCCAGCGCCCGCTGGCGCTCCCCCACGCGCCGCGCATTCATCTGCGCCAGGATGTGCTGCTGCTTGTCCAGCAGGCGCGCGGCGTAGCTGCCGGTCTCGTCATGGGCCAGGCCCTGCGCCACCGCCGACAGCGCCTGGACAGGGTCGGCGAACTGCTGCCAGACATAAGCCAGGTTGAGCTGGGTGCGAGGGTCGCGTGGATCGATCCGACGGGCCTGCTCGTAGGCGTCGTGGGCCTCGTCGTATCGTTCCAGGCAGTACACGCAGTCGCCCAGGATGTTCCAAAGCCACGAACTCAGCCAGGGGTTGAGTTCCAGCGCGCTGCGGGCCAGTGCGATGCCGGACTCGAAATCGCGCAGCTGCAAGCCGACGAATTCGGCCACCTCGCCCAGCAGCCGCCAATCGCGGGCGTTGCGGGCGATGGCCAGGCGGTAGCTCTCCAGCGCCGCGTCCTGCCGGCCGGCCTTGATGTGGTCGCGGGCGTCCTTCGAAGGGGACTCGAAGAACTGCTGGGCGTCTGCGGAAAAACGGTTCACGAAGGCGGAGACCGTCCGCGGCGCGGTGTCGCGCACCAGCAGCCGGGCGTGGATGGCCCGGGTGTCGTCCCCAGGCGCCACGGCGACGCGCCAGCCCTCGCGCTCGAAAAGCTGGCCCAGCAGAGGGAAGTTCAGGCCGATCGCGCTGGTCCTGCCGAAGCGCTGGGGCGCGGCCGATTCGGCCGCCGCCTCGGGCGTGCTCGCGCCGTAGTCATTGACCAGGACGAAACCCATCGGCGACAGCCGCCGCTGCAACGCCCGCAGCGCCTGGAAGGCACCGTGGTTGACGAGCAGCCGGTCAGCCGGCGGGGCCATGTCCAGCGCTTCTTCGACGATGGCGGGCAGCTCGCCGCTGGCCGGGAAGAAATCGACCTCGTACTCGAACAGGTTGGACAGCGGCAGCAAAAGCGCGCGCTGGGCCGGGTCCTGCGACGCCAGCAGCGCCTTGATCTCGGCCGGCGCCAACCGGGTGGTCCGCTGGAGCAGCTCCTTGTCCTCGGTCAGTCGCGTGCGCACGTGCAGCTCCTGCACCGGCCCGCCGGCGCGCCGGCGCACCACCGAGGCCGGCAGCACGTCGAGCACGTAGTTGCAGAACACCGCGTGCAGTTCGGGCAGCGGCCGGCGGCCGCCGTCGGGCAGCTCGATCTCCTGCAACCGCGTGGCGTCGCACCGCGCCGCCACCGCCTGCGCGCCGAATTCGTCGAAGATGCCGCGCTCGCGCCATTGGGCCAGGGTGCGCTCCGACCCATCGGTGACGAAATAGACCAGCCGCCGGTGGAAATCCCGGCCCTCCTGTTCGCAGAGCTGGTTGAAGGCTTGCAGGAAATAGCGGGCGAACAACCCGCAACCGGCGCCTAGCTCCAGCACATGGATGGGGCCCTGCGGCGAAGCCTCCACGCAGTTGTGGAAGAGCAGCGCCGCGGCGTCTTCCGACAGCCGGCCACTGTTGTTCACGACGAACGGCACCTCGTTCTCGGCGAAGGTGAACAGCCCGGCGCGCGCCCAATGCAAGTGGCCCAGCTCCCATTCGATGCTCTGGGTCAGCGGGCGGAACTCCTGCAGCACGCAAGAAGCCACCTGGACGCCGGACAGCACTTCTTGCGGCGTGCGGCGACCGGCGCCGGCCGGGACGCCCGCGACTTGCGGCAGCACCGCGCCGACGGGCCTGGGCACGCGCGAGGAATCGTCGCCGGCGATGGAGGGGTTGGGGTTCATCGGAAAGCTCCCTGGGATCGTGTTTCTGGGTTTCGAAAAGGAACACCCCGCTCGGGCGGGGTGTGGGGGGTGGCGAAGGGCGGTGGTCGTGCTCAGAAGGTGTGAGGCAATCCACCACGCCCGCTCATCCCGGCCGCGCCGGATTGCCTCACACCTTCTCAGCTCAAGGAACCGGCTGCCATTTCGCCCAGTTGTCCTCAGCGGCCTGGAAATCCTGCTTCAGGGCGGCGCGCATGCCGTCGACATCGGCCTGCTTGATGTCCGCCTCCTTCACGGCCTTGCCGGTGATCGCGGTCCGCGCCTTGGCCAGGTCGGCCTTGGTGACCTTGGCGTTGCCCAGCCAGACTTCCTGGGCGGAACCGACCTGCGCCCAATGCTTGCCCTGGGATTGGAAGTCGGCCTGGTAGCCCGTCTTCCATTGGATGTTGTTCTTGGAGACGTTGGTCAGCAGCTGGGCCAGGGACCGCCCGCTGTTCACCTGGGAGTTGATGAAGGACTGCAGGTGGATCTGCTCGAACGTCAACGGGTGCAGCCCCTGGGTCGCGGCCAGTTGGTCGCGGATCTTCCACAGCCCAGTGGCCTCGCCGGCCTTCGCGGCGTTCAGCGAGCTGAGCCAATCGTTGTCGGTCTTGATCGTGCCGTTGCCCTGCACCCACTTGAAGCCGCGCATGCCGATGTCGGCGGCCCGCCCGAAATTGTGGTTGCTCTCGCCAGGCCCGGCCTTGGTGGTGCCGGGGCCTTTGGCGAACAGCCCGGACTGCTCGGAGAAAGTCCGCCGGCGTCCGTCCGACGTCACCCACAGCGTGATCTTGTGCGTCTCGTACATCTCCTGCACCAGGTTGGCCAGCTTGGCGCGGAACATGGCCTCGTACTCGTTGTCGTTGCTGATCGCGGCCTTGCTGAGGTTCACGCCGGCCGGGTCGGCGGCGATGTAGACCAGTTTGGACCCTTCGCGCGCCCGCATGTCCTGGTGCGTCGCCGGCAGCATCGCGCTGAGCTTTTGCAGGGTCTGGCTGTTGGCGCCGACGAAGCCCAGCTTCTCGTTGCCGACCGCCTGCTCCACGGCGGCGGCCGCCGCCGTCACCACGGGCGCGGAAGCGCCGGGCGCGGCGGCTTTGGCGGCCGCCTTGGCAGCCGCCGGGTCCGCGGCCAGCTTCTGGTCGACCTGGAAACGGGCGATCGCGGCCTTGGTGCCGGCGCCGTAGCTGCCGTCGTAGTCGCTGGCGAGGTAAGGCGCCGACTTCGCATCCTTCACCACCCGGAGCATGGCCTGCACCAGCGCCACGTCGTGCGACTTGTTGGCGCCGCCCTCACCGACGGAATCCTTGATGTCTGGCATGTCTCGCTCCTCTCCTCTTTGGGACGTGATGGGTGACGTGGCTACTCGAAAGGGTTGGCCTGCAGGCGCGGCAGCGGCACCGCACGGCCCTGGACGGCGGGCTGGCAACGCTTCAGGCGTGCGACCTCCGCGGACGCCGCCGTCCGCCGCGAAGCGGGCAGCACCAATGCGTAGCGCTGGGGCAGCGTCCATTTCAAAGGCCACGTGTCGATGACCCAGTAATCGGCGAGGCAGGCGGCGGACCGCGCGGCCTGCGCGTCGGCGACGGACCCATAAGTGCCGGCCACCACGCCTTGCAATCCGGAAGCACCGCCGCGCTCGGCCAAAAGCGACCGGCCTTCGCTCCACACCAGCTCGTGCGCGGCGAGCTTGTCCGGCCCGCTGTCGTCCGGCTGCAGGAAGACGGACAGGTGCACCGGAGGCCTCCCTGGAGGGGACAGCACCCACGACACGTGCGGGCCCGCGGGCTCGGCCCGCGACCATACTTTCTTGATCTTTCCCTGGACCACCGCATAGGCCGAATGCCTGCGCTTGAAGTGCTCGAAACCCGCCCCCTGGCTCACCAGCACGGCGGGCGGGGCCGACTTTCCCGGCAGGGGCAGCAGCCGAGCCGACGCGGTGACCGTGCCCTCCTCCTCTCCCGCCGACCACACCGGCGGACGCCGACTGCCGGGCACGGCCAGCGGCTCGCCGGCCCCCAGACTCGGCTCCCACGGGACCGCCCGGACCCGCGCCTTGGCAGGCGCCGCCCAATCCAGGGCCAGGCCGCCGGAAGACTGGGCGTCCGGTTCGGAGGGAAGCCAGGCGATCTCATAGGCGCAGCGCTTCCCGCCGCCACCGCGGCAGCCGGGCCAGGACAGTACGAAACGAGCCGTGCCGGGCGCGGCGGCCTGGTCGGACGCGACCAACGGCACCAAGGTCTGCAGCACCTTGCCGGAAGGGACAGAGGACGCGGGCACCTCGAGCGAGGGTTGGCTGACCGGCTGTTGCGCGTGGACGCCGGTGACCCAGCCCATGGCGCCAAGCGCCAGCGCCGCCCAGGACAGCCCACCGCGCCTAGGGCGGCGGCAGGCGTGATTCCGAAGGGGAAACAGCGATTTCGACATGGCGGCTGGAAGAGGGGTGCACGCCCGCGTGGACAAAGCGGACATGCTAAGTCACCCCCACGCGCATCCGTCGCACGCAACGCCCGCGCTTGTAACGCTTTACTACCGGCCACTACCGGCGCTGGCCGTGGAACGGTTCCGAGTCTCTCAAGGAAACGCCGGGCCACCCCAAGTTCCTTGACCCCCGTGGGGGCGGGCTGGGCGGAGCCCGGCCCTGGGGGCGCTCAGAACTTGGAGAAATCCGGCTTGCGCTTCTGGAAGAAAGCCTGGAAGGCCTCCGCGGCCTCCGGGCTGCGCAGCCTGTCCCCGAAGATGCGCGCCTCGGCCTGTACGGCCTGCTGGACAGCTTCACGGTCGGCGGCGCGCATCAGGCGCTTGCTGTCGCGCACCGCGCCGGGCGGCAAAGCGTTGAAGCGCTCGGCCACGCGGCGGGCGTGTCCGGCCACCTCGCCGGCCGGCAGCACCGCGTTGGCGATGCCGAACTCCACCGCGTCGGCGCCGGTGAAGGGATCGCCGAGCAGCAGCTTCTCAGCCGCTTTCACATGGCCCATCAAGCGGGGCACGATGAGGCTGGAGGCGAACTCCGGCACCAGGCCCAGGCTCACGAAGGGCATGGCCAAGCGGGCTTCGTCGGACACATAAACGAAGTCGCAATGCAGCAGCATCGTCGTGCCGATGCCGATGGCCGCGCCGGTGACGGCGGCCACCACCGGCTTGTCGCAGGCGGCCAGCGCCGACATGAAGCGGAAGACCGGCGAGTCCATCGGGTTGTCGCCGGAAGGCGCGCGTGCCATGAAATCCTCCAGGTCGTTGCCCGAAGTAAAGATGCCCGGCTGCCCGGTGATGAGGATGGCGCGCACGCCGTCGTCGGCACCGGCGGCGGCCAACGCGTCGGCCATGGCCTGGTACATCTCCACGGTCAGCGCATTCTTCTTCTCGGGGCGTGCGATCTCGATCGTGGCCACGCCGTTGATCGTTGCGGTCTTGATGGCCATGGTCAGACCCGCTCGAAGATGCCGGCCGCGCCCTGGCCCGTGCCGACGCACATCGTGACCATGCCGTATTTCAGCTGGTGGCGGCGCAGTGCGTGCACCACGGTGGCCGCGCGGATCGCGCCGGTGGCGCCCAGCGGGTGGCCGAGCGCGATCGCGCCGCCCATCGGGTTCACCTTGGCCGGGTCCAGATCGAGCGTGCCCAGCACCGCCAGGGCCTGGGCGGCGAAGGCTTCGTTCAGCTCGATCCAGTCCAGCTGCGATTGCTGCAGGCCGGCGTAGCGCAGCGCTGCGGGGATGGCCTCGATCGGGCCGATGCCCATGATCTCGGGCGGCACGCCGCGGCTGGCGAAGCTGACGAAGCGGGCCAGCGGCTGCAGGTTGAACTGTTTGACCGCCTTCTCGCTGGCCAGGATCAGCGCGCCGGCGCCGTCGCTGGTCTGCGAGCTGTTGCCCGCGGTGACGCTGCCCAGGCCGGTGGCCTTGCCGGTCGGGTCCATCGGCGAAGCGAAGGCGGGCTTGAGCTTGGCCAGGCCTTCGAGCGAGGTGTCGGGCCGCGGGCCTTCGTCGAGGTTGACGGTGCGGGTGCGGGTCCGGGCCTCGCCCGAAGCGAGGTCGGGGAAACGGTCGACAACCTCGATCGGCGTGATCTCGTCGGCGAACTCGCCCGCCTGCTGCGCCTTCAGCGCGCGCTGGTGCGACTGCAGCGCGAACTCGTCCTGCGCCTGGCGCGTCACCTTCCACTGCTGGGCCACCTTCTCGGCCGTCAAGCCCATGCCGTAGGCGATGCCGAGGTTCTCGTCCCTGGCGAAGACCTGCGGGTTGAACGACGGCTTGGCGCCACCCATCGGAACCATGCTCATCGACTCGGCGCCGCCGGCGATGACGACGTCGGCCTCGCCGACGCGGATGCGGTCGGCCGCCATCTGGATGGCGGTGAGGCCCGAAGCGCAGAAGCGGTTCACCGTGACGCCGCCCACCGAGTTGGGCAGGC
Organism: uncultured Ideonella sp.; assembly: GCA_966433995.1. GTDB lineage: Bacteria > Pseudomonadota > Gammaproteobacteria > Burkholderiales > Burkholderiaceae_C > JANPCX01. Next base: position 2,203 of record CBJNAE010000066.1, on the reverse strand, counting down.
CCGCCAGCGCCACCGCGATGCGGGCCATGTTCATGCCCTGCTCGCCTTCGGGGAAGGAGCAGCCGATCACCGCGTCCTCGATCGCCTTCGGGTCCAGCGTGGGCACGTGGCGCAGCGCGCTCTGGATGCCGGCGACCAGCAGGTCGTCGGGCCGGGTGTTCTTGAAATAACCGCGCCCGGACTTGCCGATGGGCGTGCGGGTGGCGGCGACGATGTAGGCGTCTTGGGTTTGCTTGCTCATGATGTCTTCCTTTGCATTGCCCCTACCTCTTGGGTAGAGGCGAGGTGTTGACTCCCTCTCCCGCTTGCGGGAGAGGGTTGGGGTGAGGGTGGTGGGTGTGCAGCCAATCCAGGATTCGCGTCAACACGGCTTCCCGTTCGACCAGGGCTTCTCGATCAGTGAATCGGAGAACTTGAAAACCAAGCTGATTCATCACTTGCGTGCGTCGCGCATCAGCGGCCACCGCTTCGGGTTCGAAGTGTTGGCCGCCATCCAATTCGACGATGAGCTGCGCTTCGAGGCATGCGAAATCAGCGAAGTACCGTCCCACTGGATGCTGGCGCCGAAACTTGAAACCGCCCAATTGCCGATTGCGCAGGGACTGCCAAAGAAAGCGCTCCGCATCGGGAGAAGCTTGACGCAACGACCGCGCCCTCACCCCAGCCCTCTCCCGCAAGCGGGAGAGGGAGCCAGAGGGGACTCGCTGCGTGGCCATGGGTGAAGGCGCAACCGTGGTCAGTTCCGCACCGGCTTACCGGTCTGCAGCATCCCCATGATCCGCTCCTGCGTCTTGGGGTGCTCCAGCAGCGAGCAGAAGTGCTTGCGCTCCAGGGCCATCAGGTATTCCTCGTCGACCATCGAGCCCGCGTCGACGTCGCCGCCGGTCAGCACGTCGGCGATCAGCGTGGCGATGTGCCGGTCGTGTTCGCTGATCATCCCGCCGTCGCGCATGTTGGCCAGCTGGCCCTGGATGGTGGCCTTGGCAGAGCGGCCAGCCACCGGGAACAGCGCTTTCGTCGGCGGCCGGTAGCCGGCGGCGTGCAACGCCTTGGCCTGGGTCAGCGCCACGTGCAGCAGCTCGTCCTTGTGCGGCACGACGATGTCGCTCCACAGCAGGTAGCCGAGCTTGCGGCTCTCGATCGCGCTGGTGCCCACCTTGGCCATGGCGGCGCTGGTGAAGCCGTCCTTCAGGAAGGGGAAGGGGTCCAGTCCCGCATTGCCGGCCGCCGCCATCTCGGCGGCGCGGCGCGCGATGTAGGTCAGGCCGCCCGCGCCCGGGACGAGGCCGACGCCGACTTCCACCAGGCCGATGTAGCTCTCCATCGCCGCCACGCGCCGGGCGCAGTGCACCGCCAGCTCGCAGCCGCCGCCCAGCGCCAGGCCGCGCACCGCGGCCACCACCGGCACCTGGGCGTAGCGGATGCGCAGCATCGCGTCCTGCAGCTTCTTCTCTTCCGGCGCGATGCCTTTGGCGCCGCTCTTCATGAAGACCGGCATCAGCGCTTCAAGGTTGGCGCCGGCCGAGAACACGTCGTCGGGCGACCAGATCACCAGGCCCTGGTAGCTTTGCTCGGCCAACTCGACCGCCTTGACCAGGCCTTCGGACACCAAGGGGCTGATCAGGTGCAGCTTGGCGGTGATGCTGGCGATCAACACCTCGCCGTCCAGCGTCCACACCCGGATCTCTTCGTTCTTGAACACTTCGGTGCCCGACTTCAGCGGCGCCGCGGCGCCCGAGCCGAAGAGGCTCTCGGGGAAATGCTGGCGCCCGTAGACCGGCAGGCTGCTGCGCGGCAGGAACTTGCTCTGAGACGCGCTCCAGGAGCCCTCGGGCTGGTGCACGCCGCCCTTCTCCGCCACCGGCCCTTCGAACACCCAGGCGGGCAGCGGCGCGCTGCTCAGCGCCTTGCCGGCGTCGATGTCGGCCTTGACCCATTCGGCGACCTGCTTCCAGCCGGCCTCCTGCCACAGCTCGAACGGCCCTTGCGACTGGCCGAAGCCCCAGCGCATCGCGAAATCGACCTCGCGCGCCGAGTCGGCGATCTCGGCCAGGTGCACCGCGCAATAGTGGAAGCCGTCGCGCAGGATGGCCCAAAGGAACTGCGCCTGCGGGTTGCTGGATTCGCGCAGCAGCTTCAGCCGCTCGGGCGCGGGCTTCTTCAGCATGCGGCCGACGATCTCGTCCATCTTGCCGCCGCCGGG
>CBJNAE010000065.1:0-14754 GCA_966433995.1 uncultured Ideonella sp. | reverse complement strand
CTTCGACAAACCGGAGTGACCGGGGCCCTTCGACGGGCTCAGGGCGAACGGGAAAGGGGGTTCAGGTTGAAGTCACAAGGTTGACGAATGCCCCTCCGTTCGGGCTGAGCCTGTCGGAGCCCTCGTCGCGGACCTGTCCAGCTTCGAAAAACCGGAGTGACCAGGGCCCTTCGACAGCCTCAGGGCGAACGGAGGGGGAGGTCACCCAAAGCGGACGGGGACCGGCCGGCGCCCTACTTCCACTGCCCGTTCCCCCCGATCCGCAGCAGCGCCTTCTCCATCTGGGCCGTGGCGTGGGCGGGCGACATCTGCCCCGACAGGACCTGGTGCACCGCCTGCGCCACCGCCTGGCTGACTTCGAAATAGTGCGGGCCGGTGGAGCCCGCGGGCCGGGCGGTGGCGAAGGCCAGCACGCCGAAGAGTTCGCCCATGAAGGGGTTGGCCTTGAGGATGTCGTTGTCGGCGTACAGCGGCCAGAGCGTGGGGTTGAACGAACCCTGGATGGCGCGGGCCTTCTGCACCTCGGCGCTCGTGAGGTGCATGACCAGGTCGGCGGCCGCCCCGGGGTGGCGCGAATAGCGCGACACCGCGAGCTGCTGGCCGCCCAGCGTGGCGCCGAAGCGGCCGTCGCGGCCTTCGTGGCGCGGCAGCACCGTCACGCCGACCTTGCCCTTGACCGGGCTGCCGGCCGCCTGCGACAGCGCCCAGGCATAGGGCCAGTTGCGCATGAAGACGGCGTTGCCGGCCTGGAACACCGAGCGCGCGCCTTCCTCGTCGAAGTCCAGCACGTCCTTCGGCGAGACGGTGCCGACCCAGCCCACCGCCATGCGCAGCGCCTGCACCGCCTGCGGGCTGTTGACGGTGACGCGGCCGCCCTGGTCGACGAACCCGCCCGCGCCGTGGGTCACCCACCATTCCAGCGCGTTGCAGGTCAGGCCCTCGTATTCGCGGCCCTGCCACACGTATCCCCACATCGCCGTCTGGCCGGCCGCGCGCTCCGCGGCCTGCACCGCCTGGGCGGCGGCGGTGAGTTCCTCCCAGGTGCGGGGCGGCTTCAGGCCGTGCTTGAGCAGCAGGTCCTTGCGGTAGAACAGCAGCCCCGCGTCGAGGAACCAGGGCATGGCCACCAGGCGGCCGCCCACCGTGTTGTTGGCCACGGCGCCGCCGAGGTGCTGGCTCTCCACCCCTTTCGAATAAGGCTTGAGGTCGACCAGGTGCATCTGCAGCATGCCGATCCACGGCGCGTCGATCTGCAGCACGTCGATGTCAGTGGAGCGTTGCTCCAGCGCCTGCCGGAATTGCCGCAGCCGTTCGCTCGCGTTGGGGTGCGCCGGCACCACGGTGGCGCTGTGGCCGGTGCGGGCGGCCCAGGCCTGCACCGCGTCGCGGCACAGGGCGATCTCCTGCTCGGCGCCGGCGCATTGCACCTTGATGGAGGCGGCGTGGGCGGCTTGCGCGGCGACGAGGGCCGCGGTGATGGCGGTGGCCTTCAGGGCGTGGATGGCGGAAGGATTCATTCGGCTACTCCTTGGACACCGGCTTGTTTCTGTGTCACCCCCTCACCCCAGCCCTCTCCCCCGTGCCGGGGGCGAGGGAGTCAGACACGCTTTCCGTGACGACCGCTGCGTCATGGCCCCCTCTCCCGCTGGCGGGAGAGGGCTGGGGTGAGGGCGGTGGCGTTGAGGTCACCCCGCTTCCGGCAACGCCTGCGGCACGGGCTCCACGGCGAGCGCGTCCGGGTAAAGCGACAGCAGCTTCAGCGTCACCCCGTTGGTCCAGCCGAAGCCGTCCTGCGTGGGGTATTCGCCACCGCCGCCGGCCTGGGGCGTGGTCACGTCGTATTTCTCCAGCAACTTGCCGGTCTCGCGGTAGACGCGGTCGACGGTGCGCACCCAGCGCGTCGCGATGTCGCGCGCCAGCGCGAAGTGCCCGTGCCGCCTCAGGCCGTCGACCGCCACCCAGTGCAGCGGCGCCCAGCCGTTGGGCAGGTCCCATTGCTGGCCGGTGCGCACATTGGTGGCGGCCAGGCCGTGGTCCTTCAACAGCGACCCGGCGATGTGCGAGGCCACCTGCTCGGCCTGCGCCTGGCTGGCCAGGCCGGTGAACAGCGGGAAGGCGGTGGCCATCGTCAGGTGCGCGCAGGGTTTGCGGCGCTTCCAGTGGTAGTCCACGTAGTGGCCGAGTTCGGCGTGCCAGAGGTGGCGGTCGATGGCCTCGCGGCGCTCCCGCGCGGCCCGCTCGTAGCGTTGCCGGCCGGCTTCGTCGCCGGCGTGGCCCAGGCCCTGGGCGATCGCCGACTCCAGCCCGTGCAGCATGCAGTTCAGGTCCACCGGGACGAGGGCGGTGGTCTGGATGCTCGACAGGTCGGCCTCCTCGGCGTTCCAGCGGCTGCTGAAGTCCCAGCCGCTCTCGGCGGCGGCGCGGATGTCGCGGTAGACCTCCTCGTGCGGCCTGTGCGCGGCCGCGCCGGCGGTCAGCACGTCCTCGCGGTACATCTCCAGGCGCGGCGTGTCGCGCTCGTCCCAGTAGCGGTTGAGCAGGGCGCCGTCCGGCAGGCGCACCGCGTGGCGCGCCGCTTCGCCGGGCTCCAGCCCTTCGGCGCCGCCCATCCAGTAGGCGTGCTCCTTCAGCAACTGCGGCAGAAAGCGCGCGTATTCGGCGGCGGGCGCGTCTTCGGCGAGCAGCTGCACCATCTTGTAGAAGAAGGGCGGCTGCGAGCGGCTCAGGTAATAGCTGCGGTTGCCGTTGGGCACGTGGCCGTAGCGGTCGATGAGGAAGGCGAAGTTGCGCGCCATGCTGGCCGCCAGGTCGGCGTGGCCGCTGGTGACCAGGCCGAGCATCGTGAAGTACGAATCCCAGTAGTAGATCTCGCGGAAGCGGCCGCCCGGCACCACGTAGCGCTCCGGCAGGTTCAGCAAGGAGTCGCGCTCGCGCACCTCGGCCGGCGTGCGGGCGCGGCGCGTCAGATGGGGCCACAGCGCCTCGATGTTCTGGTAGAGGCCGTGGGACGGGTCGGGCTTGAAGGCCGAGGCGGCGTCTTCCGGCAGGTCGAAATGCGCCAGCACGAAGGCCAGCAGAGAGAAGCCCGGCGCGTCCTTCTCTGCCTCGTAGCGCTCCGCGATCCAGGCGGGGTCGTTGCGCGCGATCGCGTCGACGAAGGTCTTGCCGTCTTTGAAGATGTGCTGCATCTCCACGTCGATGAACAACTGGCCGAACTCTTGCACGGCGATGCTCCCGGGGTCAGGCGGCCCGCATGGCCACGGTGGCGGCCACGCCGCCGGCCTGGTGGGAGCGCCGGGGCTGGGCCTGGCCGTCTTCCCGGAAGAGGTGGGCGGCGGCGGCCGGCAGCCGCACCGGCAGCTCCTCGCCGATGCGGATGTCGCCGCGATGCGTCTTGGCCATGAGGGCCGGGCCCGCGTCGTCGAGCTTGACGTAGGCGTAGCTGTGCTCGCCCAGGTGCTCCAGGTGGGTGACCCGCCCGCGCAAGGCGTTCCCGCCCGCGGTCTCGCCCAGCTGCACGTGCTCGGGCCTCACGCCGAACGTCACCGGCATGCCGGCCGCCAGGCCCTGCGGCGCGACGTCCGCGGCGCATTCCACACCGTGCACCTGCACGCGCACGCCTTGCGGGCCCGCCTGAGTGACGGTGCCGGGCAGGAAGTTCATCGACGGCGAGCCGATGAAGCCGGCCACGAAGAGGTTGGCGGGGTGGTGGTACAGCGCCAGCGGCGGGCCCACCTGGGCGATGCTGGGCAGGCCCTGGGCCGCGGCGTCGGGGCGCAGCAGCACGATCTTGTCGGCCAGTGTCATTGCCTCGACCTGGTCGTGCGTGACGTAGACCATGCTGGCCGAGCCGAGCTCGCGGTGCAGCCGGGCGATCTCCACCCGCGTCTTCACGCGCAGCGCGGCGTCCAGGTTGGACAGCGGCTCGTCGAACAGGAACACCTTGGGCTGGCGCACGATCGCCCGGCCGATCGCCACGCGCTGGCGCTGGCCGCCGGACAGGTCGCGCGGCTTGCGCTTGAGCAGCTCGTCCAGGTGCAGGATGCGCGAGGCCTCGGCGACGCGGCGCTGGATCTCCGCCTCGCCCAGTTTCTGGTGGCGCAGGCCGAAGGCCATGTTCTCGAACACTGTCATGTGCGGGTACAGCGCGTAGCTCTGGAACACCATGGCCACGTTGCGCTGGGCGGGCGGCAGGTGGTTGACGACGGCGCCGTCGATGTCGATGACGCCGCCGCTCACGTCGTCCAGCCCGGCGATCAGCCGCAAGAGCGTCGACTTGCCGCAGCCCGAAGGGCCGATGAAGACGCAGAACTCGCCCGGCTCGATCGCCAGGTCGATGTCCTTCAATATCTGCACGTCGCCGAAGGTCTTGTTCACCTGGCGCAACTGGATCTGGCACATCGTCTAGTACTCCAAAGAATCCACGGGAATCAACCTTTCACGGCGCCTGCCGTGAGCCCCGCCACGATCAGCCGCTGGAAATAAACCACCAGCGCCACCAGCGGCAGCGTCACGATCACCGACGCGGCCATGATCGAACCCCAAGGCAGCTCGAAGCCCGAAGAGCCCGAAACCAGCGCGATCGCCACCGGCACGGTGCGCTGCTCGGTCGACAGGGTGAAGGTCAGCGCGAACAGGAACTCGTTCCATGAGGCGATGAAGGCCAAAAGGCCCGTGGCCACCAGTGCCGGCCACAGCAGCGGCAGGAAGATGCGGAAGATCAGCGTGAAAACGCCCACGCCGTCCATCGCTGCGGCCTCCTCCAGCTCCTTGGGCAGCTGGCGCATGAAGGTCACCAGCACCCACACCGTGAAGGGCAGCGTGATGACGAGGTTGGACACCCACAGCGCGCCGAGGTGGTCGTACAGGCCGAGGAAGCGGATGAGTTCGTACATGCCCGACAGCACCGCCACCTGCGGGAACATCGACACCGACAGGATGCAGGTCATCAGCAGGCCGCGGCCGCGGAACTCCACCCGGCCGAGCGACCAGGCCGCCAGCAGGCTCAGGGCCAGCGACAGCAGCACCGCGCCGCTGGAGACCAGCGCCGAGTTCAACAGGTTGTGGGCGAAGGGCTGGTCGCGGAACAGCGCCCGGTAGTTGTCCAGCGTGGGTTCCGCGGGGATCAAGCCGGGGTCGAAAAGGGCGGACCCCTGCTTGAGCGAGGTGGACAAGGCGTACAGCAGCGGGAACAGCGACACCGCCACCACGCCCAGCGCCAGCAGCGCGTAGGCGGCGCTGCCCCAGGTGAATTTCCTCGGCGTCATGCGCCAGCCTCCGGCTTTTGTCGGGTCAATGCGAGGTAGCTCCAGGTGGCCAGGGCGATCACCAGGAAGAGCAGGGTTGCCGCGGCCGAGCCGTAGCCCACCTGCTGGAAGTCGATCAACTGCTCGCGCACGTAGATCGACATGCTCTTGGTGTCGCGGCTGTTGGAGGTCATCACGTAGATGAGGTCGAACACCCGCAGCGCGTCCAGCATGCGGAAGATCATCGCCACCGCCACGCCCGGCATGACCAGCGGCAGCGTGATGCTTCGGAAGACGCGCCAGCGCGGTACGCCGTCCACGCGCGCGGCCTCGTAGCAGTCCTGCGGCACCATCTGCAGCGCGGCCAGGATGAGCAGCGCCATGAAGGGCGTGGTCTTCCAGACGTCGACCGCGACGATGGTGAACAGCGACAGGTCGGGGTCGGCCGTCCAGGCTAGCGGCGCGCCGATCAGGCCCATGGACTGCAGCGCGTGGTTCACGACGCCGAACTGGTCGTGCAGCATCCAGCTCCACATCTTGGCCGACACGACGGTGGGGATGGCCCAGGGCACGAGCATGGTCGCGCGCAGCAGCGTGCGCAGGCGGGAAGGGTGGTTGAGCATCAGCGCCAGGCCCAGGCCGAGCACGGTCTCCAGGCTCACCGACAGCAGCGCGAACAGCAGGGTGTTGCCCACTGACCGCCACCAGCCGGCGTCGAAGAGTACGCCGTACTCACCGGCGTAGTTGGCCAGCCCGACGAAGCGCCACGCGTCCAGCCGCGACAGGTGGGCGTCGGTCAGGCTGAACCACACCGTTCGGCCGAGCGGCCAGCCGGCCACCATCGCCAGCACCAGCAGCAGGGGCAGTACCAGGAGCCAGGCCGTGCGGATGCGCTGGGAGGAGAGGGTCTGGGGGTGTCTGGGGAAGAACGGGGATCCGGGCTGCGGCATGGGAGGCTCTTGTTTGGCAAGGCGGGCGGAATGCGGCGTGGGCACTTCGACAGGCTCAGTGCGGACGGGCTGGGGATGCGCGTTGAATGACATGGGAAAGATTCGAGCTTCGGCGGATTGAGCGGCAAGGGCCCTTCGACAAGCTCAGGGCGAACGGGATTGGGAGGGGTGGCCAACACACGCGCCGTCCAGGATGAGTTCTTCAGCCTTCGGGCTGAGCTTCCCCACCGTTGGGGCTGAGTTCCCCCACGGTTCGGGCTGAGCTCCCCCACCGTTCGGGCTGAGCTCCCCCACCGTTCGGGCTGAGCTCCCCCACGGTTCGGGCTGAGCTCCCCCACCGTTCGGGCTGAGTTCCCCCACCGTTCGGGCTGAGCCTGTCGAAGCCCCACGCGGGCTTCCCCAGCCCGTTCAGGCTGAGCTTGTCGAAGCCTTCGATGCACACCGCCAGCGATTCAGTGGACCGAACAGGGCGCGAGCCGAAAAGAGGCGTGAGCCGGGGCCCACGCCAAGTCGCCTCTCGCCTAGGAAACCATCACTTCGCCGAACCTCACTCCCACTTCCCGCCTTGCCCCAGCCGCTTGAGCGTGGATTCCAGCCGCCCCAGCGCCTCGGGCGCCTTGGACTTGCCCGACAGCACCTCGTGCGTGGCGTTCCAGAACTCGTTGCTGACCTGGTTGTATTTCGCGCCGGTCACAGTGGCCGGGCGGCCGATGGCGCTGGTGAAGGTGCCGTACAGATCGCCCATGAACGGGTTGGCTTTGAGGATGTCGGGATCCTTGTAGAGCGCGCCGATGGTCGGGTTGTACGAGGCTTTCAACGCGCGCTCCTTCTGCACCGCGCTGCTGGTCATGTACATCACCAGCTCGGCCGCCAGCGCCGCGTTCTTCGAATACTTCGACACCGCCAGCAGGCCGCCGCCGAGCGTGGCCGCGTTGCGGCCGTTCGCGCCGTCGCCCTTGGGCAGCACGGCGACGCCGATCTTGCCCTTGACCGGGCTGTCGGCGCCCTGGCCGAGCGACCAGGCGTAGGGCCAGTTGCGCATGTAGACGGCGTTGCCGGCCTGGAATACGCCGCGGGCCTCTTCCTCGCCGTAGTTCAAAACCGACTTGGGCGAGATCGTGCCCACCCAAGAAGCCGCGGTCTGCAGCGCCTTGGCCGCCTGCGGGTTGTTGACCGAGACCTTGCCGTCGCTTTCGACGATGCTGCCGCCGCCGTGGCTGGCCACCCATTCGAGCGCGTCGCAGCTCAGGCCTTCATAGGCGCGGCCCTGCCAGACGAAGCCCCACATCTTGTCGTTGCCGGCGGCGCGCTCGGCGTCCTGGATCTTCCTGGCCGAAGCGGCGAGTTCGTCCCAGGTGGCGGGCACCTTGGCGCCATGCTTGTCCAGCAAGTCCTTGCGGTAGTAGAGCAGCCCGGCGTCGGTGAACCATGGCATGGCCACCAGGCGGTTGCCGATCATGTTGTTGGCGACCATGCCCGGGAAGTGCTCTTTCTCCACGCCCTTGCTGTGCGGCTTCAGGTCCAGCAGGTGGGCGCCGAGCAGGCCGGGCCAGACCACGTCGATCTGGAACACGTCGATCTTGTCGGAGCCCGCGCTGAGCACCTGCTGGTACAGCGCCAGGCGCTCGCTGCCGTCGTTCGGCGTGGAGACCACCTGCACTTCGTTGCCGGTGGATTTCGCCCAGGCCTGGGCGGCGGATTTGCACAGCTCCAGCTCCTGGCCCAGGCCGCTGCAAGACACTTTCAGCGACGCGGCATGCGAGGCCAATCCGGCCAGCGCGAGGGCGGCCGCGACGGCGGCGGCTTTGAAGGGGGTCATCATCGTCAAGTCTCCGTATCGGTGTGGTGGTCGCCTCGGCCGCTCCGGGCGGCGGGCGCAAAGCCGTTGGCCGGCTTCAGGGTGAGATGAGAAGCCTCCACGGTGAATGACGGATTTCGATTGCTCATCGGTTCGCGCAACGCTTGAAATGTTTGAAACCCGGGGGGCGCTCCAACGGACCGAGTTGGCAAGGGCCCTTCGACAGGCTCAGGGTGAACTCCTCTCCCCGTTCGCCCTGAGCCTGTCGAAGGGCCCCTGCCGCCTCAATTTGTCGAAGCTAAGGATCCGCATGGAGGGCTTCGACAGGCTCAGCCCGAACGGGAGTGGGCGGCGATCCCCCTTTCCGTTCACCCTGGACTTGTCGAAGGGCCTGGGCCGCTGAAGTCCTTCAACGCCTCCTGTTGATGCGCCAACCAGCGTCGCAACACATCCCGGTCGAAGGGCTTTTGCAGGAAGGGCAGCCCGCCGTCCCAGTCAGGGTCGTGCATCAGCATCTCGGGCGACAGCCCCGACATCAGCGTCATTCCCAGGCCGGGCCGCACTTGCCGCACCGCCTTGCGCAGCCGCAGGCCGTCGATGCCTTCGCCCAGCCGCAGGTCGGAAAGCACGGCGTCGAAGGCGCCGCCGCCGTCCGGCCGCCGCAGCAGGTCCAGTGCGGCTTCCCCCGACGACACCGCGACCACCCGCGCGCCGCTTTCCTGCAGCATGTCGTGCACCGTGGTGCGGAAAGCGTCGTCGTCGTCCACCAGCAGCACCCGTGCGGCGGGGGCGGTCGGATCCGCCGCGGGGGAGGGGGATTCCGCGGCCATCGGCAAGGCGCCGCGCGCCGCGGGCACCGACCGCGACGCCGGGAAGACCAGGGTGACCCGCGTGCCGCTGCCGTACCGGCTCTGGATGTCGATGTGGCCGCCCGACTGCTTGACGAATCCGTAGACGATCGACAGGCCCAACCCGCTGCCCTCGGTCACCGGCTTGGTGGTGAAGAAGGGTTCGAAAACCCGGGGTATGACGTCGTCCGGGATGCCGGTGCCGGTGTCGGCGATTTCTATCTCCACCCAGCCCGCCGAGGCGGGCGCCTCCAGCGCGCCCGCCGGTTGACCGCCCGCGGGCGTGTGCCGGCTGCGCACCGTGAGCAGACCGCCGGAAGGCATGGCGGCGGCGCTGTTGATCACCAGGTTGAGCAGGGCGTTCTCCAGCTGGCCACGGTCGACGTGCACTTGGGCCGGCTGCGCCCCGAGTTCGAAATCCACCGCCACCAGCGGGCCGGCGCTGTATTCGATGAGGTCGCGCATCTCCTCCAGCATGCAGTCCACCGGCACCGCCTCGGCCTGAAGCGGCTGGCGCCGCGCGAAGGCCAGCAGCCGGCGGGTCAGCGCCGAGGCCTGCTGGGTGGCGCGCAAGGCGCGCTGCAGCCGCGCCTGGCCGGCCTCGCCGAGGCCGTGGACCTGTTCCTGCAGCAGCGACAGGCTGCCCAGCACGGTGCCCAGGTGGTTGTTGAAGTCGTGGGCGACGCCGCCGGTCAGCTGGCCGAGCAGCTCCAGCCGCTGGGCGTGCTGGACCTGGACCTCGACGGCGCGCCGGGCCGTCAGGTCGGTGATGAGGGTGACGCTGCCCACGTCGGGCATGGCGCGGCTGCGCAGGTCGAAGACCTGGCCGCCAGGCAGGCGCAGCTCGATCTGCCCGGATGCCGCGAAGTCGGCCTCCTGCAAGGAGGCCAGCGGCTGCGGCTGGTGGTTCAGGCCCGGCGCCAGCCAGGTGGCGCCGGGCGAGAAGCTGGCCAGCAGCTCGCGCATGCCGGTGCCCACCCGTGGCGCCGCTGCGTGCTCGCCGAGCAGCAGCGCCAGCTGAGGGTTCCACAGCAGCATGCGGCCCTGGCGGTCGAACACCGCCAGCCCGTCGGTCATGCTGCTGTGCACCGCGTGCAGCAGGTCGGTCTGCGACTTCAGGTCGGTCACCAGCTGGTGCTTGGCCAGCAGCGTGTCCCGGAAGACCTCGAAGGTGCGCGCCAGCGCGCCCAGTTCGTCGCAGCGGCTGGTCGCGGGCGTCGGCTGGGCGGTGTCGCCCTGCGCCAGGCGCGACATCACGTCGGTGATGCGCTCGACCTGCGCCACCAGGCGCCAGACGTAGCGGATCGCCACCGCCGCGATCAGCATCGACACCAGCGCGATCGCGAGCATGCCGGTCTCGCCGGAACGGATGGCGCGGTTGACGCGGGCGCTGCGCTCGGTGGCGGTGGCGCGCAGCTGGGCCACGTGCTCGGCCACTTCGCTGCTGAGCTGGTCGGCGTTGGTGCGGGTGACGGCGACCAGGTAGTTGGTGTGCTGCTCCAGCTCGCCCAGGCTGCGCCGCAGCGCCAGGATGTTGTGCGGGCTGTCCACGATCTCGCGCAGCGCGGCGGCGGCCTGCGGGTCGAGCGCGGCCAGCGCGCCGCGCCGCTGGGCCGCGAGCATCAGCGCCTCGACGTCGGCTTCCAGCTCGCCCAGGGTGGACTCCGAGGTGCTCGTCATGCCCAGCACCAGGCTGGACCACACCGAGGTCACCGCCGGGTCGGGCTGGCGGCCGGGCTGTCCCTGTCGCATGCTTTGGCGCAATTGCTCGCCGACCTGGTCGAGCCGCACGATCTCCCGCTGCAGCTGGGCCTGCAGGCGCTGTTTCTGCTGCGTCAGCGAGATCAGCCGGGACAGGTCGCGCCCCACGCCGTCGAGCAGCCGGCCGAGCACCGGCCTCAGCTCGCCGGAAGGTTGCAGGTCGGCGGAACGGCGCTTGAGCTCGTTCAGCAGCGACTGCACCACATCGGATTTGGACTGCAGGTTCTCTCGTGTGCGCGACTCCGCCAGGTGGGGCGCGATCGCCGCCAGCTGCGCGGTGCGCTCGGCCAGCTCCAGCGCCTGGGCGATGCCGGGCAGCACGTCCTTGTCGAAGTCCTCCAGCGCGCTTTGCGTGCCGCGCAGCGCCATCCAGCCGACGCAGGCCAGCAGCACCGCGGCCAGCAGCAGCGCGACGAAGGCGGCGAACAGCCGCGCGCGCACGCCCTCGGGGAACCACTTCTGCATGCGCCGCCGCCCGTTCAGTGGCGCGTCACTTCGGCGGCGAACACGTAGCCGATGCCGCGCTCGGTGCAGATGTACCGGGGGTGCTTCGGGTTGGGCTCGATCTTGCGCCGCAGCCGCAGGATCAGCACGTCGATCGTGCGGTCGAACACCTCGGTGTCCAGGCTGCGGGTGTGCTCCAGCAGCTGGTCGCGCGTCCACACGCGGTGGGGCTGGCGCACGAAGGCTTCGAGCAGGCGGAACTCCGCCGGCGTCAGCGCGCAGGGCTCGCCGCCCTCGCCGATCAGCTCGCGCTCTTTCAGGTCCATCGCCCAGCCGCCGAACTGCAGCAGCTCGCGCGGCTCGCCGGCCGGCTTGGCTCCCGGCTGCGCGGCCGGCTGGCAGCGGCGCAGCACCGCCCGCACCCGGGCGAGCAGGTCCCGCGGGCTGAAGGGCTTGACGAGGAAGTCGTCGGCGGCCAGCTCCAGCAGCAGGATGCGGTCGGTCTCGTCGCTGGCGCCGCTGATCATGATGATCGGCAGGTTGGAGGACTGGCGCAGCTCGCGGGCCAGCGTCATGCCGTCCTCCGAGCGCAGCCGCAGGTCGAGCAGCAGCAGCGCGTAGCTCTTGCGCGACATCGCTTCGCGCATCTGCGCGCCGGTGGGCGCGGTGTCGACCTCGAACCCGGCCTGGCCTAGCAGGTCGCTCAGCGTGAGCAGCATGTCGGGCTCGTCGTCCACCACCAGGATGCGGGTCTTGCCCGGCGTCGTCTCCGTCATTGTCTTTGTCTCCGGTCTGGGGCCTGTCGATCCAGCCCTTTGCGGGGGAGATTGATACCAGATGTTCCCGGTGCCCAGATTGCAAATGTGAACGGCCGGCGCGCCGCCCGCGCGGCACGGGGGTGGGGGGAAGATGCGTCGCCCCGGGCACGCCGTCAATCGCGGCTTGCACGGTGGGCAGCGCCGGCGGTCACTGCATCCGGTATTCCGGCACGAAATGCGCCAGCCGGCGCCGCTGCTCGTCGTGCCCCAGCGAGGCGGAGCCGGGCCGCTGCAGCCAGTCCAGCAGGCCAGCCATCCAGTCGGGGCCGGCGTGCGCGTGCAGCTGGGCGATGCGCAGGCGCGGGTGCGCCGAAGGCAACGTCCGGTCGGCGTCGGCCAGCAGCTCTTCGTACAGCTTCTCGCCCGGGCGCAGGCCGGTGAACACCACCTTGATCTCGTCCTCGTCGTGGCCCGACAGGCGGATCATGTCGCGCGCCAGCTGCACGATCTTGATCGGCTCGCCCATGTCGAGCACGTAGACCTGGCCGTTGTTGGCCAGTGCGGCGGCCTGCAGCACCAGGCGGGCCGCCTCGGGGATGGTCATGAAATAGCGGGTGATGTCCGGGTGGGTCACGGTGACCGGCCCGCCCTTGGCGATCTGCGCCTTGAACTTCGGGATGACGCTGCCGCTGGAACCGAGCACGTTGCCGAACCGCACCGCGATGAAGCGGGTGCCGCCGGCGCCGGCCTGGGCCGCCAGGTTGGACAGCACCATCTCGGCGGCGCGCTTGGTGGCGCCCATCACGTTGCTGGGGTTGACGGCCTTGTCGGTGGAGATCAGCACGAAACGCTCGGCGCCGGCCTCGGCCGCGGCCCGGGCGGTGTTGTAGGTGCCCATGATGTTGTTCTGCACCGCCGCCCAGGCGTTGTCGTGCTCCATCAGGGGCACGTGCTTGAAGGCGGCCGCGTGGAACACGAGCTGCGGCCGCTGCGCCTGGAAGGTCTGGCGCAGGTGGCCGGCGTCCTTCACATCGCCCATCAGGCGCACCAGGGGCAGGCCGGGGTGCAGTTCGGCCAGCTGCTGTTCGATCCGGTAGAGCGCCAGCTCGCTCAACTCGTAGAGCACCATGCGGGCCGGGCCGTAGCGGGCGATCTGGCGGCACAGCTCCGAGCCGATCGAGCCGCCCGCGCCGGTGACGAGCACCGTCTTGCCGCCGATCAGGTCCGCCACGCCCGGCTCGTCGAGCACCACGGGCTCGCGGCCGAGCAGGTCTTCCGGCTCGATCGCGCGCACCCGCTCGATCTCGGCGCCGCCTTGCTGCAGCTCGGCGATGGAAGGCACCGTCATCACCCGCAGCCCGGTCGCCGTGGCCAGCTCGATCGCCCGGCGGCGCTGCGCCAGCGCGGCGCCCGGCATCGCGGTGATGACGTGGGTGGCGCCGGCGTGCACTTCCGGGCGGGACAGGTCGGAGAGCGTGCCCAGCACCGGCGAGCCGGCCACGCTCGCACCCTGCTTGGCCGGGTCGTCGTCGAGCATGCCCAGAACCGTCCAGCCCTGCTGGCGCAGGCCGGGCAGCAGCAGGCTGGCGGCTTCGCCCGCGCCGAGCACGATGGCGCGGCGCACCTCGCCCTCGCCGCCGGTGATGCGCCAGCGTGCATGCTCATACAGCATGCGGTAGAGCATGCGCACCATGCACAGTCCCATCACGCTCATGAACGGGTGCAGCGCCAGCACGGCCCGCGGCACCTTGTTCAGCTGGGCCATCAGCACCGCCGCCGCGGCGATCGAGCCGGCGAGCAGGCAGGCGGCGCCTAGCCGCTGCACCTCGCCGAAACCCGAGAAACGCCACATGCCGCGCGGGATGCCGGCCAGCTTGAAGACCAGCAGGTAGACCACCACCACGCCCAGCATCACCCAGTGGTCGTAGCCGGGCCGGGCGCTGAACCAGCGTTCCAGGCCGAGGCGGAACAGGTAGGTGAAGTTCCAGGCCCCGGCGATCACGATGGCGTCCACCGCGAGCGACAGGCCCCCGCGGTGCGGGCGGGCGCGGGCCAGGGCGTGGTCGAGTCGGTGCCAGATCGTCGTCATGGAGCCTGGGATTATCGGGTTGCTTCAGGGGGGGCTGCGATCAGGACGCGGCCTGCGCCTTGCCGTGCAGCTACCGATAGCCTCTGCCATGCCTGCCGGGGTGGTCAGCGCTTGCCGGTGATGAGCCGCCAAAGCCCGCTCGCAGGTGTGCTGTCAAACGAGGCATCGGCCACATTGCCCAGCAACCAATCGGTGCCGTTGTCGCCGATGCCCTGTAGTTCCAAGGCCGTGGGATGGCCGTCCAGCAACACTTCGGCGGGTTCGATCTGAGCGGCACGCAGGTCCACCCGGTACAGCTTCTGTCGGTATTGAAGGCCCGCCCAGCGGCTGTCGCGCGAGAAAACAACTTGATGGCCGTGCGGCTGCTTCGGTGCCGACGGCGCAGCGCCCGGCGCCGCTTGCGGTGCTTCGTAGTCGAATGTCGCGACCCTGCGCGGAGTCTGCTGTCCATCCTGGCGGAAGAACATCACCCTGTCGGGCCGGGCGCTGAATGTGACCCACCACTGACCATCAGGCGAAACCGTCCGCACGCTGGGGAAATCGTCGCCCCGCGAATCGTCCAGCGGTGGAGGGTCGCCGCATGGCAGCGATTTGCATTCGAAGGCAGAGCCGCGGCCTATCGTGAAGTCGGCCTCCTGCATAGGCAGCGAGTAGGTCTTCTGTTCGATCCATGTGCCGCTGAAGAAACCATGGCCCGAACTGCGAACCTGCAGGAACCGGCCTTGGGGGTCGATCCAGGGCTGCATGGAAATGCGCTGTCCGGAAGGTGACATTGCCACGACCCGGCCGCGTCCCATGTCGCAGACCACTAGCAGGCTGCTGAAATACTGAAGAGATGAGCACGCAGCTGTAGTCGCAGC
>CBJNAE010000064.1:0-14782 GCA_966433995.1 uncultured Ideonella sp. | reverse complement strand
CCGTGCATGGCGAGCAATTGACCGAGCACGGTGGCGGCATGGGCACGCGGGACGCGGGCTTGCTGGCATCCGCCTTGGCGCGGCCACTGCAACTGGCCGCTTATGGGCAACCCGATGCGGCGATGCTGGCTGCGACCTATGGTTATGGGTGGGCCAAAAACCACCCTTTCGTGGACGGCAACAAGCGCACGGCATTCGTTGCGGTTGAACTGTTCCTGGAACTCAACGGCTGGTCGCTGACAGCCTCCGATGCGGACTGCGTGCTCACGACGCTGAAAGTCGCGGCAGGCGAAATCTCCGAGGAACAATTCGCCGACTGGATCCGCGCCAACGGCGCCAAGCGCTGAATCCGCTTTTGCCTAGGCGGGCCTCAACCCGCCCGCCACCACCGCCGCGCCGCCCGCTTCACCCCCCGCTTGACCACCCGCCCCAGCCGCCAGGCCCAGGAGGCGCGCACCTGGGCCAGCAGCGCTTCTTTCCACGCCGACCACTTGCCGTAGCCGCGGGCGAACCAACCCAGGCGCATCAGCGCCGGCCGCGTCAGGCTGAACAGCCGCGCCACCACCGCGGTGCCGGCGAGCTTGGCAGTGACGATCACGCCGGCGCCGAGCAGCGCGTGGCCGTGGGAGATCGCCCACAAGGCCAGCAGCTTGACCGGCAGCAACAGCAGCGACGGCACCGCGAAGAAGGCCAGCGCGGCGTAGGGCGGCAGCGCAGCGATGCGCGATTCGATCCAGGCCCAGACCCGCCAGCGCGCGCAGCGCGCCAGCAGCGCCTGCAAGGGTTCCCAACCCCATTCTTCGAAGAGGATCAGCAGCGCCAGCGGGACGCCGAGCAGGCGTTTGAGCCAGCGCAACAGGCGCCTCACCGCGGCCAGTCGATCTCGTCCAGCCGGTCGACGACCACGTCGACATCCAGCCCGCGCACCGGCTCGCCGTGGTTGTAGCCATAGCTCACCAGCGCCACCGGGCAGCCGGCGGCGCGGGCGGCCTGGGCGTCGTTGCTGCTGTCGCCGACCATCAGGACCTGCGCCGGCGGCGTGGACAGCGCGGCGCAAGTCTTCAGCAAGGGCTCGGGGTGCGGTTTCTTGTGGGCGAAGGCGTCACCGCCGAACACCACCTCGAAGTAACCATCCAGGCCTTTCTGCGCCAGCAGCGGTCCGGCGTAGGCGGTGGGCTTGTTGGTGAGGCAGGCCAGCCGCAGGCCCTGCGCCTTCAACCGGCGCAGGCCTTCTTCGACACCGGGGTAGACGGCCGAATGCCGGCCGTTGAAGAGCGGGTAGTGGTGCTGGTAGCGCGCCATCGCCGCGTCGAACAGCGAAGTCTGAGCACCGGTGTGGGCCAGCGTGGAACGCACCAGATGCTCGGTGCCCTTGCCCACGGTGCGCTCGATGAAGCCGCGCGTGACGCCCGGCAGGCCCAGGTCGGCCAACACCGCGGCCAGCACGGCTTCGAAATCGCCCAGGGTGTCGACCATGGTGCCGTCCAGGTCGACGATGGCGGCCAGCGGCGCGCTGCGCAGTGCCATGGTGTGCCGCCGCCGCTCAGCCTTGGCCGCCGCGCGCCAGCTCGGCGCGCATCGCCTGGATGACCGCGGCGTAGTCGGGCTTGCCGAAGATCGCGCTGCCGGCGACGAAAGTGTCGGCGCCAGCGGCGGCCACCTGGGCGATGTTGTCGACCTTGATGCCGCCGTCGACTTCCAGGCGGATGTCGCGCCCGCTGGCGTCGATGAGGCGCCGCGCCCGCTCGATCTTCTTGAGCGCGCCAGGGATGAAGCTCTGGCCGCCGAAACCGGGGTTGACGCTCATGATGAGCACGAGGTCGACCTTGTCGATCACCCAATCCAGCACGTCCAGCGGCGTGGCGGGGTTGAAGACCAGGCCGGCCTGGCAGCCTTCGGCGCGGATCAGCTGCAGCGTGCGGTCGACGTGGGCGGATGCCTCGGGGTGGAAGCTCACCAGGTCGGCCCCGGCCTTGCAGAAGGCCTGGGCCAGCGCGTCCACCGGCTGCACCATCAGGTGCACGTCGATCGGCACCTTGGCGCCGTCGGCGCGCTTGGCGTGCGGCCTCAGGGCCTCGCAGATCATCGGGCCGAAGGTGAGGTTGGGGACGTAGTGGTTGTCCATCACGTCGAAGTGGATCCAGTCGGCGCCGGCTTCGATGACGTCGCGCACCTCCTCGCCCAGGCGGGCGAAATCGGCGGAAAGGATGCTGGGGGCGATGCGGTGGGCGGTGGGCTGCTTCGTCATGGGGGAATGGCGTGTGGGCGAGGGGCCATTTTAGGAGCCCCTCCTAGAATGCCCGGATGCCCAGCAAACCCGAATTCACCTGCAGCGTCGCAGTCCAATACCTGGCGGAACAGTCGGAGCCAGAGAACGACCGCCACGCTTTCGCCTACACCGTCACCATCGCCAACACCGGCGGCGTGACGGCGCAGTTGATCGCCCGCCACTGGGTCATCGCCGACGGCAACGGCCAGACCCACGAGGTGCGCGGCCTGGCGGTGGTGGGGCACCAGCCGGTGCTCAAGCCGGGCGAGAAGTTCGAATACACCAGCTGGACGCCGCTGAACACGCCGCAAGGCACGATGCGCGGCACTTTCTTCTGCATGACCGAGGACGCGCACCCCTTCGAGGCGGCGGTGCCGGAGTTCGTGCTGTCGCGCCCCCACCTGCTCCACTGAACTTTCCCGAACGATGCGGAAAAACCCCAGCAGCAGTCCCTGGGACTTGACGGCGCTGCTCAACGCCGCGGACCCTCGCGCCACCCGCGCCGAGCGCCACCTCTGGCTGGTCCGGATGATGGAGTGGCTGCGCCACGCGCCGCTGCAGAAAGACGCCGCCGCCGCGGGCGCCGACACCGGCCCGGCCGGCCCGGCGCCCACGCCGCGACCCGTCGTCAGGCTGCGACACCTGTTCAAGGTGCTGTCGCAGCACCCCGAGCACCGCGAACGCGTGCGGGGCGTGTTGCAGGCCTTCTGGCGCGAGATCGACGCCACCGCGCTCTTCGCCGACTTCGGCTTTTCGCCGCGCATGGGCCTGCTCAGCGAGCTGGCCGACCGGTTGCGCCGGCGCCTGCTGCCCGGCACGCCGGACACCGCCGACCTGGCCGAGCTGTTCCCGCTGCTGTTCTCGCCGGAGGACGCGGCCTGGCTGCAGTCCCTCGACGATGCGCTGCTCGGCGAGCTGGCGGCGCTGCTGTCGCCGCCCTCGTCCGACCATGACCCCGGCGCCTGGCGCGGCAGCATGGCCAGCGCGGTCACCATCGTCGTGGCCGCCATCCAGCACACCGGGCTGTCGTCGGAGCTGCGCAAGCGCATGAGCCCCGAACTGATCGCCGACGAGCCCTTCCGGCAATTGGCGCGCTCCGCCCAGCAGTTCCGCCAAGCGCTGCAGGACGGCGAGCACGCCGCGATGCTGCAGGAGGCCCAATACCTGCGGGCATTGCTCGACCAGTGCCGCCGGGCCAGCGCTTCCATCACGCAGCACCTGGAGGAGCACGGCGTCTCCGTCGACATGGTCTTCGCGATGGAGCAGCTGGAATCCCGCGCCCGCCGCACGGAAGAGCTCCTCGACTGCCTGCTGTCGCCCCAGCCCCGGCAGGACCTCATGCGGCTGCTGGCCCACCTGCTGCGCACGCAGGGCGAGATGAGCAGCGTGCGCAGCCTGATGGCCCGCCAGTATTCGCTGCTGGCCCGGCAAGTGGCCGAGCGCAACGCCGAGACCGGCGAGCACTACATCACCCGCGACCGCGGCGAGTGGTCCGACATGCTTCGCCGCGCCGCCGGCGGCGGCATGGTGATCGCCGGCACCACCTTCCTGAAATTCGCCATCGTCGCGCTGGGACTGACCGCGTTCTGGGGCGGCTTCTGGGCGGGCGTGAACTACGCCGCCAGTTTCGTGCTCATCATGCTGCTGCACTGGACGGTGGCCACCAAGCAGCCGGCGATGACGGCGCCGGCCATGGCCGCCGCGCTGGGCGACGTCGACGATGACGAAGGCGTGGAACGCTTCGTCGACAAGGTGGTGCAGCTCATCCGCTCGCAGGCGGCCGGCATCGCCGGCAACCTGGCGATGTGCGCGCCGCTGGTGCTGCTGGTGCAACTGTTCAGCCACCTGGCTTTCGGCGGCACGCCGGTGGGCGCCGAGAAGGCCGAGTACATCAAGCACAGCATCACGCTGCTCGGGCCCACGCCCTTCTTCGCCGCCTTCACCGGCGTGCTGCTGTTCGCCAGCTCGCTGATCGCCGGCTGGGCGGAGAACTGGTTCGTCCTGCACCGTCTGGACAGCGCCATCGCCTGGAACCCGCGCATCGTCGCGCGCCTGGGCGGCGCCCGCGCGCAGCGCTGGGCGACCTGGTGGCGCAACAACATCTCGGGCCTGGCGGCCAATGTGTCGCTCGGTTTCATGCTCGGCCTGGTGCCGGCGCTGCTGGCGTTTTTCAGCCTGCCGCTGGACGTGCGCCACGTCACTTTGTCCACCGGGCAGTTGGCGGCCGCGCTCGGCGCCGAGCTGCCGCAGCGGGGCCTGGGCGCGCTGCTCGACCCGGCGCTGTGGTGGGCCGTCGCCGGCATCGCTTCGGTCGGAGCGCTCAACCTGACGGTCAGCTTCGCGCTGGCCTTCACCGTCGCGCTGCGCTCGCGGGGCATCAAGCTGCGCCAGCGCAGCCGCATCTACGGCGCCATCCGGCAGAGGCTGCGCCACCAACCGATGTCCTTCCTGCGTCCGCCGAAATAAGGGAAGGCAGGCGCCAGGCCGTTTCGAAAGGCCCCGGCGAAACCCGGGCCGCGGCGGCATGGCCGGGACCGCGCCTCACGGCCGGTCCTCCGGCGCGGCCGCCCCTTCATCCCGCGTGCCCGCGCGCTCGCCTTTGCGGCGCCCCGAGAACATCGTCCACCAGACGATGAAGACCAGCAGGCACAAGGCCCCGAAGGCTTCCAGCAAAATCAGCCACATGACGATGTTCCCTTTGCCATTCCAGAAAAATCCCCGGGCCTCGCGGCCCTTTTTGCTTGCTTCGCGGCGCATCCAGGCGGCCTTGATTCTAGGAACGCTCGCCGCCTGCGCAGGCGGCCCGCCCCAGGTGCCCGCGCCGGTGGAAGACCGCGCTCCCGGTGCACCGCAGACCGCGTCGCCGTCCCCCTCGACCACGCCCTCGCCGCCGGCCCCGGACACCCGGCCCGCGCCAGCACCGGAGCTTCCGCCCGCCGCACCCCGCCTGCCCGCACGCTGGGTGCCCGCAGCCTGGAACGACCTGCCGGGCTGGACGGCCGACCGCAGCCATGCGTTCTGGGCCGCCTTCGAGCGCAGTTGCGCCCGCCCGGCCGCCGCCTGGGCCGAGACCTGCGCACGCGCCGCGGCGGCGGCGCCGCAGGACGACGCCGCCACCCGCCAATGGCTGCAGCAGCATTTGCGGCCCTTCCGCCTGGAATCGGCCGACGGCGCGGGCGCCGGCCTGATCACCGGCTACTTCGAGCCGCTGATCGAAGCACGCCGCCAAGCCGCGCCCGGCATGAACGTGGCTTTGCACCAGCCACCCGCCGACCTGGCCACCCGCCGCCCCTACTGGACGCGCCAGCAACTCGACACCGACGACGCCGCCCGCGCCGGCCTGCGCGGCCGCGAGATCGCCTACGTGGCCGACCCGCTGGACGCACTGCTGCTTCAAATCCAAGGCTCAGGCCGGCTGCGCGTCACCGAAGCCAACGGCCAGGCCCGTCTGGTGCGCCTGGCTTTCGCCGGCCACAACGACCAGCCCTACAAATCGGTGGGCCGCTGGTTGATCGAGCAAGGCGAGTTGCCGCCGGGGCAGGCGTCGTGGCCGGCGATCAAAGCCTGGGCCGAACGCAACCCGAAACGGGTCAACGAACTGCTGTGGGTGAATCCGCGCGTGGTCTTCTTCAAGGAAGAACCGCTGCCCAACCCGGCCCTGGGCCCGCGCGGCGCCCAGGGCGTGCCACTGACGCCGGGCCGGTCGATCGCGGTCGACCCTCTCAACATGCCTTACGGCACGCCAGTGTGGCTGGACGCCACCGAACCGCTGTCCAGCACGCCTCTGCGCCGGCTCGTCGTCGCGCAGGACACCGGCAGCGCCATCGTCGGCGCGGTGCGGGCGGACTACTTCTGGGGCTGGGGCGCCGAAGCCGAGGCGCAGGCCGGCCGCATGAAGCAAGGGCTGCGCTACTGGGCGCTGTGGCCGAAGGGCGTGCCGCCGCCGGCGGCGCCCTGACCGCGGGCCACCGCCGTCAGCGCTTGCCCGCGCAGGCCTCGCGGCCTTCGCGCAGGTAGTCCTCCAGGCTGCCGGCGAGCGTGCCGCCGTGCTGGAACTTCACATCGCCGATGCGCCAACGGCCTTCGGCCAGGCGGAGTTCGAGCAGGCTCTTCCAGGCGTACGCCCGGTGCCGGTGCGCCTTGCGGAAACGCGGGTCGACATACATCAAGTCCACGTCGAGCGACACACTGCCTTCCCCCTGGCTCACGGGCTCGCCATACGCCACCTCGGTGGCGCCTTCGTAGTTGCCCGCGAAGAGGTCGCCCTCCAGCACCAGCGGCTTGTCGCCCCGCGGCGCGGCGGCGATGCAGCGCTTTTCCATCACCGAGGCGTCGCGCAGCAGGTCCAGCAAGGCCGGCGACAGGAAAGCCGCCAACTGCGCGCGCTCGCCCGCCGAGGGCAAGGACGTGGATGGGTGGGACAGCACCCAGGCGTAAAAGGCGGAAGCCACGACTTCCGGTCGTTGAGGCTGTGGCTGGGCCGCGGCGGGCGCGGCCAGCAGATGCGACAAGGCGATGGCCGAAGCCGCCAGGAGGCGATGGGGGACTTTCATGGTGCGGGCAAGGGCTGGGATGGCGCGGCCATCCGGGTGGCGGCCCCTGATTTTCACCGCACCGGCGAGCCGACCGGAGCCGGCCGGTACGGACGCCCATGCAGCGAAGCAGGACAGATGCCGCCGCCGTCTTCCAAGGAAGGCGGCGGGCAGCACCTGCCCTGCTTGCCCGGGGTGCCGCCGCTGCGCCGGGGGACGGCGGGGGCGGCGGCGTCGAAGGGCCGGCACGCACTGGGCGCCGGTGGCCTTCTTCAAACGGGGGGTCAGGTCAACGGTCGGCGGCTTCGGCGGCGTCCTTCACCGCTTCCTTGGCGTCGCCGTAGCCTTTCTGGGTCTTGCCCTCGACCTGCTTGGCGATGCCCTTGACCTGCTGCTCGGTGCTGCCGGTCACTTCACCGGCTTTTTCCTGCACCTTGCCGGCCGCGTCCTTGATGGTGCCCTTGACTTGGTCCTTGTTCATGGCGAACTCCTTTGCTTCTGCGGGGGAAGAATCGGCCGGGCGGGCCGGCCGCGGGGTCGGATCGATCGTTCAAAGCCCGTCGTAAGGCGTGCCGTAGAACTTGTGCACGCCGCTGGCCCAAGTGGTGTCGGCCATCGACGGCCAGGCGTCCTTGTCGAAGCCCGGGGCATCTTTCAGCGTGGACTTGGGCACGTTGAGGGTGAAGCGCTTGTTCTCGGTGTCCAGCTGCAGCGCGTTCCACGGCACGGCGAAGAGCTTGTCGCCCAGGCCGAGGATGCCGCCGAAGGACAGCACCGCGTAGGCCACGCGGCCGGTGCGCATGTCGATCATGAACTCCTTGATGTCGCCCAGGTCTTCGCCGTCGCGGTTGTAGACGTCGTTGCCCAGCAGCGTGTCGGCGCCCATCAGCGCCGGCCCGGGGCCGCTCTTGTGCCGGTGGTACATGCCCAGCGTGTCGCGTGTCAGGTAGTTGGTTTCCATGGTGTCGCTCCTTGTCTCGTTGATCTTGCTGAGAATCACCGCCGCCGAGGGGCCTGCATGCGACCGGTGGCCGCAGGGCCGCAACGACGGGAGGCCCGTCCCGTGAAGGCCCTGGCATTGGCGCCGGAGGCTTTCGCGGATGGAACCCGAAGGCTCTGGGGGATACGTTAAGCCCGGCCCCGGCCGCGGGCTGTAGGACATGCCCGGCACAGGCTGTCGGCCAAGGCCGAGGGCTGTGAAGCGCCGATTTCCTTGGTGGAACCGGGGTCTATGGGTCACATAGTGGATAGACGGACCGAAGGCGGTCGACGCGGTTTGAGGAGCGGACATCTCCTGAAAATCGTGCGGCTGCTCGATGAGGGCTGCATGTGGCGAGACGGCGCGCCCGCGCTGCGATGGGGGCGGGAGGCCCCGCTCCGTTCATGTCCCCCGCGGGGCTTCGCCCCGCTCCTCCTGATACTTCACTGCGCAGGGCCTCCCGCCCCCATCGCAGCGCTCCGTCACCATCGGAAGGGTTTGAATCTCTTCGCACGCCACCACTGGTTCTTCGCGAGGGACAGGGGCCAGGGGCGCAGTGAAGTTCAGGAGGAGTGGGCGAAGCCCACGGGGGGCATGAACGGAGCCCCTGGCCCCTGTCCCTCGCGACGCGCCTCTCAATGCGATAGGCCAGTCACTGTTAAACAGAATTCCGACCGGGACGCTACGCCGACCACCAGCCCTTCCACTTCGCCGGAGACACGCCGGTCTGTTCGCGGAAGCGGCGCACCAGGTGGCTGGCGCTGGCCAGGCCGCAGGCGTCGGCGACTTGCGACAGCGTCCATTGCGGCTGCCGGCGCAGAAGCTCCTTGGCGCGTTCTATGCGGCGCGACTGCACGAAGGCGTGCGGCGTCTGGCCGGTGGACTCGCGGAAGGCCTCGGCGAAATGGTGCTCGGACAGCGACGCCCACGCGGCCATGGCGCCCACGCTCAGGGGAAGGTGCAGTTCCGCCTCGATACGGTCGACCACGAGCCGCCTCACCGCGGGCGCCAAGCCGCCGCGGCGGCGACCCGCGGAGGCGGGGCGGCCGCTGTGGCGGCCGATCAACTCGGCGAGCACGCCATGGCCGAGCGCATTGGCCTGCAGCCGGGACTGCGGGTCGCTCCAGTCCAGGCGGGCGATGGCGCGCAGCGGCGCCACCAGCGCCTCGGGGCGGACGAAGGTCAGGTCGGGCAGGCCGACGTCGCGGGGTTCGCGGTCGAGCAGGCGCAAAGCCAGCGGTGCGAGTTGCTCAGCGCGGAAATAAAGGTGCAAGAAGCGCTGCTCGCCGCCCACCACCCAGCGCGACTCGTGGTCGGCCGGTAGCAGGCAGAGCATGCCGGGCGCGCCGCGCAGACGGGGAAGGTCGCGACGGAAGGTGCCCTCGCCGCCGTCCAGGTACAGCGACAGCGTGTGATGGCCGGGTTGCCGGTATTCGGTCTCGTCGCGCCCATTGCGCCACAGCGCCACGTCCAGGCCGTCGCCCAGCGAGGCGCGGCGCAGCAGGCGGGCGCGCGACCGCGCGAGCACGTCGAACACCGCGGCCGTGCCCGGGACCGGCGCTTCGGGATCGGGTTCGCGCTCCGGCCGGCGGCCCATCGCCGTGGCCTCAGACGCCGGGGCGCCGCGCAGGCTGCGGGCCGTTGGAGGGCGACATGTCGATCATCGTCAACGCCTCGTCGTCGCCCACCGGCGAGGCGGGCCGCAGCGCGAGTAGGGTCAGCGCGCCGGCGACGCGGATGCGCGCGCCCGGCCTGAAGGGCACGTCCTGGCCCTTGGGGGCGGGCTGGCCGTCGACCTCGGTCGAGGTGTCGGACAGCGAACGCAGCCGGTAGCCGTCCGGGCCGCGGCGCAACTCGAAATGCCAGCGGCTGATGTGCCGCGCCAGCTGCGGGTCGGGGTGGGCGAGCACCACGTCGTTGGCCGGCATGCCCTCGTGCTCGCGCAGGCGGCCGAAGCTGATGACGTCCAGCGGTGGAAGGTCGATCAGCTCGCCGGTGTGCTCGTTGCGCAGTTGGGTGGGGAACTGGCTGCGGTCGCGCCATTCCAGGGTGAAGACCTCCACCTCGCGGCCCACGCCCTTGAGCGCCACCGCGCCGATGGGCCGGCACGGCACGCGGGCGGCCGACGGCAGTTCCTGGAAGGCTTCGCGCGTGAGCCTCACCTCGCCGGCCTCGGCCGACGAGGCCACGCGGGCGCAGAGGTTGACCGAATCGCCGCTGACGGCCGAGCCGTCGGTCAGCACCGGGCCCCAGTGCAGGCCGATGCGCAGCTGCAGCTGGTGGGCGCGGGCGCGGGACAGGTTCTCGCGCGACACCAGGCGCTGCAGCTCGGCGACGCCCCGCACGGCGGCGGGCGCGTCGTGGAACACGAGGAAGGCGCCGTCGCCAGCGGTGTCGACGATGCGCCCTCCAAGGGGCTGGGCCGACTGCTGCAGCAGGTCGACATGCAACTGTTGCAACTGGCGGCCGGCGGCGTCGCCGAAGCGCGCGAAATAAGGCGTGGAGCCGACGATGTCGGAGAACACCAGCGCCATCCGCCGCTCGAAGCGGCGGGTGAGTTCCTGCTGCAGCAGGTTCTGCAGGCGGACGATCTCCGTCATGCTGAGCTGGCTGAACGACGCCGGCAGCCCGGCGGCGGGGTCGGCGGGGCGCGAAGCGGCGGGGTCGGCGGCGCTCATGGGTTCTTCGTGCTCATCGTGCAGGGGGACTGCCGGATTGTGCGGCAGGGCCCGTCGGCCTCCCCCCGCGGCTTGGCCGGCGGCCGCAACAAATCCCGGTTTTGTGCAACTGCCGGGCCGGCTGGCGGCCGAAACTGGGATCCCTCGTTCGACGCCATGCCCGAAGCCCGCCATGAACCTTTTCCTCTACCTGACGACCGTGCTCATCTGGGGCACCACCTGGATCGCGCTCAAGCTGCAACTCGGCGCGGTGCCGATCGCCTGGTCGGTGGCTTACCGGTTCGCGCTGGCCGCGGCGGTGCTGTTCGCCTGGCTCGCCTTCACCAGGCGGCTGAAGCGACCACGCGGGCAGGCGATGGTCCTCGTCTCGGCGCAGGGCCTGTTCCTGTTCTGCCTGAACTTCCTGTGCTTCCTGCAGGCCAGCCGCCACATCCCGAGCGGGCTGGTGGCGGTGCTGTTCTCCACCGCCACGGTGTGGAACGCCTTCAACGCCCGCGTCTTCCTGAAGCGGCCGCTGCTGCCGCGCGTGCTGGCCGGCAGTGCACTGGGGCTGGTGGGACTGGTCGCGTTGTTCTGGCCGGAGCTGAGCCGACCGCATCCGGCTTCGTCCCACACCGGCCTGGGCATCGCCTACGGGCTGGCCGGCACGGTGTGCTTCTCGATCGGCAACATGCTGTCGAGCCGGCTGCAGTCCACCGGCCACACGCCGGTCGTCACCAACGCCTGGGGCATGCTGGTGGGCGCCGCGGTGCTCACGCTGGGCTGCTGGCTGGCCGGCGTGCCCTGGGCCTTCGAACCCACCGCGCAGTACGTCGGCGCGCTGGTCTACCTCGCGATCCCCGGCTCGGTGATCGGCTTCACCGCCTACCTGACGCTGGTGGGCCGGCTGGGGCCGGAGAAGGCGGCCTACTGCACCGTGCTGTTCCCGGTGGTGGCGCTGAACGTGTCGGCCTGGGTGGAGGGCTACACCTGGTCGGCGCCGGCGCTGTTCGGGCTGGCACTGGTGATGGCGGGCAATGTGCTGGTGTTCAAGAAGCCAGCCCCGCGCCGGGTGGAAGGCGCCGCCACCGCGTGAGCGGCCGGGCCCTAAGAGCTTGTCCGTCAATGGGCGGGCAGAGGCTGGCGAGGTGCTTTGAGTGCAGGGCAAGACGCAAACCGCAGCGATACCCAAGGTATCGCGAGGATTTGCAACGCCGCCATGTGCTCAAAGCGACCGCCATGCCGACCCCGCCCATTGACGGACAAGCTCTAAGGCACCAGCACCCGGATCTGCATCAACTGGCGCCGCGCCTGCGAGAGCGAGGTGGTCGACATCACGCCGCGCTGCTCGACCGCCTGCTCGCCGCCGGTGCGGGCGATGGTCACCCATTGGCCCAGCGGCGCCAGCACGGTGGTGGCGGTCTGGCTGCGCGCCTGCGAGGGCATGCCGCCGCCGCCCTGGTTCTGGGCGGCCCAAGGGCGGTCGGCCTCCAGGCTGGCGCTGTCGACCTGCACGTCGACCACCGCCGGCTGCTGGCCGCCCGGCCAGCGAGGCTGCAGCGTGATCTGGCGGCCGGCCTCCAGCCAGACCATGCCCTGGACCACGCCGGCGCCGTTGGCCGCGCCGCCGCCGCGCGGGCCGGGCTCGGCCTGCACCGCCTGCACCCAGGTCACGGGAACGCCCTGGCTGACGCGCACGCTGGCCCGGCCGCCGTTGAGAACGCGCAACTGCTGGCTCTGGGTGCGCTGGTCGTCGCGTCGCTGGGTACCGAGGGTGACGCCGCCGGCCGCAGACGTCCCGCCCCCGGCGGTTGAAACCACTTGGCCTTGCGCCGACGCGTGGCCGGCCAGGGCCAGGGATTCGTCCAACTGCCGCCATTCGATGACCAGGTTGCGCTGCGGCAGCGGCGCGGCCACGGGTTGCACCGCCCGGGCGGGTGTCGCCGCCGCGGTGAGGAGGGACAGCACCACGCCCACGCGCCGCATCGTCATCATGGTGGAACCCATCGCGTCACCCCCCGTCCAACAGGACAAAGCAAGAAGCAAAGAAGCGTAAAGCGCCGGCCCACGGGTCAACCGCACCGGCGCCGCCGCCGTTGACGAACTGCAGTTTGAACGTTCGCGCCGAACCCCGGCGCAGGAGAAACACCATGCCCCGCCCCTTGTTCACCCCTTCGATGCGCCTGGTCGGCAAATTCGGAAAAACCATGCTGTCCGGAGGCCTTCTGCTGGCAGGCTGGTCGGCCTTGGCCGGCGAGTACGGCACCGTGGTCTCGTCCACGCCGGTGTACACCCAGGTGGCCGTGCCCCAGCAGCAGTGCTATGACGAACCCCAGGCGGTGGCGCCGCGCAACTCGGGCGCCGGCGCGCTGGCGGGCGCGGTGATCGGCGGGCTGATCGGCAACCAGTTCGGCCGGGGCGGCGGCCGCGTCGCCGCCACCGGCGCCGGGGTGATCGCCGGCGCGGCCATCGGCAACAACATCGAGGGCCAGCCGTCCGGCGTCGCCATGGTGCGGCGCTGCCAGACGGTGACCGGCTATGAGTCCCGCGTGACGGCCTACGACGTGGTGTACGACTACCAGGGCCGCCGCTTCAGCAGCCGCATGGCCCAGGACCCGGGCGCGCCGGGCTCGGCGATCGCGCTGGACGTGTCGGTGAACCCGGCCGGCGCCGCCCAGGAACCGGCCTACCCGCCGGTCGCCTCCCCACAGGTGGGCACGCCGCCCACCGTGCAGTACGGCAACACGGGCGAAGCGACGGCCTATCCCGCCGAACCCGTCACCACGGTCTACTACACCGAGCCGGTGCGCCCGGTGGTGGTCGCGCCGCCGCCGGTCTACTACGCCCCACCGCCCCCGGTCTACTACGGCCGGCCCGTCTACCGCGGCGGCACGACGATCTATTTCGGTGGAGACCGGCGCGACGACCGCTGGGACCGCCGCGGGGACGACCGCCGTGGCGACAACCCCCGCTGGGAAGACCGCCGCGGCAACCCGCCCGACGACCGCCGCCGCAGCCCGCCGACGGTCGAAGACATCCGCCGCCAGCGCCACTGAGCGCCGTGGCGCCAGCCGGACGCGCCGGCGTCAGCGACCGCGCGGCGGCGGCGCCGGCTGGCCCGGGGCGGCGTCGAGGTGGCCCAGCGGCAAGGCCGCATTCGACTTCACCGCGCCCAGCGAGAAGCTGGTGTGCAGGTCCTTCACGTGCGGCAGTGTCATCAGCACCTCCAGCGCCAGCTGCGAGAAGGCGTCCAGGTCGGTGGTCATCACCTGCAGCTCGAAGGTGCCCGAGCCGGTGATGTAGTGGCAGGCCACCACTTCCGGCACGCGCCGGATGGCCTCTTCCAGCTCGCGCGTGGATGACGCGGTGTTGCGGTCGGCGTCGATCCGCACGAAAGCCAGCACGCCCAGGCCCACCTTGCGCCGGTCGATCTCGGCCCGGTAGCCGGTGATGTAACCCTGGTTCTCCAGCCATTTGACCCGCCGCCAGGTGGGCGCGGCCGACAGCCCGATCCGCTGCGCCAGCTCGGCATTGGCCAGCCGGGCGTCTTTCTGCAGCTCGCGCAGGATGGCGATGTCGTAGCGGTCCAGCCCCGAGCCTTTCTTGTCGCCCGCTTCGACCGCCGCGCCGCTGCCCGCAGGTGCCGGTGGGGTGACTGGTGTTTTCCTTGTTTGGCCATGTTGAGCGCGATTTTGCATCGATTTCAGATTGGCGAGCAACGATCTTGCTTTTCACACCTTGTTTCCGGCATCAAAAGAAAACACTTCCCCGCTTCAACTCCCTACACTTCTTTGCATCTAATTTTTGCTTCTAGCCGGAGTCAACGCCATGAACGCCCCCCTGCCCGAGTCGGTCCGAAAGGCGCTGGAAACCGTCTCCCTCGACGACAAATACAGCCTGGCGAGCGGGCGCGCTTTCATGAGCGGGGTGCAGGCCCTGGTGCGGCTGCCGATGCTGCAGCGCCAGCGGGACGCGGTGGCGGGCCTGAACACCGCCGGCTTCATCAGCGGCTACCGCGGTTCGCCGCTGGGCACCTACGACCAGGCCCTGTGGCAGGCCAAGAAGCACCTGGCGGCGCAGAACATCGTCTTCCAGCCCGGGGTGAACGAGGAGCTCGGCGCCACCGCGGTCTGGGGCACGCAGCAGCTGGACCTGTACCCTCAGAGCAAGAAGTTCGACGGCGTCTTCGGCATCTGGTACGGCAAGGGCCCCGGCGTGGACCGCTGCTGCGACGTGTTCAAGCACGCCAACATGGCAGGCACCTCGAAGCACGGCGGCGTGATCGCGATCGCCGGCGACGACCACATCTCCAAGAGCTCCACCGCCGCCCACCAGAGCGACCACA
>CBJNAE010000063.1:0-15003 GCA_966433995.1 uncultured Ideonella sp. | reverse complement strand
TACGGCCCACTAGATCCAGCGGGACAGGTTCATGCAGGCGGCAAGGCGGATCCACCCGGCGGCCTCCCCGGCGGCACCACCTGCAGCCACGGCCAACGCGAGCGGTAAGACGCCGCCTTGGCCTGGAACAGTTCGAGGTGCGGCACGAGCGGGTTCATCGTGAGCACGCCGTCGTACAGCAGCGCCAAGCCGTGCGGCGCATGGAGTTCGCCGGGCCGCACGCCGACGCATGTGGCGGGCACGAGGAAGCGGTCGATCCCGGCGCGCGCGCTGCGCAGGCTTTCGTAAGGGTGGCCGAAGTAGGACTCGTACCAGAGGTGCACCCGCGCCTGGTTGGAGGCTTCGACGGTGACGCCGAGGTCTTCCAGCAGGTGCTCGACGCGCGCCTGAACCCGACGCTCGCCCGCCTCGCTCAGGTCCTTGCCGTCGAAATAGAACAGGTCGTAGTCTTTGATGCCGGCCTCGGGCGCGCGACCGGCCTGCAGGTTCCACACGGTCTGGAACAGGCAGCCGGCGACGAGCCAGCCGTCCGGCAGGGCCAGGGCGCTCCAGCGGTCGAGGATGGCGCGGTTGTGGCAGTTGGCGAGGACGTCGGCGAGGAAGCGGTCGCCGTTCATGCGTCGGGCCCTTCCCCGCGCGCCGCCGACGGCAGGCGCGCCACCAGCGAGCTGGCCACGACGGCCGTGTAGTGGCTCGCCACCTCGCCGATGAAGCGGTTGAAGTCGACGTGGGCGTTGTCGTCGGCGCGGTCGGAGATGGTGCGCATCATCGCGAAGGGAACGCCGAAATCTCGGCACACCTGGGCCACCGCGGCGCCCTCCATTTCGACGGCCTGCGCGTCGGGGAAGGCCGCCCGCAACTCGCCGCATTCCGCCGCGGTGCTGACGAAACGGTCGCCGCTGAGCACCAGTCCCCGGTGCACCCGCGGCGCGTGGATGCCGAAGGCGGCGAGCCTGTCGTGCAGTTCGCTTTCGCGGTGTTCTTCCGAGAGCGCCGCGCTCGCGGCAGCGTGCACCGCCTGGGTCAAGGCGGCATCCGCCGCGAAGCGCGCCGCGCCGTAGAGCGGCACTTCATAGCGGGGGAAGAGCGGCGAGGCGTCCATGTCGTGCTGCAGCAGTTCGCCGGCGACGACGATGTCGCCCACGCGAACCCGCGGCCCCAGCCCCCCGGCCACCCCGGTGAAGACGATGCAGTCGACGTCCAAGCGCGTCAACAGCACGGCCGCGGTGGTGGCGGCGGCGACCTTGCCGATGCGCGACAGCACGAGGACCACGTCCCGGCCTTCGAGCCGGCCCAGGTGGAAGGTGCGGCCCGCATGGACGACGGCGTGCGCCTTCTGCAGGTGCGCCAGCAAGCCATTCAACTCCTCGGCCATGGCGCTGACGATCGCCACGCGGCCCACAGGGCCTTCCCCGCTGGGACGCGCGCTCATGGCCGGCCGTCCACGGGTGGGGCCGACAAGCGCGCCAGGTCGGGCCGCAAGCGGCGAAGCGCGGCCGCGGCCCGGGCGTCGTCGCGCAGGAAGGCGAAGTCCTCGAAATCGAAGCCCGGCCCGACGGTCGCTCCGCACAGGGCCAATTCACCTTCCAGGACCTCGGCGGCTTGCCACCAGCCGGCGGGCACGGTGTGCCGGGGCGACTGGCCCGTTCCGGCCCGGCCCAGCGTCGCTTGGTGCACCGCGTCGAGCGAGGGCGGCATCAGCCACAGGCGTAGCGGCCCGCCTTCCATCAGGTGCCACACCTCGTCGCTGGCGACGCGGTGCCAGGCGCTGCAATGGCCGCGCGGCAGCAGGAAGTCGATGGTCGTCAAGGCGCTGCGCGCGGGGCGGCCGTCGCCGGGCCGCACTTCGCACGGCGAACGGAAGGTCTCGCGGTACCAGCCGCCTTCGGGGTGGGGCAGCAGGTCGAGGAGATTCGCAAGTTCGGCCGCACGGCCGGGGGGCGGGGAAGGGTGGGCAGCCATGCGGTGTCCCCGATCGTTCGTCCGGGGCTGAGAGCTTCAGGGGGCTGAAACTATAGCCACCGGCGGCGAAGGCCTCACCGCCGAACGGCCTGAGCGATCCCGCCCTCCACGAACTTCATCGCCGCGCCCACGGCGTACCCCTTCGGCAGCACGCCCGCGGCCGCGCTGGACAGCTGGAAGGCGCCCTCCATCATCGCCACCAGACCCGCGGCCAGTCCGGGCGCGGCGTCGCGCGGGCGGCGGTCTTCGGCCAGGCAGTCGGACAGCAGCCGCGTCAGCGCGGCCAGTTCGGCGGCGATGGCCTCCTGGTACAGGGCGCGCACTTCGGGCTGGCGCACGGCTTCGGCGCCGACCATCACCCAGGCGGCGACCATGTCGGGCGCGGCGCCTTCGCTCAGGCCGAGGCGGGCTTCGACATAGGCGCGCAGGCGCTCCATCGGGCCCGCGGCGCCGGCGGCGGCGCGTTCGAAGCGGGCCTGGGCGAATTCGGCGATGGCCTTGACGAGGCAGACGAGGATCTCCTGCTTGCTCTTGAAGTGGTAGTGGATCAAGCCCGGCGTGAGGCCGGCCTCGCGGGCGATGGCCTGGATGGTGGCGCGCTCGTAGCCGTGCCGGGCCATCACCGGCAGCATGGCGGCCACGATGGCGGCGCGTCGGGTCTCGGTGTTGGCTTCGCTGGGTGTCCTGGCCATGGTTCGCAATTTATTTGGTTAATTGACCAAATTATAGTTGCAGTCGCCCGGACCAGCGGCTAGACTTCCAACAAATTAATTGGTCAATCAACCAAATATTAACCGAGAAGACACCATGGCCCCCGCCTTCCACCCCCTGCCGCCCGACGCCGGCTTCTGCGTCGTCATCCCCGGCTTCCTCTCGGCGCGGGAATGCGAGCGGCACATCGCGCGGAGCGAAGCGCGCGGTTTCGCCGGCGCCGGCAGCGACTACCCGCCCTCCTACCGCAACAACGACCGCCAGGTGGTGGACGACCCGCAATTCGCGCGGCAGATGCTGGAACGCCTGGCGCCATTCGCGCCGGCGGTGTTGCCGGACGACGCCGGCGGCGCGCCGTGGTCGCTGCACGGCGTGAACGAGCGCCTGCGCCTGTGCCGCTACCGCGCCGGCCAGCGGTTCAACCTGCACCAGGACGGCGTGCACCACCGCGCGGCGGGGTTGCTGTCGCGGCTGACCTTCATGGTCTACCTCACCGACGGCGACGCCTTCGAGGGCGGCGACACGCTTTTCTATTCCGCCGGCCCGGCGGGCGACGCGTCCGGCGCCCCGGCCGCCGTGATCGGCCGGGTGCGGCCGCAGGCGGGCAGCCTGATCCTCTTCGACCACCAGCTGTGGCACGCGGGCGCAGTGGTCACGCGCGGCGTGAAGCACATCCTGCGCAGCGATGTGCTGTACCAGCGGCAGGCGCAGGCCATGCCGCAGGCGCCGGCGCGGCCCTTCCAGCCCGGGCACGCCGGCTATGTGTGGACGATGGCCCGCTTGAGCGGCGGCCTGGTCGCCAGCGGCGGGCGCGACGCCACGATCCGCCTGTGGCAGGCCGATGGCCGGGCGGCGGGCGAGTTGGCGGGCCACAGCCAGTCGGTGCTCGGCCTGGCGCCGCTGCCGGGCGGGCGGCTCGCCTCGGTTTCGCGCGACCGCAGCTTGCGGCTGTGGGACACGCGGTCGCAACGCTGCACCGGGGTCGTCGCTGCCGCGCACGGCGCCAGCCCGCTGACCGTGGCCGCCCTGCCCGGTGGGTCGCTGGCCACCGGCGGGGCCGATGCCTTGGTCAAACTGTGGCGCCACGACGGCCAAGCCCTCGCCACTTTGTCGGGCCACACCGGCTGGGTGTGGGCGGTGGCGCCGCTGGGCGGCCACCAGCTGGCCTCGGCGAGCGAAGACGGCTCGGTCAGGCTGTGGGACACCTCAACGGGCCAATGCCGGCACACGCTGCGAGGCGACACGCCGCTGCGCGACGTGGCCGCCCTGCCCGGCGGCGGGCGGTTGGTCGCCGCCGACATCGAGGGCCGCCTCGCCACCTGGGTCTGCCGTGACGGCACCTGGCACCGCGGCGACACCGTGCAGGCGCACACCGCCGCCGTGAGAAGGCTGCGCCTGGTCGGCGGCGGCCTGCTGGCCAGCGCCGGCGAGGACAACCGGGTGCGGGTGTGGCGGCTGGCCGACTGGGGCTTGCTGGCGCAATCGCGGCACGGGAATTTCGCCACCGACGTGCTGGCGCTCGACGGCGGGGATTACCTCAGCTGCTCTTACGACGGCCGGATCGCCCAGCACCGGGGCGCGCCGGCCGCCCCGGCAACGACCCAAGGCACGGCGCTTGCCGGGGAGCCTGTCCACGCCGGACATTGACCCCCATGCGAACCACCGACGCCATCGACTTCGCCCGCGACTCCGTCGAAGTCGCCCGCGCCCTGGTCGGCGCCACGCTGCTTGTCGACGGCGTGGGCGGCCGCATCGTCGAGACGGAAGCCTATGACGCGGACGACCCGGCGTCGCACAGCTTCCGCGGCCCCTCGCCGCGCAACGCGGCGATGTTCGGGCCGCCGGGGCACGCCTACGTGTACCGTTCCTATGGCATCCACTGGTGCCTGAACTTCGTCTGCCGCGAAGCCGGCCACGGCGCGGGGGTGCTGATCCGCGCGCTGGAGCCGACCGAGGGCCTGGAGGCGATGCGGCAGCGCCGCGGCCTGGCCGACCACCGCCTGCTCTGCTCCGGCCCGGGACGCGTGGGGCAGGCGCTCGGCATCACCGCCGCCCACAACGGCCTGCCCCTGGACCGCCCTCCCTTCGAGCTGCGGCCCTCGCCGGCGGCGGCGGAGGTGCTGGTGGGCGTGCGCATCGGCATTTCGAAAGCCGTGGACATGCCATGGCGCTTCGGCTTACCGGGGTCGCGCTTCGTGAGCCGGCGGTTTGCCTAGTCCAGTGAAACAGAGAAATCGGATGTGCGATTTCTCTGTTTCACTGGACTAGCGGGCCCGATCCGGCTGGAGGTTGCCAACGGGGCCGGAAAGCGCATGAGGCGTCGTCGACAGCCCCCAAGACTTTCGACCACCGGGCCAGCGTCACTCGACCTGCTTCATGCCGAGCCCCGGATGCGCCCCCGGGAAAACCTGGTTCAGGGCAGCCTTGGCATCGGGCATCCCGGCCTCGCTGGCGGCGAGCGCCACGACGGCGTCTTTCGACGACGGCTCGGCCATGGCCAGGGCGCGGAAGCCGGGGTTGTTGCCCCAGTGCCAGAGGTAGCGCCGGTCGGGCACGGGCTGCTCGATGCCCCAGCCCAGGCCCCAGTGGACGCCCCGCACGCCCGGCACCGGGACCGGCGACTGGGTGATGAGTTCCAGTAGGCGCCCGTCTTCCAGGGTCGCCTGGATGAACCGGGCGTAATCGGGTGCCGAGGTGTACAGCGAGCTGGACGCGATCTCGTAGGGGAACCGCAGCTGCCGCACCTGGCCGGCGGCGTTGCGCCCCGGCACGAGCCAAGGCTCCAGCGCGTCGGTGAGCTTGAAGGCGGTGTGCCGCAGGCCGAGCGGCTCGAACAGCGCCGAGGACGCCAGCGCATCCAGCGCCTGGCCGGTGAGCGCCTGCAGGACATGCTGCAGCAGCACGTAGCCTTCGCCGGAATATTGCCAGCGCGCCCCGGGTTCCGCGGTGAACTGCAGCGGCCCGCGGTCGGCCCAAAGGGGCAGGCCGGCGGTGTGGGACAGCAGCTGGCGCGGGGTGATCTTCCGCAGCAGCTCGCGCGGCACGGTGTCCACGACCGGCGGCGCGCGCAGCGCGAAAAGGTTCTGGCGGTGGGCATAGCCGTCGGGGAGCAGCTCGCTGACCGGCCGGTCGAGGTCCAGGGTGCCGCGCAAGGCCAGTTGCAGGGCCAAGGTGGCGACGACGGGCTTGGACAACGAGGCGGCCTGGAAAATCGCCGGCGCGCCGGGCGCGGCGCCGCAGCCGCCGCCCTCCCCCATCGGGTCGTCCACCCGCCGGCCCCGGCGCAGCCGGGTGACGGCCAGCAGGCAATCCGCCGCCCCTTCGCGCGCGGGCGGGCCGGCTTCGGCCGCGAAACCCCCGCCAGGCCAGGCCGCCAGGAGGCCGGCGGCGCGCCACAGGGCTTGCCGTCGGGACAGCGCCATCGTTGTCGGCATGGCGATGATGTCGGGATCCTTGAGACTCGGACGCGCGCTCGACGCGGTTCTCAGCGCTGACCCCGGGACGGCGGACTCACTCATCCGACAGGATGGCGCCCGCGAGGTTGTCGACGATGACCGGGCTGTCGAAATAGACGACCGAAGGCTCGGTGTCGTATTTGCCGCGCACGAACTCGCGCCAGCTGTCGGTGTACATCGCCTCGGCGTCGGCCCGGGTCTTCCAGAGGTAGACGCCGCCGGCCGTGTCGCCGCCTTCCGACAGGATGTAGACCTTGCGCACCAGGCCGGGCACGTCCCGGTACTTCGGCGCGGTGCTCAGGAAGATCTGTTTCGCCTCTTCCCGCGTGATGGGCTTGGGCAGCCGGAAGGTGGTGATGGTAGTGATCATGCGAGGGTCTCTTTCTGCGTTGGGTGGGTGGGTGGATGGACGGGCCGCGCCGGCGGCAGGTGGGCTCACGACCGGCGCAACGCGGCCAGGTCTTCGTAAGTCGTGCAGGCCCCGCCGCACACGATCACCAGGACATCGGCCGCCGACCGCAGCACCGGCGCCGCGCGCTGGCGGGCCGCCGCGATCGCCGCGCCGCAGGCGGGTTCGACGATGAGGCGTTGTTCCAGCGCGAACGACAGGCAGGCGTCGACGGCTGCTTCGTCGGTGACGGTGACGGAGTCCACCGGGTGGCGTTTCGTCCATTCGAAGGCGTTGTCGCACACGCGGCGCGCGGCGAGCGAGGTGGCCACGCTGGTCACGGCGCCCAGGGTGACGGGCTGCCCGGCGCCGATGGCCGCGTGGACCGCCGCGGCGCCCAGGGTTTCGACGGCGACCAGGGGCACGTCCCGCCAGCCCACGGCGTGCATGCCCTGCAGCACGCCGCTCATCAGACCACCGCCGCCGACGGACAGGACCACCGCGTCTGGCCTGGGGGCCTGGGCGGCGGCCTCGTGGACCATCGACGCGTGGCCGGCCCAGAGCAGCGGGTCGTCGAAGGGGTGGACGAAGGCGTCGCCGGGCCGGCGCAGGGACATCAGGTGCTCGTTGGCCTCCATCCAGCTTTTGCCGTGCACCACCACCTCGGCACCCTCGCGGCGCAGCAGCGTCTTCGGCCATTCCTTGGTCGTCTCCGGAACCGCCACGAGCACCGGCAGCCCCAGGCGGCGCCCGGCGTAGGCGACCGCCAGACCGGCGTTGCCGCCGGAGGATGAGATGAGCCGGCGGGCGCCCTGCGCCGCATGGGCCTCGCAAGGGTGCCCCACGCCGCGCAGTTTGAAAGAGCCGCTGGGTTGCAAGGCTTCCAGCTTGAGCCACAGGCGCTGGCCGGTAGCGCTGCCTGAAGATGCTTCGATGGTCGGGGTGGCGATGTGGATGGGCATGGTGGACAGAGTGGGCCGGACAACACCGAAGCGTAACGGCTCGGCCGGTGACGGCAAGGCCGGCCCGGACGGCGCGCAGCGAAAATCGCGGCCCGACCATCGACACCATGAGGACCACGCCATGAGACGCTCCTTTGCTAAACAGGCGCTCGCCCCCCGCAGCGCCCGGCTTCGCGCCCTGACCGCCGCCCTCCGCTCGGCCCTCTTCCTGCCCTGGCTCGCCTGCGCGATGGCGGTGGCGCCGCTTGCGGCGCAGGCGCAGGCGCAAGCGGTGAAAGCGCCCCATGGCCTCGCCGGGTCGGACGCCTGGCGGGAGAACATCATGCTGGGCATCGACCTCTGGCTGGTGGCGCACGAGAACGCGCGGCGCGCGCTGCTGCTGGACCGCTGCACCGGGCTGGACCGTGATTTCCCGAAGCGGCCTTCGCCGGCGATGGTCGCCGCCAGCGACGGGGTTTTCCAGTGGATGACCGGCCAGGCCCACGCGGACTTGCCGCCCGAACCCTACTGGGCGGCCCTGCGCGACGTGCTGCCGGTGGTCGCCAGGCATGGGTTCAGCGCGCAGGAACTGGCGGCCTGGGACGCCTGGCGCGACTCGCCGCAAGGCCGCAGGGGCATCGGTGCGAGCGAGATCGAAGAGGCGCTCTACCAGGTGGGCGATCAACTCACCGAGGTCTCCTCCGGGCAATCCTGGGGCTGGCCGCTGGCCCGGGTGGCCCGGCTGGCCGACGCCCACGGTTTCAACGCGGAGCTCGATGCCGCCTTCGAGAAGACGCTCGGACGCGGCGCCGCCGCGCGGTTGCGCAGGATCAGCATGGTGCCGGGCGAAACACCCGCGGACGAACGCTTCCTCGGTGCGGTGACCCAGTCGGGCGAGCGCCTGGCCGAGGCCTTTGTCAAACGCCTGTCCCGTCCAGACAGGCAAGCCCGCCAGCGGCTCGAACGGATGGGTGTGCTCGCGCGCTGGACTGGAATCGCGGATGCGCTGCAGCAACTCACCCGCGATCCGGCCCAGGCCTTGCGCGACCAGGTCCTGCCTCCCAAGACCGCGGCCCCGGCGACGGTGCCGGCCTTCTGCGACCGCTTCGGCTTGCCGTCGTGCCAACCCGGCGGCGAGCTGGACACCGCGATCGCCCGGTACCGCGCCGCCCTCGCCGGAGCCGCCCACGGCGACGCGACGTCGAACGCCGCCCGCCAGATCGTGCGTTCCATGCCCGCCTTGGGATGCCCCGCCGCGAGGTGAGAACCGGCCGGGGTCCGGCGCACCGCGCGCACCGGCACCGCCCGACTCAGCCCGCCACGCCAAAAGCCTTGCACAGCAACCCCGCCGCCACGGCCACCAGCAAGACCGCGAACGCGCGCTGCACCTGCCGGGCCGGCACGCGGCCGGCCGTGGCGCGGGCAGCCAGCATGCCGGCCGCGGTGGCGGCGGCGAACAAGGCGGTGGCAGCCGCGGGCATGTCGGCGCCGTGGGCCAGCGCGCTGGCCACGCCGCCCAGGCCCACCAGCGCGATCACGAGCAGCGAGGTCGCGACGACCGCGTGCATCGCCAGGCTGGTGAAGCGCTTGAGCATCGGCACGACGACGAAGCCGCCGCCGACGCCGAGCAGGCCGGTGGTGAAGCCGGTGAGCAGGCCGATGCCGGCGATCAGCGCGGCGGTGGGCCAGGTCCAGACGAAGCGGCGGGTGGCGGGGTCGATGCGGCCGACCTGGCGCGGCGTGGCGCCGCCGTCGCTTTCACCATCCGGCGCAAGCAAGCAGGGGTCGCGGCGCGGCAGGCGCGAGCGTTCGAACATGCGCCATGCCACCCAGAGCATCACGCCGGCGAACAACGCCAGCAGCGTGCGCTGCGGCAGCCACTGTGCAGCGCGGATGCCGAGCGAGGTGGCGGGGATGCCGGAGGCGGCCATCAGGAAGGCGGCCTTGTAGCGGACCAGCCGCCGACGCAAGCCCTCGGCCGCGCCGACGGCGGCGCCGACCGCCACCGCCACCAGGGCGACGGGCGCGGCTTGCTGCATCGTCCAGCCCATGCCGGCCACCAGGGCGGGCACGGCCAGGATGCCGCCGCCGGCACCGGTGAGGCCGAGGACGGCGCCGACAAGGGCGCCCAGGAGCAGGGTCAGGGCCATGCCCTCATCCCAGCGGCGCGTTCAACGGAATCTTCAAATAGCGCACACCGTTGCCCTCGGCCGGCGGCAGGTGGCCGGCGCGCATATTGACCTGCACCGACGGCAGGATCAGCGCCGGCATGCCCAGGGTGGCGTCGCGGGCGGTGCGCATCGCGACGAATTCGTCTTCGCCGATGCCGCGGCGCACGTGCACGTTCTCTTGCGCCTGCTGCGCCACGCTGCTGACGAAGCGCATTTCGCGGCCGCCGGGCCGGTAGTCGTGGCACATGTAGAGCCGGGTCTCGGGGGGCAGGCTCAGCACTTTGCCGTGGATGGAGCGGAACAGCGCGCGCGCATCGCCACCGGGAAAGTCGCAGCGGGCAGTGCCGTAGTCGGGCATGAAGAGCGTGTCGCCGACGAAGGCGGCGCGCTCGCCCGCGCCGTCTTCCACCACATAGGTCAGGCAGGCGGGCGTGTGGCCTGGCGTGTGCAGCGCGCGGGCCGAAAGGCCGCCGATGCGGAAGGTGTCGCCGTCGGCGAAGAGGTGGTCGAACTGGCTGCCGTCGGCGGGGAAATCCGGCCCCGCGTTGAAGAGCTTGCCGAAGACGCCTTGCACGGTGCGGATGTGTTCGCCGATGGCCAGGCGGCCGCCAAGTTGCCGCTTCAGGTGGGGCGCGGCCGACAGGTGGTCGGCGTGAACGTG
Organism: uncultured Ideonella sp.; assembly: GCA_966433995.1. Lineage (GTDB taxonomy): Bacteria > Pseudomonadota > Gammaproteobacteria > Burkholderiales > Burkholderiaceae_C > JANPCX01. The sequence continues at coordinate 4,714 of CBJNAE010000063.1, read as the reverse complement.
GCTTTCCAGGATCCATTGCACCTGGGCGCCCAGTTCGCGCACGCGGGCCGCGATGCGGTCGGCGCCCGCGGTTGAGGTGCGGCCGGCGGCGGCGTCGTAGTCGAGCACGGTGTCGATCAAGGCGCAGTGGCGGGAGGTAGTGTCCAGCACCAGGTAGCTCAAGGTGCTGGTGGCCGGATCGAAAAAAACTTCGACCTGCAGGCGGGAGTCGGCTTTGGGCATGGCAATGGCGGTTTGGGACATCGGAAAGCAGTGGTTGGAAGTCGTGCCGGACTGCATCGTCGGCGGGGTTCACACAAGACGCGTGCCAGGTGCGCACACCCTCGGGCCCTGTGGCGCAAGTCATTGAATCCAGTGGATTTTCAATGGCGCCCGGCCGAATGAAATCCAGTGCGGCGGATGCGGCGGGCCGCCGTCCCGGGCCATCGGCAGCGGGCTTGGCAGTCCAGGTGGCAGAAAATGGCAGTGGTGGCAGCGGCATGTACCGGCCTCTGCCGCCGAGCCCCCTTTGCCGAGAGGATCACAGCCATGCCCCAGTCGCCGCGCCTGCCCAACACCCACCCGCGGGCCGCCACCCCCGCGCAGGTGCAGGCCCTCGTCTCTTTCCTCGAACACGAGGAGCAGCCGATGATCGTGCTCGACCCGCACTACAACATCCTGGCCGCCAACGCCGCCTACCAGCGGCAGTTCGGCGCCGCGGGCCAGTCGCACCTCGGCCACAAGTGCTACCGCGTCTCGCACCGGTACGACGTCCCCTGCGACCAGGCCGGCGAGCACTGCCCGATGAAGAAGGCGGCCGAAGTGCGCGGCCCCGACCGGGTGCTTCACATCCACCACACGCCGCGCGGGCCCGAGCATGTGGACGTGGAATTGCGGCCGATCTTCGACGAGCGGCGGGAGATCGTCGCCTACGTCGAGCGGCTGACCGCCGTGCGCGACGCCTCGGCCCAGGCGCGCGGCGCGGGCCTGGTGGGCCGGGCGCCGGCCTTCAACCAGGCGCTGGCCAGCCTGAGGCGGGTGGCGCCGTCGGCGCTGCCGGTGCTGCTGCTGGGCGAGTCCGGCACCGGCAAGGAGCTGTTCGCGCGGGCGGTGCACGAGGCCAGCGGCCGCTCACGCGGGCCTTTCGTGGTGGTGGACTGCTCGGGGCTGACCGAGACGCTTTTCGAGAGCGAGCTCTTCGGCTACGAGAAAGGCGCTTTCACCGGCGCGGTCGCGCGCAAGCCCGGGCTGGTGGAGACGGCCCAGGGCGGCACCCTCTTCCTCGACGAGATCGGCGACGTGCCGCTGGCGATGCAGGTCAAGCTGCTGCGACTGATCGAGTCGGGCAGTTTCCGCCGCGTGGGCGGCGTGCAGACGCAGCGCGCCGACTTCCGCCTGGTCGCCGCCACCCACAAGCCGCTGCTGGACATGGTGGCCGACGAGCGCTTCCGGCAGGACCTCTACTACCGCATCAGCGCCTTCCCCATCCACCTGCCGGCGCTGCGCGAGCGGCTGGACGACATCCCGCTGCTGGTGGAGTCTTTCTTGCGCAGGCCGTCGGGCGACCCGGCCGCGGCTGCGGCGCGGCGCCTCTCAGTGGAGCCCGCCGCGATGGCGCGGCTGCAGGCGCACGACTGGCCCGGCAATCTGCGCGAGCTGCGCAATGTGCTCGACCGCGCCCGGCTGTTCGCGGACGATGGCGTGATCCGCGCCGCGCACATGCAGGTGGCGGCGCCGCCAGAGGGGACGTCGGCCGGCACCGTGGCCCTGGCCGGCGCCCCGGCGGCGGCCCACCGCCGCGGCAGGCCGACCGACGAGGCCCTGGCGCGCCAAGCCCTGTCATTCAAGGGCACGCGTAAGGAGCTGGCCCGGCACCTGAAGTTGAGCGAACGCACCTTGTACAGGCGGCTGAGAGACTTGGACATATGAGGCTTCTTTCCCACTGACAGCGGGGCCGGGGAAAGGGCGCACCCGCAGTCCCCACTCTTCCCGGCTCCGGTGGAGAGCGCATCCGGGCCCTTCACCCTCCCGCCTGCGGGAAAGTGCCGGGGTTGGGGGCCCGCTCCCACCGCCGTGCCTGACGGCCCCTCACTCCGGCGACGGCTCTTCCTTCTGCATGTGCAGGAACGCCATCCGGTAGAGGCCCGCGCCGGAATCGACCGACAGCTTGTGCTTGATGTGGGCGCGGTAGGTTTCAACAGTGTTGGGCGACAGGTTCAAGCGCAGCGCGATGTCGGCCTTCTTGAAGCCCCGGCCGAGCAGGCGAAAGACCTGCATCTCGCGTTCGGAAAGCGCCGCTAGCTTGTCGACGCGCTCGGTGCGAGCCTTCCCGGCCACGCGATTGATCAGCACGCCGCGCATCGCCTCGGACAGCCACACCTGGCCCGCGCAGACGGTCTGAACCGCGTGGACGACCGAATCGGAAGCCATGTGCTTCATCACATAGCCCATCGCACCGGCACGCAGCGCGCGTTCGGCGTAGACGCGCTCTTCGTGCATCGAGACAACCAGCACCGCGATGCCAGGCGCGGCCTGGCGCAGTTTGCCGATCAGGTGCAGGCAGATTTCGCCCGCCAGGGAAAGGTCGACCAGCGCCACCCTCGGCGCATGGCTGCGGGCCAGCGCCAGCGCGCCGCAGGCGTTTGCGGCCTCATGCACCTCGACCGGCCGGCCGACATGGCCGAGCATCGCCGCAAGGCCCATGCGAACGACCGGATGATCGTCGACCAGCAGGATGCCCATCGGGCGTTCCGACGGCGGGGATCCGGCTTCCATCAGCATTGCGTCACCTTGATAGCGGTGCCGCGGCCGTGCGAAGTCTCCACGGCGAAGCTGTAGTGGATGAGCGACGCCCGGAACGCCATGATGTGCATGCCAATGCCGCGGTCGCCCTGGGCTGGCCCGGCTGCCCGACCATCAATGCCAATCCCATCGTCGAGGATGCTCAGCGAGACCTTGCCGCCCACTTTGTCCAGGCGCAGCAGCACCCGCTTGGCCCGCGAATGGCGCACCGCGTTGTTCACAGCCTCCTGGGCGATACGGAACAGGTGGGTGGCCACGTCCTCGTCGTCGACATCGACCGGGCCCCCGTGGTGGAACGAGCAGGCCACGGGCGACAGAGTGGACACGCTAGACGCCAACCGGGCCAGTGCGTCGCGCAGGCGGCCGGCACCGGGGCCGACCGGCATCAGGCCATGAGCGATGCGGCGCAGCTTGCCGATGGACTCGACGGCGGCGGTTTCCAGTGCCTTGGCCAGCCGGGCCAGCCCCGGCGCCTGGCCGCCGGCCTCGGTGGCGACGGCCCTGGCCGACAGGCTGATGCCGGTGAGCTGCTGGCCGAGGTCGTCGTGCAGCTCCTGGCCGATGCGGCGGCGCTCGCCGTCGGCGACCCGCGCGAGCGCCCGCTCCAGCTCGCGGGTGCGGTGCATCTCCTGCCGCAGGTCGGCGGTGCGTTCGGCCACCGCGTCTTCCAGATTGCGGTTCATGTCCTGCAGCATTCTGCGTAGTCGGTCGCCAGCCATCAGCATGAAGCCGAATGTGGCCACCAGGAAGACCATGAGGTAGGTCGTCAGGTAGGCCCTGTGCACCAGCGAGGTGTCGAAGAGCGCGGGCGGTGCGTCGAGCTGCCCTAGGGCGGTGGTGAACCGCAGGCCCATCACCAGCACCCCGGCCGCAAAGGTGCCAGCGCTGAGCCATCCCGCAGCGCCGTGGCCGCGGGGGGACCAGGCCGCCGCGGCGCAGGCCGCCATGATGATCATGTTGCTCAGGCTGCTCAGCAGGATGCCGTAGCGCGGGAAATTGCCGCTGAGGGCTACCCACGTCCACAGCAGGGCGAACAGCGCTAGCGCCGCTGCGAGGCGGTGGTGGCGCGCGGGCCGGCCGCCAAAGCGTCGCAGGCTGGCGTGCATCAGCAGGAAAACGCCGGCAATCAGCGTGTTGCCCGCGACGACGGACAGCAGCGGCGGAATGTGTCCGCGCGCGGACAGCAGGACGGAGGCCGGGATCGCGATGCCGCAGGACCAGGCCCACTCTCGCAGCCCGGCGATGGACCGGGGGAAACTGTGGCACATGATCAGCAGCACGACCAGACAGAAAACGGAGATGAAGTTCGCCAGCAAGACGATCGAGCGGGGGTCAATGGTCAGCATGGGGCGGGTTGCCATACCGGGGCTGTAGCGGGGCTGGCATGGTTCTATGAAAGGCGTGTGGGCGCCATCGCTTTCCAAGTGATTGTCCTCGGTTCCCGAACGTGGTTACGCGAGCAGGGCCGTGCGGGCCCGCAACCGCGCCCCAGAACGTTCCCCTTGACGAATGAGAACCGCCCGCGCTTCAGCCGCTCAAGCCCATTCGAACCTGTTCGGCAGGCCATTCAAGTCGTTGCCCTGGAACTTGTTGGTCGCGGCGTCCAGCTGGTGGTTGGCTTCACGCTGGACCGCAACGCGGGTCTTGCCCGTCGGCGACGTGAACACGTTGCCGATCAGCGAGACCCATTGCGAGGCACCGGAGCGGAAGTCCAGCGCATAGCCCCCCGGGCCACCATTGCCGCAGTCCTCCAAGCGGTTGCCCTGCACCAGCAGTTTGCGCGCCGAATGCACGCTCAAGCCCACCCCGGTCTGGCTACCGCACGCCAGGAAGTGGTTGTCCCTGACCGCCACCTCTAGCGCGCGCCAAGCAGGCTCAACATAACCCACCATCGAGCCTTCGCGATCGGAGAATCGGTTCCCCTCGATCACCG
>CBJNAE010000062.1:0-15104 GCA_966433995.1 uncultured Ideonella sp. | reverse complement strand
GACGAGGATCTGGCCCTCCGAGGCGGCGATGCGCAGCGGGAAACGTGTGTCCAGCAGCCGCATCTCCTTGAGCGTGCGCTCCACGCGCAGCACGTCCGCCGGGTTGACCTGCAGCATGCGCGACTCCATCTCGGCCAGGCTGTAGATGTGCAGCAGCGAGCCGTCGTGGTACCAGGTCAGGCCGTAGGTGTCCGCGAGTTCGCGGAAGATGGTTTCCGCCGGGCCGCGGAAGCGGCCGTTGACCTTGGCGCTGGCGATCGGCGGGCTCATCGTCGCTGCCAAGCCGTGCAGGGTCAGCATGCGGCTCAGAAAAACATTCAAGGGCTCGTCCTTGGCTTGCAGGTCGAAGTTCTGCTTGCGCCAGGGGATGTCCTGCGCCATGCACGGCGCCGCAGCGCCGAGGAATGCGACGATGCAGACCCAGAAATAACGCTGAAAGGACCTGAAAAAACGGGGCGCGGGCATTTGGAGGACGAGCGAAACCAAGGCTGTGTGAACAGCCTGAAAACTTGGACATGAATGAGGGCCGGCTGGCCCTTGCGCTAGGTTGGGGCCCTAGTCACCGAACCCGGTGACCGCTTGCGCCATGGCAGCAGCGATGGGCCTGTTGATTTCGTTCGATGCCACGGTTCCCGGGTCGGCCTCATCGTCTGATTCCGGCTTTTTCAGCAAGTCCTGGAAGACGCGGGAAAGCACCAGTTGATTGGCGAAGCCGTCGAAATCAACGGCTGTGGATGGATCGATTGGATTCATTTTTTTGACGTGATGACAGCGATTGAAACTTCAGCAGTCGGCCCTTCTTTTCTTTCCGATCTTTGGCCTATCTAGCACTTGGGAACCACAAAAATCATTCCCTCAAGCAGATGATGAGAGCTTACCGACGCACTAGCTCACGGTGTGAGCCAGTGAGGTTCGCGTTGAAAAATCTTCCTGCCTCAGCCGTTTCTTTACTTTCTTCAACACGGCGCAACAGCAGTGCGAGACGATGGATCACGGTGTCGTGGCCTCTCGAACTCATCGGCATGGGAATCGGGATGTCATGGCCCTGGAGAGGTGAAATTCGGGCCGGCGGAGGATGGCAGCGCGCGACCTCGAATGAGCGAGAACTATGCATTTTTACATCCGTCTCTTTGAATGGATGCATTTTTGCACACAAATTATTTGTGCGTGCAAAAAACTTTGATCTCGTGGAAAAAAGAACTTTTGAAATCCCAGCTTCCATCGCACTTCCCGGCGTCGCCATCTGGGCTTTTGTCAGCGAACAGCGGTGGATCCGGCCTCAACCGATAGACGCTGATGAGAAACATGCCTGGGCTGCTTGCACACCAGATCGTTTTGGGAGCCGAACGGCGATGCCGCGCGTCAACCAGCACTTCGGCTGTAAGGACGACGCGCTTCAAGACGGCCCGTGAACGAGCCGCCGGACTATGGGAGGGGTGAGGTCTGCCCGAGCAGAGAGGCCAGTCGGTTCGCCAAAATGCGAAAGGAAGCGGGTTTGGTGTTGACTTCCAGGTCGTAAAGGCTCACCGCATCACCGATGGCCCCTTCATTGGCCTCGATGGTCCCCGTCAGGAGGAGGATGGGGCACTCGGGGTCGACACGACGGATCTCCCGGATGAGTTCCAGGGACGTCGTGCCGTGTTGGAGCGTCCAGTCCAGGACGTAGGCGTCGGGTCGCGTTTCCGCCGAGTGCACCCTCTCGAGCACGGGTTCGACGGTTTCGTAGGCCACCGCGTTGAAACCCTGGACGTTCAAAAATTTGACCAGCGCCAAAGGCAAAACGTCATCCAGCACCGCGATGGAGTGTGGACTTGGCGGCCTGCCTTCCTGCATCAAATCCAATTGCACCACCGCGGCGACAGGTGCGTTGCCTGTGATCCGGGATCCCAATTCGACAATGAGACCCTCTTCAGTCCGCACGGCGACCAGCGGCGCCTTCGCATGCAGGCTGATCGGCCGGGTCACCACCCGGCAAGGCACTTTCGAGTCTCCTGAAATTTGGAGTGTGGCGGCTTCCGAATCCGGGTTGGCCCCCTCGTCCGGGTAGGCCGCCTTGAACATGGCGGAAACCGAAGTGCCGAAGTGCTTGGCCAGCAGTCGCAGTTGCGACACCTTGATCGCTTCCTGGTTCAACAGCAACCGGCGGGCAGTGGAGATGTCGCATCCGATGACTTCCGCGACGGTGCTTCGCCAGCTTCGCTCGCCCACTCCGTGGGACGAAAGGAGCGATGTGATCAATGTGGATGTGGATGTGGAAACATCCGTTGGCTCGGGGGACTGAGCCGGTTTCTCTTTGCTGCGGGTCATTGGAAGGCGATTATCTTTGCTCAGGTCTTACCTTGCAGGGGATCACCACAATCACCGTGGTTCCCGCACCCGGTGGTGAAACGATGCTGATCAACCCCCCCATCTCCGCGACGTGCGTCTGGACGATGGAAAGGCCAAGGCCCAAGCCCTGGGGATCGAGACGGCGGCCTTCAGCACCGCGGGTGAAAGGCAACATCACTTTCTGGGCGGCGCCTGGCGGCATGCCGATGCCTGTGTCGACCACAGTGACAGCAAGGCCGGGTTTCCATAGCGCATCCTGGACCAGGTCCAGCTCGATAGATACAGAGCCGGACGGCGTGTACTTGATGGCATTGCCCAAAACGTTCGTCACAACCTGCCGCACCCGTCCCTCGTGGACTTCGACTTCCAACTTCGCCGCGTCCTTCACGACAAGGGAGAACTGCAGGCCCTTCGCCTTCGCCCGCTTGGAAAGCGGGGCCACGGTCTTCTTGAAGAACTTGTCAACATTCAGCCACTTCACCTTCGACACTTCGATCGCGTCGACACGGACGAAGTCGATCAGGTCGTCGGCGATTTCCTGGATTTGCGCGCAGGCGTCTTGCATCTCCGGCAAGGAATTCTGCAGTTCACCCGGCGCAACGGCGAGCAGTTCCACGTAGCCCGTCAACGATTGCAGCGGAGTTCGCAGTTCGTGCGACGCGCGCGCCACGAACATCTTGCGCGCCAGCACGCTGTTGCGGCGCTCGTCTTCTGCTTCAACCTTGGCGTCACGGGCTTCGGACTGCGCCCGTGCCAAGGCCGCCTGCTGCATTTCGACGGTCAGGCGGCGTACCGCGGCCTGTTCACTGATGTCGGTGGCCACCAGGGCCATGCCCGCCTGCGAAGAACATGGGTCGACAACGGTGGTGACCCGCACGTCACAGAGGGTGTGCCTGCGGTCCGCCGTCATCAATACTTCGTCGGCGAACATGCCGTCCCGGCGGACAATCTCCTGGATCACCGCACCCATGTCAGGGGCGACGAACATGCTTGCGAAGTCGCCTTCATGCCCCGTGCGCCCAGGCGCCGTGGCGAGATGGGGCCAGGCGGCCAGGGCGGCGGGATTACCGTACAGGCATCGACCCGCCGGGTCGAACAACGCTGCGAAGAAGCCACAGGTATTCAAAAGGACCGCGGCTCTTGCCGTCGCGATCCGATCCTTGGATGCGGCGTCCACCGGGGCCCCCGAAAAAGAATCCAGGCCGCAAGTCGTCAATTCCGGTGGAGGGTACGAAGAGTCGGTCATGTCTGGCGTTTCGACGGGTTCAGCGCAGGCCGCAGCATCTCGACATGGGGAATGTTGTCTTCCAGGTACGGCTTGCCCACGGCCTGGAAGCCGAAGTCTGCGTAGAAGGGCGCCAAATGGGCTTGCGCGGAAATGCGCAATGCAGGGCACGCGAACAGCCTGTCGCACTCCTGCACGGCGCGCGCGACCAGGGCGCGGCCCCAGCCCCTGCCGCGCGCAGGCGGCGTGGTGAGCACCCGGCCGACCGAGGCTTCCGCGTATTTGACGCCGGGAGGGAAGAGTCGCGCGTAAGCCAGCGGCAGGGGTTCCTGCGGCGTCCAGGCAGCAAGGTGCCAGGCTTGGTTGTCCAGGCCGTCCACGTCGAGGTAGGCGCATTGCTGCTCGACCACGAACACGGCCTGGCGCGCGGCATAGATGTCGTGCAGCTCGGCCAGGCTGAGCGAGGGGAAGGCAGCGCAACGCCAGGTCGCGGCAGGTAAGAGGTCGTCGTCAGTGGGCATCACGGCAGTTTACGGGTCGCCACGCTCTGGCTTGCCATCGAAATCGCCGCCCTACACTGCGCCGTTCTACCCCCGAGCGATTCCGGATTCCATGACACTTTTCCCATCGTTCCCCCGTTTTCTTTCGCTGACCGCTTCGTGGCTGGCCACCAGCTTGGCGGCCACGGGGCTGGCCCTGGCCCAGCCGGCGGTGGCACCCGCGCCCAAGGTGCTGCGCTTGGCCTTCCCCGTCGCCGAGACCACCTTCGACCCGGCGCAGATTTCGGACCTGTACTCCAACACCATCACCGGCCACATCTTCGAATCGCTGCTGACCTACGACTACCTCGCCCGGCCGGCCAGGCTCAAGCCTTTGACGGCGCAGGCGATGCCCGAGGTTTCCAGCGACTTCAAGACCTACACCGTGCGCGTCCGGCCCGGCATTTACTTCACGCCCGACCCGGCCTTCAAAGGCCAGCCGCGCGAACTGGTGGCGACCGACTATGCGTATTCGATCAAGCGCATCTACGACCCGCGCTGGAAAAGCCCACTGCAGGTGGGGCTGGAACAAGAAGAGATCGTGGGCCTGCAGGCCCTGGCCGATGCGGCGCTCAAATCCAAGCGGCCTTTCGACTACGCCCGCGACGTGCCGGGCCTGCAGGTGCTGGACCGCTATACCCTGCGCTTCACGCTGGCGCGACCGCGGCCGCGCTTCCTGTACAGCCTGACGAACCTGCCCGCCGTGGCGCGCGAGGTGGTCGAGGCGCACGGCGACCGGGTGGGGGAGCATCCGGTGGGCACGGGGCCGTTCCAGCTGACGGGCTGGGAGCGATCCTCGCGCATCGTGCTGTCGCGAAACCCGGGTTTCCGGGCCATGGTCTTCGACGCAGAGCCCGCCGAGGGCGACGAACAGGCCCAGGCCATCCAGAAGCGGCTGGGCGGCCGCAGGCTGCCGATGCTGGACCGGGTGGAGGTGGCCATCATCGAGGAGGACCAGCCGCGCTGGCTGGCGTTCCTGAACGGCGAACACCAGTTGATCCAGCGGGTGCCCGAAACCTACATCGACACCGTCTTCCCCGGCAACCAGCCGTCGCCCGAACTGCTGCGGCGCGGCTTTCAGCTGCAGCGGGGCGCGCAGCCGGAGATCTTCTTCTCCTTCTTCAACATGAAGCATCCCGTCGTCGGCGGCTACACGCCCGACAAAGTGGCGCTGCGCCGGGCGATCGCGATGGCCCACGACAACCAGGAGCAGATCCGCCACGTCTGGCGCAACCAGGCCGCGCCGGCGGAAAGCATCCTGCCGCCGATGACCTACGGCTACGACCCGGCGCTGCGCACCGAGATGAGCCAGCACGACCCCGGCCGCGCCCAGGCCCTGCTCGACTTGTACGGCTACGTCGACAAGGACGGCGACGGCTGGCGCGACCTGCCCGACGGCCGGCCCCTGGTACTGCAATTCCATTCGCTGGGCGACCAGCGCTACCGCAGGCTGAACGAAGTCTGGGCCAAGGCGATGCGGGCGATCAAAGTGCGCATCGAATTCAAAATCGCCCCCTGGCCCGAACACCTCAAGTCGGCCCGGGCCGGGCGCCTGATGATGTGGGTGTTGGGCAATGCGGCGACCACGCCCGATGCGGAGGACTTCCTCGCCATGGCCTACGGGCCGCAGGCCGGCGCCGCCAACCTGGCGTTCTTCCAGCTGCCCGCCTTCGACGCGCTGTTCGACCAGCAGACCCGGCTCGGCGACGGCCCGCAGCGAATGGCCGCGATGCGCGAGGCCGCCAGGCTGCTCGTGGCCTACATGCCCTACAAGGTCCATGCCCACCGCATGGCCACCGACATCGCCGCGCCCGAGGTGGTGGGCTACCTGCGCCACCCCTTCATGCAGGAGAACTGGATGTTCCTCGACCTCGAAAAGTCCGGCCCGCCGGCGGCGGACGCCGCCGCTACAACAAAGGCAGCTCGGTGAAGAAACGGCCGCCGTGGAAGATCAGCGGGTGCGCGCCCGAGCGGTGGGTGCAGCGCTCCACCTCGCCGACGAAGATCACGTGGTCGCCTTCTTCATACTGGCTGCGGTTGAAGCACTCGAACACGGCCAGCGCGCCGTCCAGGATGGGCACGCCCGCCGCGCCTTCGTGGAAAGACACGCCGTCGAAGCGCCTGACGTTCTTGCGCGCGAAACGCTCGGCCAGCTCGCGCTGGTCGGCAGCCAGGATGTGGACTGCGTAGTGCGAGCCTCGGCTGAAGGCCGGCATCGAGCCGGCGGCGCTGGCCAGGCTCCAGAGCACAAGTGGCGGCGCCAAGGACACGGAATTGAAGGAATTCGCCGTCAGACCCACCGGCTGGCCCTGGGCGTCCCGGGCGGTGACGATGGTGACGCCGGTGGCGAACAGGCCGAGCGCCGCCCGGAAGTCGGCATTGGAAAAACTCGGGGCCTGGGCGCTTCGGGAGACGGTCATGCGGCGATTGTCCGGGATTGCGGAACTTCCAGCCATCCATGCCCCGGTAAGCCTCAGACGGCAGCGGGCCTGGGCCAAGCCGGCCGCGCAGGGATCGTCTTGCCTGTCCGCGGCGCCGCCGCGCCGGCAGTCCGGTCCGCTCAGCTGAACGGCATCTGGCGCGTCAGGTTGGCGCGCATGCGCACGGCCATCACGCAGCCGGCGGCCCTCAACAGTTCGAGGGCCAGGGCTGGCGAGCGCTGGGACAGCTCCTCCAGGCGAGGGCCGCGCAAGGCCCAGACCGTGCAGGGCGTCATCGCCTCGACATTGGCCATGCGCGGGCCATCCCCGAAGAGGCCGGGCTCGCCGACCACCGAACCGGCCCGCAGGATGGCGATGCGGCTGCTGCCCGGCGGCCCCCCGGTGACGAAAACCTGCAAGGTGCCCGCGCCAAGGAAGTACAGCGACCGGTCGGTGTCGCCCTGCTTGATCAGCAGGTCGCCGGCGCGCACCTCGTGTTTGCTCAGGTAGGTGGAAACGCTGCGCCATTGGTCCGGGGTCAGGCGGGCGCGGAAAGCGTCTTCGGCGTTCAAGGTCTGGATCACGTCGACCAGTTCGGTCAGTTCCATTGAATCTCCTGGCCCAGTCGGGACATTGTTTGTTTTTGTTGCATTCTGATTATCGACCGCGATGGGCGATGCGCCAAGCACTGAAGCCCGTAGGCATGCAGCCACTGGTCGGCCTCGCGCGGCCTTCCATCGCCCCCAGTGCGGCGCGCCCTCGGCGGGCAAAACCCGCGCCCGCTATTTGCCGATGCAAAAGCGGCTGAAGATCTCGCCAAGCAGGTCGTCCGCGCTGAACTCGCCGGTGATCAGGCTGAGTTGGCGCTGGGCCAGGCGCAGTTCCTCGGCGAGCAAGTCCAGGGCCGCGGCCGCGTGGTCGGCCAGGATGGCATGCGCCGCCTCGACGTGGCAGCGGCAGTCGTCCAGGGCCTTCACATGGCGCTTGCGGGCGATGAACAGGCCCTCGGGCGCTGCGTGCCAGCCGGCGAGTTGCAGGAGCTTGTCCCGCAAGGCGTCCAGGCCTTGGCCGGACCGCGCGGACAACCGCAGCGCGCCGGGCCACAGCCCGTCGGCGGTGCCTTCACCACCGGGCTGGGGCAGGTCGCATTTGTTGAGGATGTGCAGCAGGCGGTCGCCACGGCGCCCGACCGCGGGCAGCAGGCGTTCGGCGATGGCGTCGTCGTCCCGCTGGTAGTCGGCCTGGCCGACCCGAGTCAGGTCGTGCAGGAAGAGGACGGCGTCGGCAGTCTCGATCGCCTGCCAGCTGCGCTGCACGCCGATGCGCTCCACCTCGTCATCGCTGTCGCGCAGGCCGGCGGTGTCGACCACATGCACCGGCACGCCCTGGATCTGGATGGTCTCGGTGACCTTGTCGCGGGTGGTTCCCGGCACCGGCGTGACGATGGCACGCTCGGCGCCGGCCAGCGCGTTGAGCAGGGAGCTTTTCCCGACGTTGGGCTGGCCCGCCAGCACGACGGTCATGCCTTCGCGCAGCAGGGCGCCTTGCTGCGTCTTGTCCAGCACCCGGGCCAAGGCTTGCAGCAAGCCGTCCAGCTGGCCCTGGGCATCGGCTTTCTGCAGGAAGTCGATCTCTTCCTCCGGGAAATCGAGCGTCGCCTCGACCAGCATGCGCAGCCGGACCAGCGCATCCCGAAGACCATGGACTTCGGCCGAGAAACCACCGCTGAGCGACCGGCTCGCCGAGCGCGCCGCGGCCTCGGTGCTGGCGTCGATGAGGTCGGCGACGGCTTCGGCCTGGGCCAGGTCGAGCTTGTCGTTCAGGAAGGCGCGCTGCGTGAATTCGCCGGGCTCGGCCAGGCGCAGCCCGATGCCGGCACCCGCTTCGAGGCAGCGCGCCAAGAGCAGTTGCAGCACCACGGGGCCGCCATGGGCCTGTAGTTCGAGCACGTCTTCGCCGGTGTAGGAGTGGGGGGCGGGGAAGTGGATCGCCAAGCCATGGTCGATGGCTTGGCCCTGGCCGTCCAGGAAGGGCAGGTAGGTGGCGTGGCGGGCCTGCAGGGCCCGGCCGCACAGGGCCTGGACCAACCCGCCGAGATCGCGGCCGGACAGCCGGACGATGCCCACGGCGCCCCGGCCGGGAGCCGTCGCGATGGCGGCGATGGGGTCGGAGGTCAGCGGCGGTGTCGGCAACATCGCGGCATTTTCCCAGAGGCCGCGGTGGTTGGATGTTGGCGCGGGGGGAGGGGCCGGCGCACCCGCATGGTGGAGCCGGCGGCCTCCTGGCCGCGTGAGGCGGCAGGTTGCCGGCAAGGCGTTTGCTGGCCGAGCCGGTGCTGCCGCGTCAAGGGCCGTTCACCCCGCATGAGAGGTGCAATGGTGTGCTTGAAAGTGGTCTATCGGCGCAGGAAGGGGTGGACTTGACTATCGCAAACCCGGACTTCCCCGCCGGAAGAGAAAAAGGCCCCGGTGGGAGACCGGGGCCTTTGTTCTGGCGGGCGGCGGCAGGACCACCTGGGCTCATTTGTTCAACACACCCAGCTGCTTGTTGATGAGGTATTGCTGGGCGATCGACAGGATGTTGTTGGTCAGCCAGTACAGCACCAGGCCGGCCGGGAAGAAGAAGAACATCACCGAGAAGAGCAGCGGCATGATCCACATCATCTTGGCCTGCATGGGGTCGGGCGGTGTCGGGTTGAGCCAGGTCTGCAGCAGGCTGGTGCCCGTCATCAACAGGGGCAGGATGAAATAAGGGTCGGCAGCCGACAGGTCGGTGATCCAGCCGATCCAGGGCGCGTTGCGCATCTCCACGGTGGACAGCAGCACCCAGTACAGCGCGATGAAGAAAGGCATCTGCGCCACGATGGGCAGGCAGCCGCCGATCGGGTTGATTTTCTCTTCGCGGTAGATGCGCATCATTTCTTGCTGCATCTGCTGGGGGTTGTCCTTCAGCCGCTCGCGCATCTCGGTGATGCGCGGTGCCACCGCCTTCATCTTGCCCATCGAGCGGTAGGCGCTGGCGTTGAGCCAGTAGAAGGCGATCTTCAACAACACCACCAGGGCGACGATCGCCCAGCCCCAGTTGCCGATGAGCTTGTGCAACTGGGTCAGCAGCCAGAACAGCGGTTTGGCCAGGATCTTGAACATCCCGTAGTCCTTGACCAGCTCCAGGCCCGGCGCCAGCGCGCTGAGCTTGTCTTCTTCCTGCGGGCCGGCGAACAGGTAGGACTCGAAAGTCTTTGTCTGGTCGGGGGCGACCGCGCCGAGCGAGACGAGCACGCCGGCCGAGTACAAATTGGTGTCGACCTTGCGCGTGAAGAACTCGCGCGGGGTCTTCGGGCCTTCGGGTGAACCGGGCGGGTCGATCAGCCAGGCTGAGGCGAAATAGTGCTGGACCATGGCGACCCAGCCGTTGTCGGCTTTCGTGACGTGGCTGGTCTTGTTCTTCTCGATGTCTTTGAAGTCGACCTTGGCGAATTTGGTCTCACCCGTGTAGAACGCCGGCCCGGTGAAGGTGAAGTAGAGCTTGGATTCGCCCAGCGGCGGGTTGCCGTCGCGCACCAGCTGCAGGTACAGGCGGGGGTTCACCGGCTCGGACGAGGTGTTCACGACCTCGTGGCGCACGCCGATGACGTAGTCGCCGCGCTTGAAGGTGAAGGTCTTCACGAGCTTGACGCCGCCCACCACCGGCGATTCCAGCTTGACCTGCAGTTCGTTCTTCCCATCGGCCAAGGTGCGGTCGGTGGAGACCAGGTTCATGGGGGTCTTGTGGCTGGGCAGCGCGGCGGCGCTGTTCTCGGAAATCAGGCCGGTCTGCGCCGTGTAGAAGCGCTGGGCGGACTGCTCGAACAGCAGCACGTTCTGGTTGCGGTTGTTCTGGTCGACCTGGTTGAGCAGTTCCAGGCGGACGATGTCGCCGCCGCGGGTGTCGAAGGTGGCCTTGACCACGTCGGTGGCGATCTCGAATTTCTGCGACGCGGCGGCGGGTGCTTCGGAAGGCACGGGTCCCGGAACCTCCGCCTTCGCCGTGCCACCGGCGACCGGGGCGGGCAACGAGGACGCGCCGCCCGAAGCCGGCGCAGCGCCCGGAGCCGCCGCCTGGGGCTGGGCCTGGGACGGCGAGAACATCGAAGGATGCCCGTTGTGCTTTTGCCAACCGTCCCACAGGAAGATCAGGGACATGGAGAACACCACCCAAAGCGCGGTGCGGCGGATATCGTTCATGGGAGCGTCTTTTCTGAGGTCGTGGAGGTCAATCGGGTGAAGAGGCGGGGCAGCTCCTCGGGCACGGCGTCACAGCCGCCTTCACACCAGGGATGGCACCGCGCCAGGCGCGCCATTGTCAGATAGGTTCCGGCCAGCGCGCCGTGGCGCTCCAGCGCCTGTAGGGAATAAACCGAGCAAGTGGGTTCGAAACGGCAGGCGCTGCCGAGCCACGGGCTGAGGAAAAAACGGTAACCGCGCACCAGCGCCATCAAGCAACGTCGGGGCAACGACGCGGCGGCGGCGATGAAACCGGCGCTCATCGGGCCCCGTCTTTTTTCGGGTCGCCGCGATGGGCCCTCGAGGCGGCCTGAACCAGCAACTGCCGCAATTCCTCGCGCACGGCCTCGGCCAACGCCGCCGACGCCGCACTGGTGAACTGGGCCGGGTCGAATGCCGCCCGGAGCCGCAGGACCCAAAGGCCCTGGCGCAACGGCGTCAAGGGGGGCTGCTGCTGCCGCTGCACGGCAGCGCGCATCTGACGCTTGAGCAGCGTCCGGGTGACCGAGCGCTTGGCATGCCGCTTGGGCACCACCAAACCCAGCCAGACGGCGTCTGGCTGGGTGTCGGAAGCTTGGGGCGCCGAGTCATCCACAAACACGCCCCGGGATTCGACCGGGCTTGTTGATAACTCGGCTTGGCGCCGCCTGACGGCCTGAGGCTTCAAGGGAAGGCTCGGCACATCGGCCAAGTGGTGCAGGACGAAATGGCGACTCTTGACCGGGCCGGGGGCGGCCATCACGCGTTCGAAATCGGCGGAGCGCACGATGCGGCCGATCAAGGCAGTCGCCCCGCGGCAAGCAAACCGGCCGCCGACCCGAGGTGTCCGACTTTCGTCAGACGGCCAGGCGCTTGCGGCCCTTGGCGCGGCGGGCGTTGATCACGGCGCGGCCGCCGCGGGTCTTCATGCGGACGAGGAAGCCGTGGGTGCGGGCGCGGCGAACTTTGGAGCCTTGGAAGGTGCGTTTCATGGTCTGGTCCTGCGGGTTCTATCTGGGTCAATCGATGCCTCAACGCTGAAATGCGAAGCATGGACACGCCGGGCGATTCCCGCCGGCCGACCCCATGTTCCCAACAGGTTCAAGCTGTGTTTATTTCCCGCAAAGCCCTGTTGCCGCTGCCAGCTGCTTCATGGCAAAGGCACGAACGACTTGGCTGGCCTCGGCAACCGCGATGGCTACCTGGCAACGATCCGGGAAACCCACTATTACACCAAAAACACCCTGATAAGTCAAAGACTTGCAACGCGCGCCTTAGCCTTGCGACGGATTCACGCCCCGATGTCGAACTGTGGATAACCTCGGAATCCGGGGTGTTTGCGACGTAGAATCCAGCCGCTCTGAAGGAGACTTTTCCACAACATGAGTGCCGATCTGTGGCTGCGGGGTTGCGAGCGTTTGGCCGCCGAATTGCCCGAACAACAATTCAACACCTGGATCAGGCCCTTGCCCGCGGCGGATGTCACCGACCAAGGCGACGCCGGCACGGTGGTGACGCTGCGCGTGCCGAACCGGTTCAAGCTGGACTGGATCCGCACGCAATACGCCGGGCGAATCGAAGCCTTGTTGAGCGAACTGGCGGGCAAGCCGGTGCGCCTGGACATCGCCCTGGCCTTGCGCGACACGGCCGCGCAAACCTCGCCTTCGGCGGCGGGCCGCCGCAGCGCCGAGCCGTCGGAAAAAACCGCCGGTGCGAATGGCGCCGGCCCATCCACCGCCAGAGCCGCGGTTTCTTCGGGAGGCGGCGGGTCCAACCCCATGGGCGGCAACCGTTTGAACCCGGGCCTGACCTTCAACACCCTCGTGCCCGGCCGCGCCAACCAGATGGCCCGCACCGCCGCGCTGCATGTGGCGGGCGCGCCGGGCCGCATGTACAACCCGCTCTTCATCTACGGCGGCGTCGGCCTGGGCAAGACGCACCTGATCCACGCGGTGGGCAACGCGCTGCTGGCCGACAAGCCCGACGCGCGCGTCCTGTACCTGCACGCCGAGCAATTCATCACCGACGTAGTGAAGAACTACCAGCGCAAGACCTTCGACGAACTCAAGGCCAAGTACCACTCGCTGGACCTGCTGCTGATCGACGACGTCCAGTTCTTCGCCGGCAAGGAACGCACGCAGGAGGAATTCTTCAACGCCTTCGAGGCGCTGCTGGCCAAGCAGGCCCACATCATCATGACCAGCGACACCTACCCCAAGGGGCTGGTGGACATCGACGAGCGCCTCACCTCCCGTTTCGACGCCGGCCTGACGGTGGCCATCGAGCCGCCCGAGCTGGAGATGCGGGTGGCTATCCTGATGCGCAAATCGGAGCTGGAAGGCACGCCGATGCCGGAAGACGTCGCCTTCTTCGTCGCCAAGAACGTGCGCGCCAACGTGCGCGAGCTGGAGGGCGCGCTGCGCAAGGTGCTGGCGTACTCGCGCTTCTCGCACAAGGAAATCAACATCGCGCTGGCCCGCGAGGCGCTGAAAGACCTGCTGTCGATCCAGAACCGCCAGATCGGCGTGGAGAACATCCAGAAGACCGTCGCCGACTTCTACAAGATCAAGGTGGCCGACATGTACAGCAAGAAGCGCCCGGCCAGCATCGCCCGGCCGCGCCAGATCGCGATGTACCTGGCCAAGGAGATGACGCAAAAGAGCCTGCCCGAGATCGGCGAGCTTTTCGGCGGCCGCGACCACACCACGGTGCTGCACGCGGTGCGCAAGATGGCCGCGGAGCGCCAGAAGAATTCAGAGCTCAACCAGCAGCTGCACGTGCTCGAGCAGACGCTCAAAGGCTGACGCACCGGACGACGGACCACGACAAGAAGAAGCCGACGATGCCCGAACCACGAAGCCGCGCCCCGTGTCAAAGCACAAGCCTGGGGACAACTTTTGAACAAGGGAGGCCTTGTCCACAGGCCAGCGGCGGCATCCGAAGTTGTTGCCGGTCCGTCCCGGCGCAACACCCGCCGCGCCACACAGACTTGCCCAGTGGTTAAACCGTTGATGGAAAAAGAGAAAATGCGGTTCTCCACAGAAAACCGCCTCCCTTTACTAACTACGACTAAATTAAGAGGATGACATGATTGTCTTGAAGGCAGCGCAAGAAAAAGTGTTGAGTTCCTTGCAGGCAGTGGCTGGCATCGTGGAACGCAGGCACACATTGCCCGTGCTGGCCAATGTGCTGATGCGCAAGAGCGGCGGGCAGATCGAGTTCACCACCTCTGACCTGGAGATCCAGGTCCGCACCACGGTCGACTTCGACGGCGACGCGGGCAACTTCTCCACGACGGTCGGCGCGCGCAAGCTGATCGACATCCTGCGCTCCATGCCTTCCGACCAGGTCGTCACCCTGAGTTCCAGCCAGAACAAGCTCACGCTGCAAGGTGGCAAGAGCCGCTTCACGCTGCAGACGCTGCCCAGCGACGACTTCCCGCTGGTGCAGGAGGCCGCCGACTTCGGCCCGATGTTCAGCGTGCCGCAGAAGACGCTCAAGGCGCTGATCAACCAGGTGCATTTCGCGATGGCGGTGCACGACATCCGCTACTACCTCAACGGCATCCTGTTCGTGGCCGAGGGCAAGAGCCTGACGCTGGTGGCCACCGACGGCCACCGCCTGGCCCTGGCCCAGGCCAACCTGGACGTGGAGATCCCCAAGCAGGAAGTCATCCTGCCGCGCAAGACGGTGCTGGAGCTGCAGCGCCTGCTGAAGGACGAGAAGGACGGCGACAACAGCGGCGGCCCGATCGAGATGCGCTTCGCCGGCAACCAGGCCAAGTTCAGCTTCAGCGGCATGGAGTTCGTCACCAAGCTGGTCGAAGGCAAGTTCCCCGACTACAACCGCGTCATCCCCAAGAACCACAAGAATGCCATCGTGCTGGGCCGCGCGCCACTGCTGGCCAGCCTGCAGCGCGCCGCCATCCTGACGAGCGAGAAGTTCAAGGCGGTGCGTGTCAACGTCGACCCCGGCGTTCTGCGCATCGCCTCCAGCAACGCCGAGCAGGAAGAAGCCAAGGAAGAGATCGAAATCGACTACGCGGGCGACGCGATCGAGATCGGCTTCAACGTCACCTACCTGATGGACGCGCTGGCCAACATGAACGTCGAGATGGTGAAGATCGAGCTGCACGACAACAACTCCAGCGCCTTGATCACCGTGCCCGAACAGCCGGGCTTCAAGTACGTGGTCATGCCGATGCGCATTTGAGCGGTCGATCTCATTGAGCAAAGACAGACAGACACACAGGCTGCCGCCGCCTGCACCTTCCGGCCCCCATGCCACCGCCAGGGGCCCGGCCGCGATTCGATGATTTGAGCCAACAAGCCGCCGACCACCCACCGCCCAG
>CBJNAE010000061.1:0-15151 GCA_966433995.1 uncultured Ideonella sp. | reverse complement strand
GGGTCGTGAGCATCCCGCCGGCGGTGCGCAGGCGGAGCTCCATCGCCCCCAGGGCGGACAGCGCCCCGGCCTGGTGCAGGAACAGCCGGCGGGAAGCAAGGTTGACGGGGTGTTTCATGGGGAGGGCCTCGATGGTCGGGCGGTTCACTTCTGAACCTGGTATTCGGGCGAGGCCAGCGTCATCAGCAAGGCGGCATTGACGCGATTGCGTTTGGCCTCGTCCACCTGTTTCTGGTTGGAGCCCGAGGCATACAGCGCCGGCGGGGCTTTCATCTTGCCGAGGGTGGTCTCGATCTCGGTGCGCAGCGCGGCGGGCATTCCGGCGGGCATCAACTTGGCGCTTATGCGGTCCATCAGCTGGTCGGGCCTGTCGGCCAGCGCGAGTTCGGCGCTGAAGTCGGCCTGCATGTCGCGGCGGTTCAGCTTCACGCCGTTGACCACCACGTTGTGCTGGCCCCAGCCGTAGGCCACTGTGTCGCGCATCACGTTCACGTAGCTGGCGGCGGTGGTCTCCTGCACCGACTGCATCTCCGGCACCGACAGGCCCAGGCTGGCGGCCTGGGTGCGGGGCGGCACGTAGCCGGGCCGGTGGAAGTTGAACACCGAGGGCGCGCGCATGGGCGTCATGCCCAGTGACGACACCGCGTTGTCGGTGTTGCCGACGCGGAACCGATTGGTGTCGGAGGTGTAGCCGAAGGCGCGCAGGTAGGCGGTCACGCGCAGCAATGGATCGCGCACCAGGCCCGAAGTGTTGGAGGTGGCGCGCGCCTGCGGGTGCAGCAGAACCGCGCGGACCACCGCCTTCATGTCGCCGCGCACGCCCTGGCCGTTGTCGTCGAAGGCCGCGGCCACGGCGGCCACATAGGCCGGGCTCGGATTGCTGGTGACCATCTTCTGGATCAGCTGCTTGCCGATGAAGGGGCCGACGTTGGGGTGCTGCGCCAGCGTGTCCAACGCGATCTTCATGCTGGCCTCGGGGTCAGCCGGGCTCTGCGCGGGGATGACGGTGCCCAGGAAGCGCTTTTCCTCGGAGGCGTGGTACTTGGGGTAGCCCACCATCGGCTTGAGCCTGCGGTCGGGGTCATAGGCGCCGTTGGCGGCGTCGGTCAGGAAGCAGCTATCGGCAGGGTAGGCCGGGCAGGCCGAGCTCCAGCCGGTGAACACCTTGGCCAGGCCAGTGATGTCGGCGGAGGTAAAGGTCTCCACGCGCTTGCCGTTCACCAGCTTGGGCTGGCCGTCCTGCTGCAGCTCGTGCAGGCCGATGGAAAACAGCTGCATGGATTCGCGCGCGAAGTTCTCGTCGGGCACGCGGCCGGTGGCCGGGTCGGCTTTGCGGTTGTGGATGGACGACAGGTAGAAGCCCATCATCGGATGCCGGGCCACGCCTTCCAGCAGGTAGCGGTAGTTGTCCAGCCCACGGTTGGCCAGCAGATCCATGTAGTGCGACACGCCGCGCGGGTTGCCGCTGACGGTGTCTTCCAGCATCGAGATCACGAAGATCTGCGACAGCGAATAGGCCACGCGCTGGCGCAACTGATCCTGGCCGCTGACGGCCGATTTCCAGAAGGAGTTGACCACGCCGTCCTGGCCGATGGAGTTGCCGGTTTCGGCCTTGGCCGCGGCTTCCCACTCTTCCCAGTCGGCCAGGTGGTTGCTGCGGGGCTTGTTGAACTGCTCTTCGATCCAGCCGCTGTAGCCCAGGGCCATCACGCGATTGATCTGCGTCTCGGTGGCACCGAAGGTGGCTTGGTTGAGGAAGCGCGCGGCTTCGGCCCGGCTGGCCGGGACGTCGCCCGGGGCGGTGCCCAGGGCGCGTTTGGAAATCTGCTCGCCGTTGCCGTCCATCGAGGCGCCCGCCTGTTGTTGCTGGGCGGTGGTGGCGAGGTTGGCACCCCCCAAATCGTCACCGCCGCCACCGCCGCAGCCTCCCAGGAGGGCTGTCAGAACCACCATCCCTACGGTTTGAGACCACGCACCTCGGGGAGAAGTCTGAACCTTGGTCCCAACAGCCCGAAAGCTGGATTTCTTTCCACTCGCAACTCGCAACATCACTACAGCACCCACCAAAAAATGCGCAGAATGTCAGCGCACACTTAATGCTGAGGCCTTGGTGTGCCTATGTACAGGAAATACTTGGCACACCAAAACGCTCTTACATCCAGACTCAACTTCAGCCGATGGCAGGTTGCACGGATCCTGCGCTGCTGTATTCGTCTGATCTTTGATGGTCCTTGAATTCGCAGCAAATGAAGCCGTGAAAAACCGTCGAAATTAGGACTTACTTACATCCTGCCCAAATATGGTGCGCTCAAGATGTCTCCGGGGGCGGTAATGGCGGTGCGGGGAAGCCGCCTATTTTTTCGGCTGATGGCCCGGGCGCATCGTCCCCGCGACCAAGTCAAAGCGGTAAAACCGGCATTCGATCGGCCCGTTCCACATCGGGATGCGGCGGGATTCCTTCAACCGCATGGCGGTCGCGAGTTTCATGTCGGGGCTGAGGACGTAAGCCGTCCAGCCCGCGGCATGGCGGGTGTAAGCCTGTTTCCAGTGGGCGGACAGGCGGGAGAAGAAGTCGGCGGGGGTGTCGCGGTCTTCTTTGGACGCGCGGGTGGCGGCGGCATGCTGGCCGGCCTTGCCGCCGACG
This sequence comes from uncultured Ideonella sp., assembly GCA_966433995.1. Taxonomy (GTDB): domain Bacteria; phylum Pseudomonadota; class Gammaproteobacteria; order Burkholderiales; family Burkholderiaceae_C; genus JANPCX01. The sequence continues at coordinate 12,507 of CBJNAE010000061.1, read as the reverse complement.
TCGATGCGCTCGCCATAGGGCGGGTTGATCACCAGCGTGCCGGGCAGCCCTTCCGGCAGTTCGGGCGCCGGGCGTTCCAGCGCGTCGCCGCCGTGGAAGGTGATGCAGGCCTCCACGCCGGCGCGTTGGGCGTTGCGCCGGGCGAAGTCCACCATTCGGAAGGAAACGTCGCTGGCGTGGATCGGCACCGCGGCGGGATGGATGGCGGCCTGCGCGCGCTGCCGCATCTGCTGCCATTGGACACGCGTTTCTTCTTCCATGAAGGGCAGCAGGCGCTCGAAAGCGAAGCGGCGCTTCAGGCCCGGGGCGATGCCGCAGGCGATCTGGGCGGCCTCGATCGCGATCGTGCCGGACCCGCAGCAAGGGTCGTGCAGGGCACCGCCTTCTTCCGGCGTGCCGCGCCAGCCGGCGGCGGCCAGCATGGCGGCGGCGAGTGTCTCTTTCAGCGGCGCGTCGCCTTTGTCTTCGCGCCAGCCGCGCTTGAACAGCGGCTCGCCCGAGGTGTCGACGTACAGCGAGGCGCGTTCCGGCCCCAGGTGCAGCAGCAACGGCAGGTCGGGGTGGCGGGTGTCCACGCTCGGGCGCTCGCCGAAATGCTCGCGCATGCGGTCGCAGACGCCGTCCTTCACCTTCAGCGCCGCGAAATTCAGGCTGCGCAGCGGGCTGCGCTGGGCGGTGGTGTCCACGCGCAGGGTGTGCCGGGGCGTGATCCACTGCGTCCAGTCGACGCCCAGGGCCAGCTCGTAGATGTCGTGCTCGCCCTGATAGGGGCCTTCGGCCACCTCGGCCAGCACCCGCTGCGCCAGCCGGCATTGCAGGTTGAGCGCCATCACCTCTTGCGGCCCGCCTTCCAGGCCGACGCCGCCGCGCGCCGTTTGCAGCGGCAGCCCGGGCAGGATGCGGCCGACTTCCTCCGCCAGCAAAGCCTCCACCCCGGCGGCGCAGGGCAGGAACAACGGGAGCGCCATCTCAGAGCGCCTTGCGCAGGTTGGCCGGGGCGATCTTCAGCGCCTCGCGGTACTTGGCCACGGTGCGGCGGGCCACCTGGATGCCCTGCTCTTCGAGCATGGTCGACAGCTGGCTGTCGCTCAGCGGTTTCTTGGGGTTCTCGGCCGCCACCAGCTGCTTGATCAAGGCCCGCACCGCGGTGCTGGAGGCGTTGCCGCCGGCCTCGGTGTTGAGCGACGAGCCGAAGAAATACTTCAGCTCGAAGGTGCCGAAGGGCGTGGCCATGTACTTGGCGGTGGTCACGCGCGAGATGGTGGACTCGTGCAGGCCGAGTTCGTCGGCGATCTCGCGCAGCACCAGGGGCTTCATCGCGATCGCGCCGTGGCTGAAGAAATTCTTCTGCCGTTCGACGATGGCCTGCGACACCCGCTGGATGGTGTCGAAGCGCTGCATGATGTTCTTGACGAACCAGCGCGCCTCCTGCAGCCGGCCGCTCAGGCCGGCGTTCTGCGCCCCGGCGCCGCGCTGCTGCTTGATCGCGTTGGCGTAGAGGTCGTTGATGCGCAGCTTGGGCATCACGTCGGGGTTGAGCACGACGCGCCAGCCGCGGCCGGCCTTCTGCACGATCACGTCGGGCACGATGACGTTGTCTTCGGCGCGGCTGAAGGGCCGGCCCGGCTTGGGCTCCAGCTGCGTGATCATCGATTGGGCCTGGCGCATCAGCTCCTCGTCGGCGCCGGTGACCGACATCAGCTTCTTCAGGTCACGCCGGGCGAGCAGGTCCAGGTGCTTCTTGCAGACGATGACTGCCACCATCTGCGCCTCGCAGCGCGGCTGCGCGCGCAGCTGCAGCACCAGGCATTCGCCGAGGTCGCGGGCGCCGACACCGAGCGGGTCCATGTCCTGCAGCCACTTGAGTGCGCACTGCAGCCGCTCCATCAGTTCTTCGAGCTCGGAGTCGTCTTCGGAGAACGCCGCCGCGATCTCCTCCAGCGAGGTTTCGAGGTAGCCGTCGTCGTTGACCGACTCGATCAGCACGCGCACCGCCGCGGCGTCCTCCTCCGACAACCGCATGCCGACCAGCTGCTGGCGAAGGTGGTCCTGCAGGCTCAGGCCGGCGGTCTGCCGCTCCTGGGGGTCGAAGTCGTCGTCGGCCGCGCCCTGCGCCGCGGTGCTGGGCAGCTCGCGGATGCCGTCGAAGTCCTCGCTTTCGGTGCCGTTCTCCCAGTCCTCCCGTTCTGTGGTGCCGAACTCGGTGCCATCCAGCGCGGGGGCGTCGTCGCCGGCGTCGTGCTGGGTGTCGGACGCGGCCGCGGCTTCGCTCTCGCGCTCGCCGACACGCTCGGCGGCGGTCAGACGCTCGCTCAGCGGCTCGTGCAGCGGGGCGGCTTCTTCCTCGACGTCGAGGAAGGGGTTCTGCTCCAGCATCTGCTCGACTTCCTGCTGCAGCTCCAGCGTGGACAGCTGCAGCAGCCGGATGGACTGCTGCAGCTGCGGCGTGAGCGCCAGGTGCTGGGACAGCCGGAGTTGCAGGGAGGGCTTCATGGGTCGAGCGACGGCGGGCCGGTCACATGCGGAAGTGTTCGCCGAGGTAGACCTTGCGCACGTCGGCGTTGTCGACGATCTCGGTGGGCGTGCCCTGGGCCAGCACGGTGCCGTCGCTGATGATGTAGGCGCGGTCGCAGATGCCGAGCGTCTCGCGCACGTTGTGGTCGGTGATCAGCACGCCGATGCCGCGGCTCTTCAGGAAATTGATGATGCGCTGGATCTCCAGCACCGCGATCGGGTCGACGCCGGCGAAAGGCTCGTCCAGCAGGATGAAGCGCGGCTGCGTGGCCAGCGCGCGCGCGATCTCCACCCGGCGCCGCTCGCCGCCGGACAGCGCCGGCGCGGGGCTGCGCCGCAGCTTCTCCAGGCCCAGGTCCTGCAGCAAGCCCTTGAGCATCTTCTCGATCGCCGCGCTCTTCAGCGGCTTGCCATCGGCGCCGACCTGCAGCTCCAGCACGGCGCGGATGTTCTCCTCGACGTTGAGCTTGCGGAAGATCGAGGCCTCCTGAGGCAGGTAGGACAGGCCCAGGCGCGAGCGCCGGTGGATCGGCAGCCGCTCCACGCGCTGGCCTTCGATCGAGATCTCGCCGGCGTCGGCGCGCACCAGGCCTACGATCATGTAGAAGCTGGTGGTCTTGCCCGCGCCGTTGGGGCCGAGCAGCCCCACCACCTCGCCGGCGTTGACCGAGACGTGCACGTTCTTGACCACCTTGCGCGCGCCGTAGCTCTTTTGCAGTCCCACGGCGTCCAGGCGGCGGCCGGGCTCCTTGCGGGGGGCCCCGGGCACGGCGGCGGCGTTCATCGCCTGTCCCCCAGCCCGGGGGAGGTTTTCAGCGGCGGGGCCGCGGGGGTGGCGGGCGACTGGCTCGCGGCCTCCTGGGCCGCCGCCGTGCCTTCGCGCGGCGACAGCACCGCGCGCACGCGGCCCGACGGGTTGCCGGGGCTGGCGCTGCCCGGGCCTCCGACGACGGTGAAGACTTCGGAGAAGTTGTCGTAGGTGATCAGGTTGCCCGCGGTCTCGTCGACGACCACGCCCCCGCGCAGCCGGCGGATCACCGCGCGGTTGTGCAGGCGCAGCACATCGGCCTTGGCGTCGTATTCGATGCGCTCGGCCTCGCCTTCCATGACTTCGTCCAGCCCGTCGCGCTTTTGCCGGAACGAAGCCAGCCGGCCGGCGCCGCCCAGGGCCGTGCCCTGGTGGTAGCCCTCGGGCGTCTGTCTGACGTCGAACTGGTTGGCGCGCATCACCAGGCTGCCCTTGCTCATCACCACGTTGCCGGTGAAGACGCCCGACTGCTTCAAGTCGTCGTAGCGGCCTGCATCGGCTTCGACGTTCAAGGGTTTGAGACGGTCCGCCTTTTCAGACCAGGCCGTGGACGGCGCGGTCAGCAGACCGAAAGCCAACAAGCAGAGCACGCCGACCAACCGGTGGCTCCAAAGGGGGGGGGGAAGGTGTGGGTGTGTCATAGGGCATGAAACTTGCAGGGCATTCTAGCCCGGCCGTTTCATGCGGAATGACAATTCGGAGGAAAAACCCCCGGTTTGTCGACCTGTTGAGGGTCGAGCGGGGGGAGGGGCCGATCAGGCCTTCTTGCGGCTTTGCCCGATCAGGAAGTCGGTCACGGCCAACGAGCGCTCCGGCGTTCCGGCCAAGGTGCCGGATGTCCAGAAGCGGCCGTTCACGCCGATGGCGGGCACGCCGTCGATGCGGTAGGCCTCGGCCAGCTTGCGGGCCTGGGTGGCCTTGGTGTTGACGCTGAACGAGTTGAACGCCTCGTTGAACTTCGCGGCCTCGACGCCATTCTTGGCCATGAAGGCCGAGATGTCGGCCAGCTTGTCGAGCTTGGCGCGCTCGACGTGGATGGCATAGAACACCTTGCGGTGCAGCGTAGAGACCAGGCCGAGCTGTTCCAGCGCGTAGAAGATCTTCTGGTGCGCCACGAAGGGCTCGTCGCGGAAGGCGACCGGCACCCGGCGGAAAGCCACGTCGTCGGGGATCTTCTTGGCCCAGGCTTCCAGCATTGGTTCGAAGTTGTTGCAATGCGGGCAGCCGTACCAGAAGAACTCCAGCACCTCGATCTTGCCGGTGGCCGGGACCGGCAGCGGCTGGGTCAGGCGCACATATTGCTTGCCTTCCACCGGTGCGTCCTGGGCTTGCGCCACGCCCGCCAGGGGCACCAGGCTGCCTCCCAGGCCCAGCCCGAGCAGTTGTTGGGAGAAGGCGCGACGTTTCATGGGGAATCCTCGGGTGAACTGCACGTGCAGCGGATGGACAGAGTCGCCGCGAACGGCAAAGTTCATGGGCGCGGTCATTTTTGCACCCGCACGAGCGCCGATTCGATGCCGGCGCCGTCCAGGCTGGTCTTGGTGGCTTCGGCCTGTTCCTTCTGGCCGTAGGGACCGACGCGGACGCGGTACACGGTGCGGCCGGCCTGCTCGCGCTCGGTGACTTTTGCGTCGAAGCCCAGCAGGCTCAGGCGGGCGCGCTGTTGTTCGGCGTCTTCGGTGCGCGCATAGGCGCCGGCCTGGACGAAATAGGAGTAACCGTCGCCGGTGGCTTTGGCCGCCGCCGTCTCGGGCGGCATCTTCGCGGGCGCCGCGGCCGGGCTCTGGCCGGCCAGGATCGCCGCCGGGTCGCGGGTGCTTTCGGGGCCGGAGGCCGCGGCGGTGGTCGGTGCCGGCGGTGTGGCCGACGCCCCTTGCGCAGCGGCGCTCGCGGATGGCTCGGCACTGACCTGCCCACTGGCCGCGTTCGGCCGGGCGGTGCGGTTGCTCAGCGGCGCGTTGGGGTCCCAGTTCTTGTTCTTCTGCGCCTCGGCGGCGTCCTGGTCGGGCGTCCGCTGCGGCACCTTGTTGACGAAGGGCACCGGCACCTTGGTGACGTACAGCGCCACGCCCAGGGCCAGGGCCAGGCCGATCAGCAGGCCCACGATCATGCCCATCAGGAAACCACCGCGTTGCTTGTTGCTCATCCGTTCGTTCTCTTCAAGATTCGTCCGCGGCGCCGGTCACATCGATTCCGGTGCGCCCACGCCCAGCAGCGTCAGCGCGTTGCGCAGCACCTGGCGGGTGGCCGCCAGCAGGGCCAGGCGCGCTTCGGCGAGGGCCGCATCTTCCACGAAAAAGCGCTCGGCCGCGTAGTAGCTGTGGAAAGCACCCGCCACCTCGCGCAGGTAGAACGCGACGTCGTGCGGCGCCAGGTTGGCCGCCGCGCCGGCCAGCATGCCGGGGTATTCGGCGAGCTTGAGCATCAGGGCCGATTCGCTCGGCGCGGTCAGCAGGGACAAGTCGGCCTGGGCCAGGCGCTCCAGCCGGCCGCCGCGCTCGCCCACCCAGTCGCGCAGCACCTTGCTCAGCCGGGCATGGGCGTACTGCACGTAGAACACCGGGTTCTCGTCGTTCTGCTTGAGCGCCAGGTCGACGTCGAAGACGAATTCCGTATCGGCCTTGCGGCTGATCAGGAAGAAGCGCACCGCGTCCCTGCCCGTCCAGTCGATCAGGTCGCGCAGCGTCACGTAGCTGCCGGCGCGCTTGGAGATCTTCACCTCCTCGCCGCCGCGCATCACCGTGACCATCTTGTGCAGCACGTAGTCCGGGTAGCCGGCGGGCACGCCCAGGCCCACGGCCTGCAGCCCGGCGCGCACACGCGCGATCGTGCCGTGGTGGTCGCTGCCCTGGATGTTGATCGCCTGGGCGAAGCCGCGCTGGAACTTGCGCACGTGGTAGGCGACGTCGGGCACGAAATAGGTGTAGCCGCCGTCGGACTTGCGCATGACGCGGTCCTTGTCGTCGCCGAATTCGGTGGAGCGCAGCCACAGCGCCCCGCCTTCCTCGAAGGTCTTGCCGGCGGCCTTGATGCGTTCGACGGCGGACTCCACCAAGCCGTCGGCATAGAGGCTGGACTCGAGGAAGTAGTTGTCGAAGCGCACGCCGAAGGCCTGCAGGTCCAGGTCCTGCTCGTGGCGCAGGTAGGCCACCGCGAACTGGCGGATGCCGTCGAGGTCGTCGACGTCGCCCGAGGCGGTGAAGCTGCGGTCGTCGGCGGCGACCGTCTTCCTGGCCAGGAAGTCCTGGGCGATGTCGGCGATGTAGTCGCCGTTGTAGGCCGACTCGGGCCAGGCGGCGTCGCCGGGCTTGAGGCCCTTCAACCGAGCCTGCACCGACGCGGCCAGCGTGGCGATTTGCACGCCGGCGTCGTTGTAATAGAACTCGCGCACCACTTCGCGGCCCTGGGCGGCGAAGAGGTTGCAGATCGCGTCGCCGAGCGCGGCCTGCCGGCCGTGGCCGACGTGCAGCGGGCCGGTGGGGTTGGCCGAGACGAACTCCACCAGCACCTTGGCGCCGCCGGGCGGCTGCTGGCCGAAGCGGTCGCCCGCCACCAGCACTTCCGACACCACCGCCTGCTTGGCCGCGGCTTTCAGGCGCAAGTTGATGAAACCGGGGCCGGCGATCTCCAGGGCCTGCACCCAGCGCTGCACCGCCGGTTGGGCGTTCAGCGCGTCGACCAGCTGCTGCGCCAGCTCGCGCGGGTTCTTCTTCTGGGACTTGGCCAGCGGCATGGCCGCGGTGCAGGCCAGGTCGCCGTGGGCGGCCTGCTTGGGCAGTTCGAAGGCGGCCACCGCGGTTTGGGCGGCCAGGGCGCCGGGGCTGACTTGTTCTATCGCTTTTCCGAGCGCGTCGCGCAGTTCTTGTTGGGCTTGGATCATGGGCGAATTCTAAGTTGGCGCTCCGGCCAGGCCGGCCTGCCGGCACCGGCGCGCAGCGCAATTCGATACCTCGCGGCCGCAAAACCGGATTGAAAGAAGTGCCCGCGGGCGCTATGGTTTGACGTTACGCTTGATGGGGTCCTCGACCGGGTCGGGCCGTTGGGGGTTCCCGCCCCGCGCCCAAGCCAACCGCTGTCGTCCGCCGCCCCTAGCCGTCACTTGCCGTGAGCCACCCGCCTTGAGCACCTCCTCCAAGCCCCCATCGCCCAAGCCCCGCGCGCGCGCCAGCAGCACCTCCACATTCACCTCGGGCGAGGGCCAGCGCTCCGGCGCCAATCTCGGTGTGTTGGCGTCCAACACCGGCCATCCGATCGGCAGCGGCGGCCGAGGCGCCGCGCCGCCGGCGGAAGAGCCGCGGGTCGATCCCGGGCTGCCTTCGCACATCGGCAAATACCGGGTGCTGCGCAAGCTGGGCGAGGGCGCCACCAGCGAGGTCTTCCTCTGCCACGATGACTTCAACGGCCGGGACGTGGCGATCAAACGCGTGCGCCCTTCGGCCCTGGCCGACGCCCAGGAGGACCATTTCTCGGCCCGCTTCTTCGCCGCCGAGGCGGCCCTCGTGGGGCGGCTGCAACACCCGAACGTGGTGCAGATCCTCGACGCGGTGGAAGACCCGGTCGCGCCCTACCTGGTGATGGAATACGTCGCGGGCGCCACGCTGCGGCCCTATTGCCGCGCCGACCAGCTGCTGTCGCTCGAGCTGATCGTCGAAATCGGCTTCAAGTGCGCGATGGCCCTGGGCTACATGTACCGGCAGGGGCTGATCCATCGCGACGTCAAGCCCGCCAACCTGCTCGTGGTGCTGAACAACGGCGCCATCACCGACGTGAAGGTCTCCGACTTCGGCAGCGTGCTCAACCTGGCGGCCGAGGTCACCCAGGTGCACCGGGTGGGCTCGCTGGCCTACATGTCGCCCGAGCAGCTCGACGGCGCGACGCTCGACGCGCGCGCCGACATGTATTCGCTCGGCGCGGTGCTCTACCACCTGATCGCCGGCCGGCCGCCCTTCGACGGCCACGTGCATTCGGCGATGATGCACCAGATCTACAACGTGGTCCCGGCGCCGCTGACCGCGCTGCGGCCCGAGCTGGCGCCGGCGGTCGACGGCGTGATCCAGCGCGCGCTGTCCAAGCGGCCCGAAGAGCGCTTCGCCGACTGGAACGAATTCGCGCAGGCCTTGTCGGGCCTCATCTCCTCGCAGCTCGTGCCGCGCGGCCAGCTGCAGGGCGTGCTCGACTCCGAGCGCTTCAACCTGCTGCGCAGCCTCGATTTCTTCTCTGCCTTCGGCGACGTCGAGCTCTGGGAGGTCGTGCACCGCGCCAAATGGCAGCGCTTCAACTTCGGCCATGCGCTGTTCCGCAAAGGCGAGGAGGGGCGCACCTTCCACATCATGGCGCAGGGCGAGGTCGAGGTCTTCCGCGACGGCACGCGCGTGGCGCTGCTGGGCGCGGGCACGTCGGTGGGCGAGATGGCCTACCTGGCGCCCAGCCCCGAGCTGCGCAAGCACAGCACCGACGTTATCGTCACCAAGGCGGCCACCACCATCTCCTTCGTGCCAGAGACGCTGCTCCAGGTCAGCGCCAACTGCCGCCACCTGTTCGATGCCGCCTTCATCCGCGTGCTGGTGCGCCGCCTGCATGCCGCCCACGAGGCCATCGCGCACCCGCGCCGCATCATGTGACGCCGCCGGCCGGCTGCCCGGTCAGCCGGACCGGGCCGGCGCGCGTTGAATGTCAGCCGCCGCGGAAGACGGCGGTTTCTCCCGCTGCCATCCGCCAGGGCCTCCCGCGCCCTGGGAGCTTCCCGTCCCACTTCAACCATCGAGGAAACGCCATGATGAAGAACCTGATGATCGCCGTGTCCCTGTCGTTGGCCGCCGCTGCTTTCTCCGTGCCGGCGCATGCGAAGAACGCTGCATGCGACGCAGCCGCCGCCGAGAAGAAACTGGCCGGCGCGGCCAAGGACAGCTTCCTCAAGAAGTGCGAAGCCGACGCCGCCGCTGCGACGCCCGCGGCGCCCGCTTCCGGCGCGGCCGGCGGCGCCGGCTGCGAGGCCAAGGCCGACGAGAAGAAGCTGGCGGGCGCGGCCAGGGGCAGCTTCATCAAGAAATGCGAGAAAGACGCCAAGGCCGACACCTCGAAAGCCAGCTGCGACGCGGCCGCCGCCGACAAGAAGTTGGCCGGCGCGGCCAAGAACAGCTTCGTCAAGAAGTGCGTGAGCGACGCGGCGAAGGGTTGAGGCGACGGCTGCCGAAGCGGGCCCGGCGGCATCAGGCCGCGCCGGGCCCTTCGCCCCAGTAGCGCGCCTCGCCATAGGTCTGCTTCAGGAAGTCGATCCACAACCTCACCCGCAGCGGCAGGTGCTTGCGCTGGGGGAAAACCGCATAGATGCCGTTGGGCGGCGCGGTGAATTCCTCCAGGACGGCGACGAGCTTGCCGGACTTCACCTCCTGGGCCACCTCCCAGGTGGAGCGCCAGGCGATGCCCAGGCCGGCCAGGCACCAGTCGTGCAGCACCTGGCCGTCGCTGCAATCCAGGCGCCCGCCTGGCCTCATGTAGACCACCGCGCCGTTCACCTGGAAGGCCCAACCGCGGCTCTGGCTGGCATCGCTCGACAGCGCCAGGCACTCATGCCGCGCCAGCTCCTGGGGATGCTTCGGCGTGCCGGCGCGCTGCAGGTAGCCGGGCGCGGCCACGCACATCCGCCGGTTATCGGCCAGGCGCAGGCTGACGAGGCTGGAGTCGGGCAGGTCGCCGACGCGCACCGCGCAGTCGAAGCTTTCGTTGACGATGTCCACGACCCGGTCGGACAGGTTGAGCGAGATGTTCATGTCGGGGTGCATCGCGAGGAAACGCGGCACCAGCGGTGCCACATGGCGGCGGCCGAAGCCGGCCGGTGCCGTCACCCGCAGGTAGCCGCTGGCCTTGAGGCCGCCGGCGCTGACACTGGCCTCGGCGTTGCCCAGGTCGGCCAGCAGCCGCTGGCAATCTTCCAGGAAGGCGCTGCCTTCGTGGGTGAGGCTGATGCGGCGCGTGGTGCGCACCAGCAGCTTGACGCCCAGGCGCTCTTCCAGCGCGTCGATGCGCCGGCCGACCACCGCCGGCGCCAGGCCTTCGGCCTGGGCCGCTGCCGTCAAACTGCCCTTGGTGGCGACGGCGACGAAAGACTCCAGTTGCTTGAGCTTGTCCATTCCGTTACCGGATTTCATTTAAAAAAGGTTGGAATAAAACGCGGTAAGCGTACTTAATGTCATATTCAGTATGCAATAAATTAGCACCATCGCGGCCCGCCCGTGCAGCTTCGGTCCCGTGACTCGACACCGTTCCACCCCCTTTCTTTCTTCGACAGGAGACCCTCCATGACGCTCGCTTTGCCTGAAGGCCTGAAGATCAACGCCCCCATCCTGCCGGGCTTCGAAACCATCCTGACGCCGCCCGCGCTGGAACTGGTGGCCAAGCTGCACCGCGCCTTCGAACCTCGGCGCCAGCAACTGCTCGCGGCGCGCGCCGAGCGCGCCAAGCGGCTGGACGCCGGCGAGCGGCCCGACTTCCTGCCCGAAACCGCGCAGATCCGCGCCGGCGACTGGAAAGTCGCGCCCATCCCCAAGGCCCTGCATTGCCGCCGCGTGGAGATCACCGGCCCGGTGGACGCCAAGATGGTCATCAACGCCTTCAACTCGGGCGCCGACAGCTACATGACCGACTTCGAGGACAGCAACAGCCCGGTGTGGAGCAACCAGATTCAGGGGCAGATCAACCTCTACCAGGCGATCCGCCGCACGCTGACGCTCGAATCGAAAGGCAAGACCTACCAACTCAACGACAAGATCGCCACGCTGCAGGTGCGGCCGCGCGGCTGGCACCTGGATGAAAAGCACGTCACGGTGGACGGCCAGCGGGTGCACGGCGGCATCTTCGACTTCGCCCTCTTCATGTTCCACAACGCCAAGGAACAGATCGCCCGCGGCGCCGGCCCCTACTTCTACCTGCCCAAGATGGAGAGCCACCTCGAAGCGCGGCTGTGGAACGACGTCTTCGTGATGACGCAGAACGAACTCGGCCTGCCGCAGGGCACGATCAAGGCCACCGTGCTGATCGAGACCGTGCTGGCCGCCTTCGAGATGGACGAGATCCTCTACGAACTGCGCGAGCACAGTGCCGGCCTGAACGCCGGCCGCTGGGACTACATCTTCAGCTGCATCAAGAAGTTCAAGGTCGACAAGGATTTCTGCCTGGCCGACCGCGCCAAGGTCACCATGACCTCGCCCTTCATGCGCGCCTACGCGCTGCTGCTGCTCAAGACCTGCCACAAGCGCGGCGCGCCGGCCATCGGCGGCATGAGCGCGCTGATCCCGATCAAGAACGACCCCGAGAAGAACGCCGTCGCGATGCAGGGGATCATCAACGACAAGAAGCGCGACGCCACCGACGGCTACGACGGCGGCTGGGTGGCCCACCCCGGCCTGGTCGAGCCTGCGATGAAGGAATTCATGGCGGTGCTAGGCGACCGGCCCAACCAGTTCGACAAGCAGCGCGACGACGTCCAGGTCACGGCCGCCCAGTTGCTGGACTTCCAGCCCGAGGCGCCGATCACCGAGGCCGGCCTGCGCATGAACATCAACGTCGGCATCCACTACCTGGGCGCCTGGCTGGCCGGCAACGGTTGCGTGCCCATCCACAACCTGATGGAAGACGCCGCCACCGCCGAGATCAGCCGCAGCCAGGTGTGGCAGTGGATCCGCTCGCCCAAGGGCGTGCTCGACGACGGCCGCAAGGTGACGGCGGACATGGTCAAGGCCCTCGTCCCCGAAGAGCTGGCCAAGATCAAGGCCGGCGGCTTCGAAGGCCACTTCGACCGCGCCGCCGAGATCTTCGAGCGGATGAGCACGCAGGACGCGTTCGCCGAGTTCCTGACGCTGCCGCTTTACGAGGAGATCTGAGCGGATGCCCGGCATCCTGCGCTTCGACCCGCCGCCCGCCGAGCCGGCCATCGACCGCCCCCGGCCCGACCGGCTCGAGTCCGGCAACCCCGAGCGCCGCACCTGGATGCTCTACGAGTCCGGGCCGGCGGGGCTGGTCGCGGGCATCTGGGCCTGCGAAGTCGGCCGCTGGCGGATCGCCTTCCCGCCCGGCAAGCACGAGTATTTCTTCGTCCTGGAAGGGCGGGTGAGGCTGCACGACGCCCGGGGCGGCGCGACGGACGTGGGCCCCGGCGAGGCGGCCGTCATCCCCGGCGGTTTCGAAGG
>CBJNAE010000060.1:0-15229 GCA_966433995.1 uncultured Ideonella sp. | reverse complement strand
CGGCGGTCCTTGCCCAGGCGGTACTCCGCCGATTCGCCGGCTTTCAGCGTCGCGCCCAGCACGCGGGCATCGGCCCGGATCGGCAGCGCGTCGCCGTCCCCCGGCCGGCCGCTGGCCAGGGCGACGAACTGCCCGGACCGATCAGCCTTCGGGAAAGGCTTGGCGCCCCAGGACGGCGGCTGGCCGCGGCCGTCCGGGATGATCCAGATCTGGAACAGCGTGGTGGGCACCGCCTCCTGGTTGTATTCGGAATGGCGGATGCCGCTGCCCGCGCTCATCACCTGCACGTCGCCCGCCCCGGTGCGGCCTTCGTTGCCCAGGCTGTCGCGGTGGGTGATGGCGCCTTCGCGCACGTAGGTGATGATTTCCATGTCGGCGTGGCCATGCGCCGGGAAGCCGGTGCCCGGGGCGATGGTGTCGTCGTTCCAGACCCTGAGCGCCCCCCAGCCCATGCGCGCCGGGTCGTGGTAGCCGGCGAAAGAAAAGTGGTGCTTGGCGTCGAGCCAGCCGTGGTTGGCTCCACCCAATTGTTCAAAAGCGCGGCGTTCGATCATGGTGTTGCTCCTGTTTTTGACGTTGCGACGGCTTCACTGTAGGCATCCGCGACCCATAAGAGAATAGAAAACGTGGAAAACCATTCATTCCAAAAATGCCATGAGCAAACTGCCTGACCTGGAAGCCTGGGCCATCTTCGCCAAGGTGGCCGAAACCGGTTCTTTCGCGAAGGCGGCGGCCGACCTGGCGCTGTCGCAGCCGACGGTGTCCAAGGCCATCAGCCGGCTGGAGTCGCGGCTGCGCGCCACCTTGTTCCACCGAACCTCCCGCAAGATGTCGCTGACGGCCAGCGGGCAGGCATCGCTGGAAAGGGCCGCCCGCATCCTCAGCGAAGGCGAGGCGGTGGAGGCGGAGGTGACCGAGCAATCCAAGAGCCTTCGCGGCACGGTCCGCATCGCCGCGCCAATGTCCTTCGGCGTGTCGCACCTGGCGCCGCTGCTGCCGCGTTTCATGTCGCTGCACCCCGATGTCACACTGGACCTGCACCTGAGCGACGAGGTGACCGACGTCGTCGCCCAGGGTTTCGACCTCGCGCTGCGCATCGCCGCCCTGCCCGACTCCAGCCTGCTGGCGCGCAGGCTTTGCACCGTGCGCATCCTCCTGGTGGGCGCGCCTTCCTACTTCGAACGACACGGCCATCCTTCGCACCCGCGCGAGTTGGCGCGGCACCGGGCTTTGCACTACACGAACAGCCGGGCCGCCGACGCATGGCGCCTGAGGCACAAGAAGAAAGGCGAATTCGCGCAAGCCGTGCCGTCGTCGATGCGCGTCAACAACGCAGAAGCGCTCGTGCCGGCGCTGCGCGCTGGGCTTGGACTGGCCATGCAACCGGAATTCCTGGCCTGGGAGGACTTGCAAGCGGGCATCCTCCAGACGACGCTGGACGACTGGCAGGCGCCGTCGATCGCGCTGCACATCGTCACGCCGCCGGGCCGCACCAAGCCGGCGCGGGTGCAAGCGCTGATCGAATTCCTCGCGTCGCAGCTGGCCCGGGCGCCCTGGGTGGCGCAAAGCGGTGGCGATGGAGGAAAGACCGGCAAGAACGACCGGTCGACGGTTCAGTCGGGTTGACCGATGCGGGGCCCGGCGGGCGGTGCGGCATTGCCGCGCACGGCCATCCGCCGGTGGGCATGCGCCTTGCTATCCAGGGCCTGACAGCAAAGCGCCTTGCCCCGAGCCCGCTCCCCTCCATGCCGCCCTCCCCGCTCTACCAGGACCGCCGCGACGCCGGCCGCGCCTTGGCCCGGCGCCTGTCCGCCTACGCGGACCGCCCCGACGTGCTCGTGCTGGCGCTGCCGCGCGGCGGCGTGCCGGTCGCCGTGGAGGTGGCCCGGGCGCTGAAGGCGCCGCTGGACGTCTTCGTCGCGCGCAAGCTCGGCGCGCCCGGCCAGCCGGAGTTCGCGATCGGTGCCATCGCCGCCGGCGCGCGGCACGTGAACCAGCGCATGGTCCAGCTGCTGCGGATCGACGCCGCGGCGCTGGACCGCTTGATCGAAACCGAGCAAGCCGAGCTGGAGCGCCGCGAACGGCTCTACCGGCCGGGCCGGCCGCCCGTCGACGTGCGCGGCGCCTGCGTGGTCATGGTCGACGACGGCCTGGCCACCGGCGAGACCCTGGGCGTGGCGCTGCGCGCGCTGCGCCAGATGGCGCCAGGGCGCCTGGTGGCCGCCGTCCCGGTGGGCGCGGAAAGCTCCGTCCGGGATTTGCGCGGCCAGGCGGACGAGGTGGTCTGCGCCGCGATGCCGCATCCCTTCGAATCCGTCGGGCAGTGGTACCGCGACTTCCCGCAAACCACCGACGACGAAGTGCGGGAGCTGCTGGCGTCCGCACATGCCAGAGGGAAACCCGCCTGAACGGTTGCGGCAGATGAGGCCCGACAGCGTGCGGGCGCAGCGCCGAACCCACGAGACTGGCCGCGGCGCGGGCCTGGTGGCCGCGCTTTTCCGATGGCGAGCCATCGCGATGTCGCTCGACGGCAGGTGATCTTCAACCTGGGCCTCGTGCCAGCCGGTTGAGGCCGCCGGCCGGAAACCGCACGCCTATACCGGTTTCCACGGGTTGATGACCGTGACGCCTGCCGCCGCGAAAGGACCGACGTCCCGGGTGGCTACGGCAAATCCGTTGGCCGCTGCGATGGCCGCGATGTAGCCGTCGGCCGTGGAAATGCCCAAGCCGGCATGGCGGGCCTTGGCCATCAGCGCCGCATAGGCCTGAGTGCACGCCAGGTCGAATGGCAGCACGCGGCCGGCGAACAACGGCAGCACGCGCTTTTCCAGGTTTTCATGCAAGCCTGAGCGCCGCTTGCCGGCGGGCAGCAGCGCCACGCCGGCACGCAACTCCGCCACCGTGATGGAGGTAAGGAACAACGTCTCCACGGCCTGGGCATCGATCCATTCGATTACCCGAATCTCAGGAGCCTGTCTGAGCGGCTCCGACATCACGTTGGTGTCGAGAAGGATCATTCGAAGCTCACCGGGCGCGAAGGGCTCCTGTCACGCACCTGTTCGAGCACCGCGAATTCTTCATCGCTGAGTCTGGATTGGCGGCCCATGTCCGCCAGCAGGGATCCCAGCTTCACGCGCCCTCGCGGGTTGACAGCTACCTCCAGGATCTCGCGCACCTCGGCTTCCATGCTCTGTCCGTGCTGGGCCGCACGGACGCGCAGGGCGCGATGGACCGCCTCGGGAAGATTGCGCACTGTCAACATGGCCATGACGATGTCCTTCAACGCATTGGGTGCATGCAGTTTAATTTTTTGCATTCAAAGTTGCAAACAACGGCGTCTCGACCATGGATGCCATTCACACGGCATCCGCCTAGAAATGATCGGTTCGCCATCGAGATGGCCTCGCGCGAATCGCTTGCGCCAACGCTCATGTAGTCTCACGGCCTCCCGCCTGCCGCTTCGCAGTCGCAGCATGTCGCCAGAAAGATCCACCCACTCATCGAACCATGAAACTCGCCACCTGGAACGTCAATTCCCTGGCCATCCGCCTGCCCCAATTGCTGGACTGGCTGGCCGCCCACCAGCCGGACGCGGTGTGCCTGCAGGAAACCAAGCTGACCGACGACAAATTCCCCGCCACCCAGCTGGAGGCGGCCGGCTACCGGGTCGCCTGGTTCGGGCAGAAGACATACAACGGCGTGGCGCTACTCAGCCGGGAGCCTGCGGTCGACCTGGTGAAGAACATCCCCGGCTTCGAAGACGCCCAGGCCCGGGTGATCGCCGGCACGGTGGCGGGCGTGCGCGTGATCGGCGCCTATTTCCCCAACGGGCAGGCCCCGGACTCGGAAAAGTTCACCTACAAGATGGCCTGGCTCGACGCACTGGCCCACTGGGTGCGCGACGAGCTGGCGCGGCACCCCCGCGTCGTGCTGATGGGCGACTTCAACATCGCCCCCGAAGACCGCGACGTGCACGACCCTGTGCTGTGGGCCGGACAGATCCACTGCACGCCGCAGGAGCGGGCGCATTTCCAGGCTCTGCTGGGCTTGGGGCTGGTCGACGCCTTCCGCCTCTTCGAGCAGCCGCCCAAGAGCTGGAGCTGGTGGGACTACCGCAACCTGGCCTTCCGCAAGAACCAGGGCCTGCGCATCGACCACATCCTGGTGAACCTGGCGCTGCGCGACCGCGTCATGGCCTGCTCGATCGACAAGGCGCCGCGCAAGAACGAGAGGCCGAGCGACCATGCGCCGGTGCTGGTCGAACTGCGCATCGACTGACAGTCAGCGCCGGGGAAGTCCACCGCCCTGTCCTTTAACCCCCCTGCGGCCCCGGGCTATCCGCGCGGCGGGGCATTTGGACACAATGAGCCGTGCCGGGCGCGCGAACTGCCCCGTGCGCCGACGACGGCAACCCTCACCCAGCCAACAGCCCACGGAGAGCATCCATGTCCCACCCAGAACAACACGCTTTCTCGCACACGCTCAAACCCTTCAAGCTGGCCGGCGGCCGGTCGGGCCTGCACTACTCGCTGCCGGAGCTGGCCAAGACCCTGCCCAACGTGAACCGCCTGCCGCTGTCGGTGCGCATCGTGCTCGAATCGGTGCTTCGCAATTGCGACGGCAAGAAGGTCACGCCGGCGCACGTGGAGCAGCTGGCCAACTGGAAGCCCACCGCCGAGCGCGTCAACGAGATCCCCTTCGTGGTGGCGCGCGTAGTGCTGCAGGACTTCACCGGCGTGCCGCTGCTGGCCGACCTGGCCGCCATGCGCAACGTGGCCTCCGCGCTGGGCAAGAACCCCAAGACCATCGAACCGCTGGTGCCGGTGGACCTGGTCGTCGACCACTCGGTCATGATCGACTACTTCGGTAGCCCGCAGGCGCTGGAGCTGAACATGAAGCTGGAGTTCGAGCGCAACCGCGAGCGCTATGAATTCATGAAGTGGGGCATGCAGGCCTTCGACACCTTCGGCGTGGTGCCGCCGGGCTTCGGCATCGTGCACCAGGTGAATTTGGAATACCTCGCGCGCGGCGTGCACCGGACGCCGGACAAGGTCTACTACCCCGACTCCCTCGTCGGCACCGACAGCCACACCACGATGATCAACGGCATCGGCGTGGTCGGCTGGGGCGTGGGAGGCATCGAGGCCGAAGCCGGCATGCTCGGCCAGCCGGTGTACTTCCTGACGCCCGACGTGGTCGGCTTCGAACTCACCGGCCGGCTGCGCGAAGGCGTGACCGCCACCGACCTGGTGCTGACCGTCACCGAGATCCTGCGCAAGCACAAGGTCGTCGGCAAATTCGTCGAATTCTTCGGCGAAGGCACCGCCAGCCTGGGCGTGCCAGACCGCGCCACCATCGCCAACATGGCGCCCGAATACGGTGCCACCATGGGTTTCTTCCCGGTGGACGACCGCACCATCGACTACTTCAAGGGCACCGGCCGCACCGACGAGGAAATCGACGCGCTGGCCGCGTATTTCAAGGCCCAGGGCATGTACGGCGTGCCGATGCCGGGCGACATCGATTACAGCGCCTTGATCAGCCTGGACCTGGGCACCGTGGCGCCCAGCCTGGCCGGTCCGAAACGGCCGCAGGACCGGATCGAACTGGGTCACGTGAAAAGCCAGTTCGCCAGCCTGTTCTCCAAGGCGCCGGCCGACAACGGCTTCAACCAGCCGCCCGAGAAGCTTGCCCAGGCCTTCCAGGCGAGCAACGGCGTCGCGGTGAAGAACGGCGACGTGCTGATCGCCGCCATCACCTCCTGCACCAACACCTCCAACCCCAGCGTGATGATCGCAGCCGGCCTGCTGGCCAAGAAAGCGGTGGAGGCGGGCTTGAAGGTGGCGCCCCACATCAAGACGTCGCTGGCGCCGGGCTCGCGCATCGTCACCGAATACCTGGAGAAGGCGGGCCTGCTGCCCTACCTGGGCCAGCTCGGCTTCAATGTCGCGGCCTACGGCTGCACCACCTGCATCGGCAACGCGGGCGACCTGGCGCCGGAACTGAACGTGGCCATCGTCGAGAACGACCTGGTCTGCGCGGCGGTGCTGTCGGGCAACCGCAACTTCGAAGCGCGCATCCACCCTAACCTGAAAGCCAACTTCCTGGCCAGCCCGCCGCTGGTGGTGGCCTACGCCCTGGCCGGCAGCGTGCGTGTGGACCTGATGACCGAGCCGGTGGGCACCGGCCACGGCGGGCGCGCCGTCTACCTGGGCGACATCTGGCCCACCAGCGACGAGATCCACGCCCTGATGCGCCACGCGATGAACGGGCCGGCTTTCAAGCAGAACTATGAGAAGGTCGCCAGCGAGCCCGGCAAGCTGTGGCGCCAGATCAAGGGCGTGCGCGGGCAGGTCTACACCTGGCCCGCTTCCAGCTACATCGCCAAGCCGCCCTTTTTCGAGGGCTTCACCCTGCACCCCGCCACCACCGTGCCGGGCACCCGCTTCGGCGTGCGCGGGGCCCGGGCCATGGCGCTGTTCGGCGACTCGATCACCACCGACCACATCTCGCCGGCCGGCGCGATCAAGGAGGCCTCGCCCGCCGGCCAGTGGCTCAAGGCCCAGGGCGTGCAGAAGGCCGACTTCAACTCCTACGGCTCGCGCCGCGGCCACCACGACGTGATGGTGCGCGGCACTTTCGCCAACGTGCGGGTGAAGAACCTGATGATCCCGCCGCAAGCGGACGGCTCGCGCGTCGAAGGCGGCCTGACGCTGTTCCAGCCGACCGGCGAACGGATGTTCATCTTCGACGCGGCGATGAAGTACATCGAAGAAGGCACGCCCACCATCGTCTTCGGCGGCGAGGAATACGGCACCGGCTCCAGCCGCGACTGGGCGGCCAAGGGCACCCAGCTGCTCGGCATCAAGGCGGTGGTGGCGCGCAGCTTCGAGCGCATCCACCGCTCCAACCTGGTGGGCATGGGCGTTCTGCCGCTGCAGTTCAAGCCGGGTGATTCCTGGGAATCGCTCGGCATCGCCGGCAACGAGGTGTTCGACATCGACCTGGGCGACACGCTCGTGCCGCAGCAGGAGGCGAGGCTGACGATCACCCCGCCTTCCGGCGAACCGCGCACCGTGCCGCTCATCCTGCGCATCGACACGCCGATCGAAGTCGACTACTACCTGCACGGCGGCATCCTGCCTTTCGTGCTGAGGCAGTTGCTGGCTTGAGGGATTGGATCCAGCCTGGCGCCTGCCGCCTTTCGACAGGTTCAGTCATGAAAGGCATCTGTCCGCCGCACCCCCCTCCCTTGCAGGGCGCACCTGGGCTTGCAAGCCCAGGTCGCTGCGCGGGCAAACCGCATGCGGTTTGAAAACGAAGTTTCGCTAAAGCCCCGCTTCGCCCCCAACCCTCTCCCCCGTGCCGAGGGCGAGGGAGTGCAAGCGCCCTCTCCCGCTTGCGGGAGAGGGTTGGGGTGAGGATGTAGGCGGGCCCCAGGCTTGATACGCGCCATGACATCAGGGCCTGTCGAAGGGCCCCAGCGACCTCAGCCGCGGGCCAACCGCGCCCGCGCTTCCTCGTCCCATCCCACCGTGACCGTGCCGTCGCCCCAGCGGACCACCGGCCGTTTGACCACGCTCGGCTGGGCGCGCATCAACGCGGCGGCGCTGGCTTCGTCCACCACAGCGGCTTTTTCGGCGTCGCCCAGCTTGCGCCAGGTGGTGCCCTGGCGGTTCACGAGCCGTTCCCAGCCGACCTGGGCGATCCATTCGTCCAGGCCCTCCGCCGGCACGCCGGCCTTCTTGAAGTCGTGGAAGCGGTAGGCCGCGCCCTGGGCGTCGAAGTCGGCACGGGCGCGCTTGACGGTGTCGCAGTTGGGAATGCCGTGGAGCACGGCCTCGTTCTTTTCGCTCATATCACCGGTCCCGGATGTCGTTGTCTTTGTTGTCGCATTGTGGGTCGGGGCCCTGCCCGGTCTCGGTCACCCGGCCCTGCTCCACGCTCACCTCGAACCAGACGCAGAACGGCGACTCGAAACGGTAGGACCACACCTTCTGGCCGCGCCAACCCACGCCGCGTATGTTCGACGGCGTGCCCAGCCACCGGCGCAGCTCCTCCTGCGTCCAACCCTTGCGCACCTCGAAGAAGCGCTTTTCCGTGAGCACTTGTTCCCAGGCCAGCAGCCGGCCCTGCGCGTCGAAGTCGAGCATATAGGTGTGCTTGCCCATCGGCCCGCGGGCGTATTCGAGGCGTTTCGCGGCCGCGGGCGCGCTGGCCGGGGGTGGATGCTCGGCCGTGGGTGGCCCCATCGCGGCAAGCACTTCGGCCTGGCTGGCGCCCGCCTTCAAGCCTGAAGGGCCATAGCCCGAACAGGCGACACAGGCCGCCGCCATGGCCAGGCACAAGGGGATCGACCGGGCAGGTGCAAGGATGGATCGGATCATGTTCTCAAAGCATGTCTGGCAACTCGGAAAGCGATGATGCGCCAAGCCGCCGGGAACGCCCTTTTGACCCTTTTGACCCTGCTGACACCGTGCCCGCCGCGGCAGGGGTGACAGCCGCAAACCTTGACAGGGCGCAAAAACGCGCATGCCGCAGCCGCCTATCATGAAAATGCGTGCGGCAGCCAAACCTGGATGCCGCACGCATTCAGCCTCAGCCATCTCAGGAACCACGCCGATGAGACTCAACCTGCCCGTCGTCGATGAAGAATTTCCGTTCCCGAAAGGCGAGAACCTCGTCTCCACCACCGATCTGAAAGGCCGCATCACTTATTGCAACAAGGCCTTCGCGCTGGTCAGCGGCTTCGACCATGACGAACTGCTCGGGCAGCCCCACAACCTGATCCGCCACCCCGACATGCCCGAGGAAGCCTTCCGCGACATGTGGGCGACGATCGCCAGCGGCCGCCCCTGGTCGGCGGCGGTGAAGAACCGCCGCAAGGATGGCCGGCACTACTGGGTGATGGCCAACGCCACGCCGCTGATGAGCAACGGCAAGCCCCTGGGCTACCTGTCGGTGCGCACCGAGCCGACCCGCGCGCAAGTCGCGCAGGCCGAAGCGCTGTATGCCGCGATGCGCGCGGAGAAAACCGCGGGCCGGATCGTCCACCGCCTCGCCGCGGGCAAGGTTCAACGCGTCGACCTGGCCGGGCGCCTGGTAGCCCAGGCGCGGCGGCTGGCGGGCCATTCGAAAGAGGTGCTGCCCGGCCTGGCGCTCGGAGGCGCCGGCCTGGCAATGGGCGCCGCCGCCGCGGGCGGCACCCAGGCGGTCGACACGCCCGCGATGCTGGCCGCGTCGGCCCTTGTGGCGGGCGCCTCGGCCCTCATCGCGTGGGCGCAAAGGCGGCGGGCGCAAGAGCCGCTGCGCCGGCTGCTGGCCTTCTCCAACGGCCTGGCCGCGGGCGACCTCGCCCAGGCCCTGCAGCCCCATGGCAGTGGGTTGATCGGCGAATTGGAGCAATCGTTCAGCCAGCTCAGCGTCAACATGCGTTCCATCGTGCGAGACGCCCGCTCCGAGGCCGAGAACATGCGGCGCGTCACCCGCGAGATCGCCGACGGAAACCAGGAGTTGTCGACCCGCACCGAGTCCCAGGCCAGCAGCCTGGAGGAAACCGCGTCCTCGATGGAGCAGATCACCGGCGCCGTGCGCCTGAGCGCCGAGTCCGCCAAACAGGCCACCGTCCTGGCGGAGGAGGCCAATGCGGTCACCCAGCGCAGCAGCGAGGCGGTGCGCACCGTGGCCCAGACCATGGGGGACATCTCCGAGTCGGCCCGACGCATCGGCGAAATCATCCAGGTGATCGACGGCATCGCCTTCCAGACCAACCTGCTGGCGCTGAACGCCGCGGTGGAGGCCGCCCGCGCCGGCGAGCAGGGCCGCGGCTTCGCGGTCGTGGCGACCGAAGTGCGCACGCTGGCCGGCCGGACCTCGGGCGCGGCGCGGGAGATCAAGCAACTGATCGAGAGATCGGGCCAGACTGTGGACACCGGCAACCGCCAGGTGGCCGACGCCCAGGCCACGATGGACAACGCGCTGGCAGCGGTGCGTCGGGTGGGCGTGCTGATCGGCGAGATCCACAACGGCGCGGGCGAACAGTTGCTCGGCATCTCGCAAGTCAACCAGGCCGTCTCGCAGATGGACGGCATCACCCAGCAGAACGCGGGCATGGTGCAGCAACTGGCGGTCTCGGCCGCTTCCTTGCAGGACCAGGCGGCGAGCGTGGCCGATTCGGTCAGGTTGTTCCGGCTGGACGGCGGCGAGGCCGACACCCGGCGCGCCGCGGCGGCGTGAGCCACGCGCCCGGGGCGGCGCGCATTCTCAGCCGCGCAGCGCCGCGGCCTCCTTGGCAAGCCGGGTGACGCGGGCCCAGTCCTTGTCGCGCAGCGCGTCGGCCGGCGTCAGCCAGGAACCGCCGCAGACCTTCACGTTGGGCAGCGCCAGGAACTGCGGCGCGGTCTCGGGCGTGATGCCGCCGGTGGGGCAGAACACCGTGTCGCCGAAGACGCCGGCCCAGGCCTTGAGCATGGGCAGGCCGCCGGCGGCGGTGGCCGGGAAGAACTTCAGGAAGCGGTAGCCGTCGGCGTTGGCCTGCATGACTTCGCTGCTGGTGGCCACGCCGGGCAGCAGGGGCAGGCCGGTGTCGAGGCAGGCCCTGCCGATCTCCGGCAGGTAGCCAGGGCTGACGGCGAAGGCGCAGCCCGCGTCTTTCACCGCGCGCGCGTCCGCCGCGCTGCGCACGGTGCCGGCGCCGACGATGGCTTGCGGCACCGCCTTGGCGATCGCCTCCATCGCCGCCAGCGCCACCGGTGTGCGAAGGGTGACTTCCAGCACTTTCACGCCGCCGGCCAGCAGCGCCTCGGCCATCGGCACCGCGTCGTCCAGGCGGTCGATGACGATCACCGGGATCACCGGGCCGTGCCGGACCAGCGCCAAGGTGGCCTGGGTCAGGGTGTCGCTCGCTGCGTGCATGTGTTCCGTCCTTTGTGTTGCGGGTCGATCGTCGAATGCGGTGGCGTCATAGCCAGGTGACCGCGCCCTCTTCCGCGCTGCGCACCGAACGGCGCATGCCGCCGAACAGCTCCCGGCCCAGGCCGTGGCCGTTGACCTCGGCCTGGGCCGGGTCGAGCAGCGCCTGCCCGCGCGCGGCCCAGGTGTCGGGGTCGACGAGGGCCTGCAGCGTGCCGGCTACCGCGTCGAGGCGGATCAGGTCGCCGTCGCGCACCTTGCCCAGCGGGCCGTCCGCCAGCGCTTCCGGGCTGACGTGGATGGCCGCGGGCACCTTGCCCGAAGCGCCGCTCATGCGGCCGTCGGTGACCAGCGCCACCTTGAACCCCTTGCCCTGCAGCACGCCCAGCGGCGGCGTGAGCTTGTGCAGCTCGGGCATGCCGTTGGCGCGCGGCCCCTGGAAGCGCACCACGGCGACGAAGTCGCGTTCCAGCCGGCCCGCTTTGAACGCGGCGAGCAGGTCGTCCTGGGTGTCGAAGACGATGGCCGGCGCCTCGACCACGTGGCGGTCCTCGGGCACCGCGGACACCTTGATCACGGCCCGGCCCAGGTTGCCGGTCAGTAGCGCCAGGCCGCCGCTTTCGCTGAAGGGCGAGGAGGCGGGCCGCACGACGCCGTCGTCGCCGGGCAGCGCGGGCAGCTCGGACCACGACACGCCTCCTGGCGAGACGCCGTCCGCCCGCGGCACACGTGCATAGGCGGCCATGCCGCCGTCGGCCACGGTGGCCACGTCGGTGTGCAGACCGCCCGACTGCAGCAGCTCGCGCAGCACCCAGCCCGGGCCGCCGGCGGCCTGGAACTGGTTCACGTCGGCGCTGCCGTTGGGGTACACGCGCGCCAGCAGCGGCGTGCATCTGGACAAGTCGGAAAAGTCGGTCCAGTCGATGAGGATGCCGGCGGCCCGCGCCACCGCGACCCAGTGGATCAAATGGTTGGTCGAGCCGCCGGTGGCCAGCAAGGCGACCATGGCGTTGACGATGACGCGCTCATCGACCAGTCGGCCGATCGGCAGGAAGCGCCTGCCCTTGGTGATGGAGAGCACCGTGCGCACCGCTTCGCGCGTCAGCGATTCCCGCAAGCCGTCGTGCGGCTGGATGAAGGCCGCGCCGGGCACGTGGAGCCCCATGGCTTCCAGCAACATCTGGTTGCTGTTGGCGGTGCCGTAAAACGTGCAGGTGCCGGGGCCATGGTAGGCGGCGGACTCCGCCTCCAGCAGCTTGTCGCGGCCGACCAGTCCCTGGGCGGCCTGTTCGCGCACTTTGCTTTTTTCAGTGTTGGACAAGCCCGAACTCATCGGCCCCGCGGGCACGAACACGCAAGGCAAGTGACCGAAGTGCAGCGCGCCGATCAGCAGGCCGGGCACGATCTTGTCGCAGATGCCCAGCAGCAGCGCGGCGTCGAAGACGTCGTGGGTCAGCGCCACCGCCGTGCCCATGGCGATGGTGTCGCGCGAGAACAGGCTCAGCTCCATGCCGGGCATGCCCTGGGTGACGCCGTCGCACATCGCCGGCACGCCGCCGGCGACCTGCACCGTGGCGCCCTGCCTGTGCGCCTCGTCGCGGATCAAGGCCGGGTATTTTTCATAAGGCTGGTGGGCCGACAGCATGTCGTTGTAGGCGGTGACCACGCCGATGTGCGGCGAGCGCTCGGCCACGACCTTGAACTTGTCAGAGCCGGGCAAGGCGGCGAAAGCGTGCGCGACATTGGCGCAGCCCATGCGGTCGCTGCCGCGCTGGCGCGCCGCGGCCTGGTCGACACGGGCCAGGTAGGCGCCGCGGGTGGCGCGGCTGCGTTCGATGATGCGGTCGGTGACTTCGCGGAGGGCTGGTTTCATGGCATGCCTGGGTGTGCTGTCCTGGGATGTAACCCAACTACCATTGTCAAGTAACTAAGTTACATCGTCAATTCAAGAAAAGGCCCTGGGGTTTGACCGCCCAGGGCCTCGGCGGTCGAGCGATCAGCGCAGGCGCAGCTCGACGCGGCGCGCTTCCTGGTCGTCGGGGCCGCCTGCGGTGAGCTCGGGCCGGCTCATCACCAGGCGGTCCGGCGCGACGCCGTTGGCTTCCAGGGCGTGGCGCACGGCCAGGGCGCGGCGCTTGGCCAGTTCGGCGTTCGCTTCGGGGTCGCCCGCGGCGTCGTGGAAGCCGGAGATCAGCACCGACACGCCGTTCTGCGCGCGCACCGTGTCGGCCACGCGCGCCAGGACGGCGTCGCTGTCGGCCGGCAAGGCGTCGGAACCCACCGCGAAGTAGAGCTTCTCGGGCGGAGCGAATTCGCCCTGCTGCGCACCGGCAGGCGGCGTGCCCGCGGCGGTCGGCGCCACGGCCGAAGCGGCGCCGCGGCTGGTCGCGGTCTTGACGCCCAGGCCCAACACGCCGGCCACCACCAACACCACCAAGACAGCGACGACCATCAGGCCGTGGCGGGTGGATTCGTCTTCACTGCTGCTGTTGCTGCTCATCCGGGTTCCTCGCTGGTTTTCGTCGAACCGCGGATTCTATTGAGCTTTGCACGCGCGGATCCCTTGGCGATGCCGGGGGACCACGCCGGGCGCTTACAAGGGCGCTGGCGCGCTGGCCGGCACCGGCGCGCCAGCGCCGCGGCGAAGCTGGACGGCGTCGTGCACCTGCAAAGCGTGGCTCAGGTGCTCGGGCGTGTCGACGTCGAGCAAAGCGCCTTCGTCGTCCACCACCAGGCCGTGCGACGGGTAGCGCGCCACCACTCGCCTGGCGCCGTCGTCGCCGGTCAGGGTGACGAGCTCGGAATAAAGCTCGGCCGCGAAGGCCACCGGGTGGCCGCTACGGCCGCCGTGCTGGGCGAAGACCACGGGATGCTTCTTCAGCTGTTGGGCAACGGCGCGCATCGTCGGTGGCTGGATCAGGGGCATGTCGGCGGGCACCACGAGCCAACCCGGCGCGTTCGGGCTGGCCGACACGCCGCTGGCGATCGAGAAGCCCACGCCCAGCGGCAACGAAGCGGCCGCGCTGTCGGCCGACGGGAGCACCACCACATCGCGCGCGGCCACATGCCGCCTGGCCACCTCGGCCAGCGATTCCGTCGTGACCACCACCACCGGCAAATGACTGGCCACGGCGTTCTCCAGCGTCGCTTCGAGCACGGTGGTTCCGCCGCGCCAGGGCTGCAGCAGCTTGTGGCGCGCGCCGCCGAAACGCGAGCCCGGGCCCGCGGCCAGCACAATCACAGTCGGTCGTGAAATCATGTTTTTCTTCCGGCTCCCCTTCGGCCCCGCCGCAGGCCGAGCGCCGGGGTCCAGCATCGCCGCAAGCCCCGGAAAAGCAAAGAGGGGCATCACCTAAGGCATTCCCCGAAGGAGTTACGCGCGGGTTCCGTTGTAGACAAGGTGTAATAGAGGCCCCCCGCGTCGACGAGCCCGACATTCGGTTACGCCGCGTCGCCTTGGGCGCCCGGAAAAATGCGCCACCACCGACCAACCCCCTTCCCTTCGCACCATGACGACTCCCCTTGCTGACCTCAGGAAGAGCTATGAAAGCGCTGAACTCGACGAATCGGCGGCCAGCGCGGACGATCCCTTGCGACAGTTCCAGCTCTGGCTGCAGCAGGCCATCGACGCGCGATTGCCCGAGCCGAATGCGATGACGCTGGCCACGGTCGGCGAGGACGGCCGGCCCTCCACCCGCATCGTGCTGATCAAAGGCCTGGATGCGCGCGGCATCGTCTGGTACACCAACTACCAGAGCCGCAAGGGCCGCGAACTGGCCCACCTGCCCTACGCCGCGCTGCAGTTCCACTGGGTGGAGCTGGAGCGCGTGGTGCGCATCGAGGGCCGCGTCCAGAAAGTCAGCGACGAGGAGTCGGACGCCTATTTCCGTTCCCGGCCGCTGGACTCCCGCATCGGCGCCTGGGCGTCGCCGCAGAGCCAGGTCATCGGCTCGCGCGCGGTGCTGGTGGCCAATGCCGCCAAGGTGGGCGCGCAGTACCTGATGAACCCGCCGCGCCCGCCCCACTGGGGCGGCTACCGGCTGCAGCCCGACCGCTGGGAATTCTGGCAGGGTCGCCCGTCCCGGCTGCACGACCGGCTGCGCTACCGCCTGGATGAAGGCGCCGGCGGTGCCTGGGTCCGGGAGCGACTGGCCCCCTGACCGCAGAGCAGGGATCCGCCCCAGGGCGCCACCTTGCGCCCCGCCCGCCGAATTGGCGACCGTGCCAACGATACCCGCAGCAACGACGCAGACCGCCCGAACTCTAGTCTTACTGTGTCAAAAAACTGCCCCTGCGCCGGCCCACCAAGCCGCGCTGG
>CBJNAE010000059.1:0-15338 GCA_966433995.1 uncultured Ideonella sp. | reverse complement strand
TGCCGCATTGCGGCGGTCAACCCGCGCTGCACGGGATAAGGCGCCGGCGCCGCGGCCGAGGCGGCGGCCGCGCGCACATAGCCGGTGTTCAGGCTGCGGCCGGCGCGGCCGCTGAAGGCGCGCGTCAGCACGGTGTCTTCCGGCTGCGCGGCGGCCAGGGCATCGGCCCAGGCCGGCGGCAGTTGCGCCTCGGGCGTGCGCAGGAAGCCGGTGCCGACCTGCACCGCGCTGGCACCCAGCGCGAAGGCCGCCGCCACGCCGCGCGCGTCGCCGATGCCGCCAGTGGCTACCACCGGCAACCGCACCGCGTCGACGACCGCCGGCAACAGCGCCATCAGGCCCACCTGCTGCGCCTCGGCCAAGGCGGACTCGAAGCAGCCGCGGTGCCCGCCGGCCTCCATGCCCTGGGCGACGACGGCGTCCGCCCCCGCCGCCTCCGCGGCGCGCGCCTCGGCCACGGTGGAGACGTGGGCGAACCAGTGGATCCCGGCGTCTTTCAAGCGCCGCACGAAAGCGGCCGGATACAGCCCCATCACCGACGACACCACCGGCGGCCGGATTTCCAGCAGCGCCTCGCACTGCGCGTCGAAGTCGGGAGGCCGGGCATCCCCGGCGGCGGCGTCCACCGGCGGGCCCCATTCGCCGAGGAAGCGGCGCTGGGCGTCTTCCAAAGCCGCATCGCGGTGCGGCGGCGGGTCGGGCACCCAGAGGTTGAACTGGAAGGCGCCGGGCGTGGCCGCGCGCACCCGGGCCGCCCAGTCCCGCATTGCCTCGGGCGGCATCAGCAGCGCGCCGCAAGCGCCGAGCCCGCCGGCGTCGGCGACCGCCACCGACAGCGCCGGCGCCGGCACCCCGGCCATCGGCCCGAGCAGGATCGGCAGACGAAGGCCGAAACGCGAGCAGAAATCTTCGATGCGCTGGGACGCGGTCGTCATGGGGATTCTCCGGGCTGGGGTCGTGAAGGGAGCGGTGCGGCGGCGCCATCTGCCCCATCGCAACCGGGGCGCCAGGGATCCTACTTCGACGTAGACTGCCCGAGGCGACCGCCTCGCAAAGCCCCTGGACACGCACGACATGGACACCCGCCCTTCCGACAAAGCCGGCGCCCGCGCCGCCCCGGCCTGCCCGCTGTGCGGCCAGCCCAACGCCTGCGCGCCCGCCAGGACCGGCGCCTTCTCGCAGCCCTGCTGGTGCGAGTCGGTGGACTTCAGCGCGGAGCTGCTGGCGCGCGTGCCCGAGGGCCTGCGCAACAAGGCCTGCATCTGCCAGGCCTGCGCCGCGGCTTCTCAGGCCGACAGCGCGACGAAAGCCGCCACCGCCGCCATGCTGCCGCCGAAAGCCCAGGCCTGAAGGCGCTGCGCGGCGCGGCTGCGCAGGCGGCTGAACAGCAACTGGCCCGCGACCAGCCAGAGCCCATGGCAGGCCACGCTCAACGCCGCGAACAGCAGCGTCATCCACGCCACCTGGGGCACCGTCGGCCGCGCCGGGTCGAGGAACTGGGAGAACATCACCAGCACCATGGAGTGGATCTTCGGGTTCAGCATCACGCTCACGAATCCGTCGCCGGCCCCCAGGGGGCGCAGCGGCTGGGGGTCCGCCAGACCGGCGCTCCTGAAGAATCCCCAGGCCAGGTACAGCGTGTAGAGCACCCCCGCCCACTTGAGCACCGGATGGACCAGCGGATGCTGGCTGACCAGCTGGCTCAAGCCCAGCCCGTAGACCAGGCACAGCAGCACGTTGCCCGCCTCGAACCCCGCCCAGAACGGCACGGAGCGGCGCACGCCGAACTGCCCGCCCGCCACCGCCAACAGCGTGTTGCCGGGGCCGGGGCTGATGATCATCGGGAACGCGAAGCCGATGACCAGCCAGTGGGCCGGTACGGCGGATGCGGTGATGTCGGCGCCCATGGCGTGCCTTTCGTGGAGTCGGGAGGCCGCCATTGGAGGCCGCCGCGGGCGCGCCGCCAAACGATGTATTCTGCGGCGTTCCCCCTAAAAAATTCATCGAACCCGCCATGCGCCGCCTCCCCCCGCTGAACGCCGTGCGCGCCTACGAGGCCGCGGCCCGCTTGGGCAGCTTCACCCGGGCAGCCGAGGAACTCTGCGTCACCCAGACGGCGGTGAGCCACCAGGTGAAGCGCCTGGAAGCCTGGCTCGGCCGGGCGCTCTTCCTGCGGCAGGGCCACCACCTGACGCTCACCGCCGAGGGCCGCGCCTACCTGCGCGAACTTGGCCCCCTCCTCGACCAGCTCGCCCTGGCCACCAGCCGCCTGCGAAGCGATGGCCTGGAGGGCGTGCTGAAGGTCTCCGTCCTGCCGTCATTCGCCAGCCGTTGGCTGGCGCCGCGGCTGCCGGATTTCCACCGGCTGCACCCGGGCGTGGAGGTGCAGCTCAATGTGTCCCTGAAGCTCGAGCGCGTCGGCGCGGGCGGCTTCGACCTGGGCATCCGCTCCGGCTTGGGCGACTGGCCGGGGCTGCGCGCCGAATTGCTGTCCACCGAATGGCTGTCGCCGGTGTGCGCGCCTTCGCTGCTGCAGGGCGAACCGGGGCTGCGCTCGCCGGCCGACCTGCGCCACCACCGGCTGTTGCAGGAAACGCCGCGCGACCTCTGGGCGCGATGGCTGGCGCTGGCCGGCGTGACCGGCGTGCAGGCCCGCGCCGGCCGCGGCTTCAGCGACTCTTCGCTGCTGCTGCAGGCGGCGGCCCATGGCGATGGCGTCGCCATCGGCAGGCTCTTCCTCGCCTGGGACGACCTGCAGGCGGGGCGCTTGGTACAGCCTTTCCAGCCGGCGCTGCGCAATGACTACAGCTACTGGCTGGTGACGCCGCGCACGGCGGAGACGGGCCCGCGCGCCGAGGCTTTCCGGCGATGGGTGCTGGCGCAGACCGCGCCCTTCCGCGGCGCAACGGCCGAGGCCTGAGGCGGCGTTCAGCCGCCCACCACGCCGCCATCGCGCTTGCGGATGACGACGGTGGCCGAGCGCGGCCGGCCGCCGTCGGGCCAGGTGGAGTGGCGCGTCGGCTCCGCCGGGTCGCTGCGGTCGCTGAAGGGCTCGCCGGGGTGCTGGATGTTGACGAACATCGTGCGGCCGTCGGGCGTGGTGCAGGCGCCGGTGATCTCGGCGTTGGCCGGGCCGGTCAGGAAGCGCCTGACCTCGCCGGTGGCCGGGTCGCAGGCCAGCATCTGGTTGTTGCCGATGCGTTCGAAGGCCGGGTCTTTCATCTGCGTGGAATGGGCATCGGTCTGGATCCACAGCACGCCGCGGGCGTCCAGGTGCAGGCCGTCGGGGCAGCCGAAGGCGTCGCCGTGGACATCGCCGCGGTCTTCGGGGCGCGCGGCCTGCGGATCGCCGGCCAGCAGAAGGTGGCGCCAGCGGAAGGTGAGGCCGTCGAAGTCGCCGTCCTCCTTCCAGCGGATGACATGGCCCATGGTGTTGGCGGCGCGCGGGTTGGCCGCGTCGACGTCCGGATGCCCGGGCGTGCCGCGGCGGCTGTTGTTGGTCAGGCTGCAGAACACCTCGCCCCGGCGCGCGTCGACCGCGATCCACTCCGGCCTGTCCATCTTGGTGGCGCCGAGCAGGTCGCTGGCCTGGCGGGTCTTGACCAGCACCTCGCCCTGGTCGGCGAAGCCGTTGGCCGGCGTGAGCGGGCCCTGGCCGTGCACCAGCGGCAGCCAGCGGCCGCTGCCGTCTTGCTCGAAGCGCGCGGCGTAGAGCGTGCCGTGGTCCAGCAGCTCGTGGTTGGCTTTCGCGCCGCCGGGGCGGACGGCGTCGCGGCTGACGAATTTGTAGAGGTACTCGAAGCGCGCGTCTTCGCCGCTGTACACCACCGCGCGGCCGCCGCGCGTCGTGGCGACAGTGGCGCCCTCGTGCGTGCCGCGGCCCAGCGCGGTGCGCTTGACGGGCGTGGACGACGGGTCCATCGGGTCGATCTCGACGATCCAGTTGAAGCGGTTGAACTCGTGGGGGTGGCGCGCGGCGTCGAAGCGCTCGTCGAACTCGGGCCAGCGGAAGTAGGCGCGTTTGGGCAGGCCCCAGCGCCTCTGGTGCGCGTCCTGAGCGTCGCCGCCGGCGAAGTAGAAATTGCAGTTCTCCTCGCCCGCCAGCACCGTGCCCCAGGGCGTCAGGCCGCTGGCGCAGTTGTTGAAGGTGCCGAGCACGGTGCGGCCCTCGGGGTCGAGGGCGGTGCGCACGAGCGGGTGGCCGGCGGCCGGGCCGCGCAGTTCGAAGGGCGTGTTGGCGGTGAAGCGCCGCGCATGGCGCGAGGGCCGCACCACCTGCCAGGCGCCGTCCGCACTCAACGCCACCTCGATCACCGACAGGCCGTGCGCCGCCTGGGCCTTGCGCACTTTTTCGAGGCTCCAGTCGGCCATGCCGCCGACGTGCAGCAGGCCGTCGTCGGTGTATTCGTGGTTGACGACCAGCAAGCCGCGGCGCGGGCGTTTCGATCCCGGCGGGAATGGCAGGAACTGCATGCCGTCGTGGTGCATGCCCATCTGCGCGGCCTGCTCGTCGGCGGTGTTGCTCGCGTCGCTTTTCCAGGCCGGCATGTCGCCGGGCAGGCCCACCGGGTCGCCCCAGGCGGCCAGCACGGTGGCGACATAGCCGTCGGCCACGCGCAGGGTGTCGCCGAAGCCGGCGGGCAGGCTCTTGAACCCCAGCAGAGGCCGACCGCCCCCGGGGCCGGCCGCCGCACCCGGCAGCCCGGCCCAACCGGCGAGCCAGGCGCCCAGGCCGCCGCGCAGCAGCAAACGCCGGGCGGGCGACGAAAGTTGGTGGATGGACGGGTTGCCGGAAGGATTGGAGTCCTCCAGCGCGTCGAAATCTTTGGGCATGGACGGGGTGGTCTCGTCGGCGCGGCGGTGAGTGGGTGCGACTGGGGATTGGGGCGGTGGGGCCGCGAATTGTTGCGCAACAATCTTCGGATGCAAGTACCCCAAACCCCGCGGCAACCCATCACCCTCATCACCGGCGCCGGCCGCGGCATCGGCGCCGCGACGGCGCGCTGGTGCGTCGCGCACGGCCATGCGGTGGCGTTGAACTACCGCGCCGACGAAGCCGCGGTGCTGGCCCTGCGAGACGAACTGCTCGCCGCGGGCGGCAGCGCGATCGCGGTGCGGGGCGACGTGGCGGAGGAGGCCGACGTGCTGCGCATCTTCCAGGCCGTGGACAGCGGCCTCGGCCGCCTCACCGGCCTGGTCAACAACGCCGGCGTGGCCGACCTGAACACGCGGGTCGACGCGCTCTCGGCCGGGCAGCTGCAGCGCGTGTTCGCGGTCAACGTGTTCGGCAGCTTCCTGTGCGCGCGCGAGGCGGTGCGCCGCATGAGCACGCGCCACGGCGGCCGCGGCGGCGCCATCGTCAACCTGTCGTCCACCGCCTCGCGGCTGGGCGCGCCGGGGCGCTATGTGCACTACGCCGCGTCCAAGGGGGCCATCGACAGCTTCACGCTCGGCCTGGCCCAGGAAGTGGCGGCCGAGGGCGTGCGCGTCAACGCGGTGCGGCCGGGCATCGTCGACACCGACATCCACGCCAGCGCCGGGCAGCCCGACCGGGCGCGCGCCGCGGCACCGCAAATCCCGATGCAGCGCGCCGGCACGGCCGAGGAAATCGCCGAAGCGATCGGCTGGCTGCTGTCGGACGCGGCGCGCTACACCACCGGCGCCCTGCTCGACGTCGCCGGCGGGCGCTGACTCTCACCGTTCCCGGCGTTCAACGCCGCTGCACCACCATCGGCACCAGCCTGAGGGCTTCGCGCACCTGCTGGGCCACGCCCTGCGCCTCGTCGCGCGTGCGGTAGGGGCCGGCCTGCAGGCGGTGCACGGAGGACGCGTCGGTGAACACCGCCAGCAAAGGCGACAGCCAGCTGAGGTCGGCGACCACCTTGCGGTGGAAGTTCTCCGCGCCGTCGATCTGCTTGAAGGCGCCGATCTGGACGTAATAGCCGCTGGTGGCCGCGGTGGGCGGTGGGGCTGGGGGCGCGGGGGTCGGCGCCACCGTCGCCGGCTCGGCCGTCGAGACCGGGAGCAGCACCGACGGCGGCACGTTGGCCGCCACCGGTGTCCCGATGGGCGCTTCCGCTGCGCTTTGGACCGCCGTCGGCCCAGGCATTCCGCGGGCGCCCGCGTCGGCCGTCCGGGAGGCTTCGGCCGCGGTAGGCGCGACGGGCACCCCGGGCGGCGGCGCATTGTTCGCATTCGTCGCAACCGTTGGCCGTGCCGGCTGCGCGGCGGTGGTCGAAGCCACGGCGGTGCCCGTCGAATTGCCGCGCCACTGCCCCGAGCGGATCGCCTCGAACGTCAGCCGCTCGATCTCCACCGGCGCCACGCCGCGCAGCAGGTCGAGCTTGAGTGCGGCGGTATAGCTCAGGTCGATGATGCGGCCCGGGTGGAAGGGGCCGCGGTCGTTCACCCGCACCACCACCTCCCTGCCGTTGGCCGGGTTGCGCACCTTCACGTAGCTGGGCAGCGGCAAGGTCGGGTGGGCCGCCGTCATCGCGTACATGTCGTAGACCTCGCCGAGCGCGGTGCGGCGGCCATGGAATTTGCGGCCGTACCAGGAAGCCAGTCCGCGTTCGACGTGGGCGGTGTCCTGGGTGATCGGCACGTAACTGCGGCCCAGCACTTCATAGGGCTTGTTCGGGCCGCCGGCGCGGATCGCCTCGACCTGCGGTTCGGCGTCCGGCACCGCCGCCAGGTTGGCGGGCGGCTGGGCCTCGGGGCCGTCCCTGTCGGGAGAAGGGTTCGGCCTGGCGGTGGTCGACGGGGCCCTGGGGCCGGGTTTAGCATCGGTGGCCGCGCCGGGCTGCTTCATCGGCGCGCTGCCGCAGGCGGCCAGCAGGCAAGCAGAAGCCGCCAGGGCGGCGGCGGTCAGGGCGGCATTGGGACGGGCGGCCGGGGCTGGACAAGGTCTTGTTCGCATGGCGCGCACCTTACGCACAAGTGATGGCTGTGTCACGGCTTGTCCCAAGGCTATGCCTTAATTAGGCATTTCCAATTGGTCAATATTTCTCAATAGCCTAAGATTCTCATCCAGGTCGCTACCACGGCTGGCTTCTCATCAAACCACTCCACCTCAACAAGCAAAGGAAAACCCATGAAAACCATCGGAAACAAGCTTGAAGCCTTCAGCGTCACCGGCGTGAAGCCGGGCTTCAACCAGCATGAAGAAAATGGCGTGTCGGCCTTTGAAACCATCACCGAGAAGAGCTTCCCGGGCAAGTGGAAGGTCATCTATTTCTGGCCGAAGGACTTCACCTTCGTCTGCCCGACCGAGATCGTCGGCTTCAACAAGCTGGCCAAGCAGTTCGAAGAGCGCGACGCCGTGCTGCTCGGCGGCTCCACCGACAACGAGTTCTCCAAGCTCGGCTGGCGCCGTGAGCACGCCGACCTGAGCAAGCTCGGCCACTGGAGCTTCGCCGACGTGACAGGCGCGCTGGTCGACCAACTCGGCGTGCGCGACCAGGAGGCCGGCGTCGCCCTGCGCGCCACCTTCATCGTCGACCCCGACAACACCATCCAGCACGTCAGCGTGAACAACCTGAACGTCGGCCGCAGCCCGGAAGAAGTGCTGCGCATCCTCGACGGCCTGCAAACCGACGAACTGTGCCCTTGCAACCGCGGCGTCGGCGGCTCGACGCTGTAAACACGCCAGACCGGCAGCCCGCTTCGGCGGGCTTTTTAGGCGGGACAACATAGGAGATTTCAATGGACTTCCTGAGTGCGATTAAAGAACAAATCCCCGACTACACGAAAGACATCCGCTTGAACCTGGACGGCGTCATCGCCCGTTCCAGCCTGAGCCCGGAAGACGCGATCGGCGTGGCGCTGGCCTCGGCGTTCGCAGCCAAGAGCAAACCGCTGGTCGATGCCTTCAAGGCGCAGCTGCCCGAGCTGAACGCCAACGCCGCGCTCACCGCCGCCGCGCTGATGGGCATGAACAACGTGTGGTACCCCTATGTGGAGATGGCGGGCGACGAGGAGCTCAAGACACTGCGCCCCGAATTGCGCATGAATGCCTACGCCAGCAGCGGGGGCGTCGAGAAGAAGCAGTTCGAGGCGTTCGCCCTGGCAGCGTCAATCATCGGCAAGTGCCATTTCTGCGTCAGCTCGCACCACGCGCTGCTGAAGAAGGAGGGCCTGACCGCGCAGCAACTTCGCGACATCGGTCGCATCGCCGCGGTGGTGAACGCGGCGGCGCAGGTGCTGGCGGCGCAGTGATTTAATATTTGACCTATCAGTCAAATAAGACTAGACTGCGCCTTATGCCCAGGGAACGCTGTTTCGACACCGAGGAAGTGGTCGACCACGTGGCCGACCTCTTCCTCACGCACGGCTACGGCGGCACCTCGCTGTCGATGCTGTGCGACGCCACCGGCCTGGGCAAGCAGAGCCTGTACAACGCCTTCGGCGACAAGAAAGCGCTCTACCTCAAGGCCGTGGAACGCTCGGTAGCCCGCGTCGGCCTGCTGGCCGCCGGCATGAAGCGGGCGCCCGACGGTCGCGAAGCCATCGGCCGCTTCTTCGACGGCATCGTCGCGCTGTGCGCCAGCCCGCGACCGGCCGAAAACAGCTGCATCGTCAGCAACGGCCTGCTCGAATCCATCGACGACCTGGAACTGCGCGTGATGCTGCACGACAAATGGCGGCTCACCCACGAAACGCTCCGCGCCGAAGTCGAGCGCGGCCAGCGCGACGGCTCCATCGCCAATGCTTCCCCCTCGGCGGCCCTGGCGGACCTGCTCATCAGCGTGATGGGCGGCCTGCGCGTGGCGGCCAAGGCCGGCGCCGACGAAGCACGGCTGCGAAGCACCGCCAGGCTGGCGCTCTCCCTGCTCGACCGGCCCTCCTCCTGACCCTTTCCCTCCCTCGGCGGGTGCACCCGCCGAACCAACCGCCGGCACTGGAAAGTGCCTTTTTCAAACTTTGTTTTTGACCAATCGTTCAATAAATAAGGAACAAACCATGACTTCCCCACTGAGCCACAAAACCGCCCTCGTCACCGGCGCCTCACGCGGCATCGGCGCCGCCATCGCGCACCGCCTGGCGGCCGACGGCGCCGAGGTGATCGTGCATTACGGCGCCGGCCAGGCCGAAGCCGCGCAAGTGGTGGCCGGGATCCAGGCCGCCGGCGGCAAGGCGCGCGCGGTGCAGGCCGACCTGGCCACCGACCATGGGCCGGACGACCTGCTGGCAGCCTTGCAGGGCCAGCGCGTCGACATCCTGGTGAACAACGCCGGCGTGGCCACCTACACCTCGCTGCAGGAGACCGGGGCCGCCAGCTTCGACCGCATGGCCACCGTCAACATGCGCAGCCTCTTCTTCGTCACGCAGAAAGTGCTGCCGCTGATGCCGGACGGCGGGCGCATCGTGAACGTATCGTCGGTGGTCACCCGCACCCACTTCCCCGGCATCCTGGCCTATTCGGCGACCAAGGGTTTCGTCGACGTGCTGACGCTGCACCTGGCCGCCGACCTGGGGCCACGCAAGATCACCGTCAACGCCGTCGCGCCGGGCGCGATCGACACGCGGATGAGTGCCTGGATTCGCGAGCCCGGCGGCACCGAGACGCTCAAGCAGGTGCAGGCGCTGGACGGCGTGGGCCAGCCCGCGCACATCGCCGGCGTGGTGGCTTTCCTCGTCGGGCCGGACGGCGCCTGGACGACCGGCCAGGTGATCGACGCCAGCGGCGGCACCAAGCTGTGAGCGACGCGCCGCCGGCGGCGACGACTTCAGCCGACGACGCCGTCCTCGTTGAGCACCAGCGTCAATGGCAGGTCGTGGGGCTGGGGCTGTAGTTCGGCGTCTTCGATCAAGGCGTCCGACCAGCCCAGGCCGATGGCCGTCACGCCCGGGTGGGCGGCGAGATAGCGGTCGAAATAGCCGCCGCCGTAACCGAGGCGCAAGCCGCTGGCCGTGTAGCCCACGCAGGGCACCAGCACCACGTCCGGCGAGACGGCCGGGCCGTCGGCCGAGGGGATGCCGCATTCGTCGGTGATCGTCGGTTCGCCGCCGCCCCAGGCCCGGTAGGCCATCGACGGGGCCTGGTCCGTCGAACCCCGGCGTGCGAAAGGCAGCGCCCAGGGCAGGGTTTGCAGCCAGTCCGCCTGCCGGCAGGCAGGCAGGGGGTTAAATTCACCGCGCATCGCCCAGTAAACACCGAGGCATTCCGGCTCAATTTGCCGCAACACGGCCAGCAGATGCGCGGACAATGCGGACACCGCCGCCGCATGCGCCGCGGCGTGCTCCGGCGCCGTCGCGAAGGCGCGCCGCCGGGCCAGCAAGGTTTGCCTCAGCAGCGCGCGCTGCGGGGGGTTCCCCGGGGCAAGGCCCGCGGGCGCCGTGTTGTTTTCAGACATGTCGTTGAGGATCGCGTTTTGAAGAAGTTGTGCTTGGGTTGGGCTGCAGAAGATTATCGGCGTGCGAGCACGCCGCGCACCATGGCCGCGGCCCCGCGGCGCGCACTCGGGATGGCCGCGCCGCCGTGGCTGGCCGCCGGCTTGGCGGCCGCGCTGCTGTGGGCTTTGCCGCTGGCGCCAGCGGGGGCGCAGTCGCGCGCCACCGCCGACGGCGCGGCGCCCGTCCTCGAAGCGAAAGAAGCTTTCCAGCGCCGCGACCGCGGCCGCCTGGCCGGGTTGCGCAGCGCCACCGCCGCGGCCCAGAACCCGCTGGCGATGTGGGTCGCCTACTGGGACATGGTCGCCCGGCTGCCCGAACTGCAAGCGGCCGAGGTCGACGATTTCTACAAGCGATGGCAAGGCACCTACGTGGAAGACCGCCTGCGCAACGACTGGCTGCTCGAACTCGGCCGGCGCCGCGACTGGCCGCGATTGGCGGCCGACTTCCCGCGCTTCCGCATGAATGACGACAAGCAGGTCACCTGCTATTCGATCCTGACCGACCACCTGGCCGGCAAGGGCAGCGACGCCGAGCGCCGCCAGGCCGGCCTGGCGGCCTGGCTGGCCCAGCGCGACGCCGACGACGGTTGCGCGCTGATGGCGGCCACCTTGTTCGAGGCCAGGCTGCTCGCGCCGGCCGATGTCTGGCGCAAGGCGCGTTTTTCGGTCGACGCGGGCCGGCCGAACGCGGTGCGGCAGGCGGTGGCGCTGCTCGGCACCGAAGCCGTCCAGGGCGCGCAGGTGCTGCTCGACAGCCCGGCCCGCTTCCTCAGCGTGAGCCAGGCCAGCGGCGGGCGCAGCCGCACCGGCGCCGAGCTGGCGACGCTGGCCTTGATGCGCATGGCTGCCGACGACCCCGACAACGCCGCGCGGCTGCTCGAAGAACGCTGGGAGGCCGCGTTGCCGCCCGACCTGGCGTCCTGGGCCTGGGCCATGGTGGGCAAGCAGACGGCGATGAAGCTGCTGCCGCGCGCGGTCGACCACTACGAACGCGCCGCGCGGCTGTCCGCGAAGAACCGCGCGGCCTCGTCGCCCGAGCTGGAATGGCCCGACGAAACCCTCGCCTGGAAGGCCCGCGCGGCGCTGCGCGGCATCGAAGGCAGGAGCCAGTGGCAGCAAGTGCTGCGTGCCATCGA
This sequence comes from uncultured Ideonella sp., assembly GCA_966433995.1. GTDB lineage: Bacteria > Pseudomonadota > Gammaproteobacteria > Burkholderiales > Burkholderiaceae_C > JANPCX01. Next base: position 3,808 of record CBJNAE010000059.1, on the reverse strand, counting down.
CAGCATGAGCCCGCAGGAGCAGCGCGACCCGGCCTGGGTCTATTGGAAGGGCCGTGCGCTGCTGGCCCAGTCGCGCGGCGCCGGCCTGCAGCCCCAAGCGGCGGCCGACCTGCAGCAGCAGTCGCAGGCGCTGTTCTCCAGCATCGCCGGCCAGCTCAACTTCTACGGCAAGCTCGCCACCGAGGAGCTGGGCCGGCCACTGGCGCTGCCGCCCCGGCCGGCGCCCCTGCGCGACGACGAGCTGCTCGAAGCGAAGCAGAACCTCGGCCTGCGCCGCTCGCTGGTGCTGATCTCCATGGGGTTGCGCGGCGAAGGCGTGCGCGAGTGGAACTACACGCTGCGCGGCATGGACGACCGCCAGCTGCTGGCCGCCGCGCAGATGGCCTGCGACCAGCAAGTCTGGGACCGCTGCATCAACACCAGCGACCGCACCAAGGCCGAGATCGACCTGGCGCAGCGCTTCCCCATGCCCTTCCGCGAGCAGGTGGTGGCGCGCACCCACGCGATCGGCCTGGACGCCGCCTACGTCTACGGCCTGATCCGCCAGGAATCGCGTTTCATCATGGACGCGCGCTCCCATGTCGGCGCTTCCGGCCTGATGCAGGTGATGCCGGCCACCGCGCGCTGGACGGCCAAGCGGCTGGGCATGCCCTACACCGCCGACCTGATCACCGATCGCGACACCAACATCGCCATCGGCACCGGCTACCTCAAGCTGGTGCTGGACGACCTGGAAGGCTCGCAGGCCATGGCCGCGGCCGCCTACAACGCCGGCCCCGGCCGGCCGCGCCGCTGGCGCGAGGGGCCGCCGCTGGAACCGGCGATCTGGGCCGAGAACATCCCCTTCAACGAGACGCGGGACTACGTCAAGAAGGTGTTGTCCAACGCCACCTACTACGCCGCGCTGCTGTCCGAGAACACCGCCGTGGCGCCATCGCTGAAGGCGCGGCTGGGCACCAGCATCGGCCCGCGCGACCTGCGCGCGGCGACGGTGAACAAAGAGCTGCCCTGACCCCACTATTGAGATTTCCTAAATGCATGACACCGGCGCCCCTGCGACGTCCCCCTCACCCCAACCCTCTCCCCCGTGTCGGGGGAGAGGGAGTTTGAACCCCCGCTCCCGCTTGCGGGAGAGGGTCGGGGTGAGGGTCGTGGCGTGTCACCAAATAGGAAAAACTCAATAGACCGCGGCCCTGTCGAAGAAGAAAGGCCATTCGCCATGCCCGACCAACCCCACGGCGACATCCTCGTCCTCGGCGGCACCGGCTTCATCGGCCGCAGCCTGTGCGAAAAGCTGTCGCGGCGGCCGGGCGGCGGCGCCGTCGTGGTGCCCAGCCGGCGGCCGCACCGCGCCACCGCCATCCGCTGCCTACCGGCGGTGCGCGTGGTGCCGGCCGACGTGCACGACGAGGCTACGCTGGCCGCCCTGGTGGCGGGCTGCGGCGCCGTCGTCAACCTGGTGGCCATCCTGCACGGTGGCGAGGCCGCCTTCCGCAAAGCGCACGTCGCCCTGCCGCGCCGGCTGGCCGCGGCCTGCGCCGGCGCGGGCGTGCGGCGCATCGTGCACGTGAGCGCACTGGGGGTCGGGCCGGACGCGCCGTCCCACTACCTGCGCACCAAGACCGAAGGCGAAACGCTGCTGCTGCAGGCGCCTGGGCTGCGGGTGACGGCGCTGCGCCCCTCGGTGGTGTTCGGCGAACATGACCGCTTCATCAACCTTTTCGCCCGCTTGCAGGCCGCGTTCCCGGTGATGCCGCTGGCCGGCGCCGACGCGCGCTTCCAACCGGTTTGGGTGGAAGACGTGGCATCGGCCATCGCCGCCTGCCTGGACGACCCCACGACCGCCGGCCAGGCGATCGAGTGCACCGGCCCGCAGGTGTTCACCCTGGCCGAGCTGGTGCGCCTGGCCGGGCGCTGGTCGGGCCACGCCAGGCCGGTACTGCCGCTGCCGGACGCCTTGGGTCGGCTGCAGGCGCTGCTGATGGAATGTCTGCCCGGCGAGCCCCTGATGTCGCGCGACAACCTGGCGACGATGCGAAAACCCAATGTTGCCGATGGCCAGGCTCCGGGCCTGGCACGCCTGGGCATCGACGCCACCGCGATCGGCCAGGTGATGCCCGGCGTGCTAGGGCCTGTTAACAATTAAATTGCCCCTGCGTGAGCCCCGCCCACAGCCGCAATCTAGACGCAAAGCGCAGCCGGGGTGAACCCCGGCGAGCATTTGCAACGACGAGTGCGGCTGTGGGCGGGGCTCACCCTTCGGGCCGGCAGGCCAAGGCGCGCTGGGCGTCGTTGCAGCCCTTGCCCGGGGATCACCCCGGGCGGCGGCCCGCGCCTATCCCAGCGCGCCTTGGCCTGCCGGCGCAGGGGCAATTTAATTGTTAACAGGCCCTAGCGCGCCGCGGCGGCCCGGCCCGGCTGGATCCCTGGCGCGGCCGCGCCGGGCGGGGCTGATAGCCCGGCCCCCACCGGCTCTTGCACGGCACGCATCAACGCCTTGCCGATTCCTCACCGCCGCTTTGCCGCGGCATGGATAGCATTGCAGCCCGCGACACGGCAGACGCCGCGCCGCACGATCAACAAGGAACAAGGCAGGCCCCATGCAGCTCATCATCATCAACAAGAACTACTCGTCCTGGTCCATGCGCCCCTGGGTGCTGATGAAACAAGCCGGCATCGAATTCACCGAAGAGAAGCTGCCGCTGGACGCCTTCGAAGCCGGCTCCCAGTTCAAGCAGCAGGTCGGCCGCTACAACCCGGTGGGCAAAGTGCCGGTGCTGGTCGACGGCGAACTCGTGGTGTGGGACACCCTGGCCATCTGCGAATACCTGGCCGAGACATTCCCGGACAAGGCGCTGTGGCCCCGCGACCGCGCCGCCCGCGCCCGGGCGCGCAGCGTCTGCGCCGAGATGCATTCGGGCTTCGTGCCGCTGCGCAGCGCCTTCCCGATGAACATCCACGCCCGGCTGCCCGAAGTCGGGGCGCGCCTTCTCGCCGAGAAGGCCGAGGTGCGCGCCGACCTCGCCCGCATCACCTCGATGTGGGGCGAACTGCTGGCACAGCACGGTGGCCCGATGCTGTTCGGCGACTTCAGCATCGCCGACGCCTACTTCGCACCGGTGGTGATGCGGCTGACCACCTACGCCGCGCCGGTGTCCGAGGCGGTGGCCGCCTACATGGACCGGGTGCGCGCCCTGCCCGGCGTGGCCGCCTGGATCGACGACGCCCGGACGGAGCCCTTCGTTCCGTTCGAAGAGCCCTACCGCAAGCAGCCCTGAGCGGCGGCCCCGTGGACAACCCTACCTGGACGAAAACACCCATGGTCACCTGCTACCTCCGCTACGTCATCGACCCCTACAAGCTCAAGGAATTCGAGCACTACGCCCGAACGTGGATTCCCCTGGTCGAGAAATTCGGCGGCAAGCACCACGGCTACTTCTTGCCCTCGGAGGGCGCCAACAACATCGCGCTGGCGCTGTTCAGCTTCCCGACGCTGGCCGACTACGAGGCCTACCGCCACAAACTGCCGGGCGACGCCGACTGCCAGGCGGCATTCAAATACGCCGAAGACACGCGCTGCATCCTCAGCTACGAGCGCAGCTTCATGACGCCGGTTTTCGAGGGGTTGCCGGCTTGACGACAACCCGGTGGAGGCACGCGCGCCCTCACCCCACCCCTCTCCCAAAGGGAGAGGGAGTTTTCTTTGCATCGACATCCCTCTGAGAGGGTTTTCTTCGCCCCCTCTCCCTCTGGGAGAGGGTTGGGGTGAGGGCGCGCGGCCCCATCCCCGCGCCAGGGACCTCCGCTC
>CBJNAE010000058.1:0-15415 GCA_966433995.1 uncultured Ideonella sp. | reverse complement strand
GCGGCGGTGTTGTCCTTCATCGCCTCTTCCTGGACCATGCGCAGGATCTGCAGCGCGCTGGACTCGGTGTCGCGGATGTGGCCGGTGCCGTTGCAGCGCGGGCAGGTGATGTGGCTGCCTTCGGAGAGCGCCGGGCGCAGTCGCTGGCGGCTGAGTTCGAGCAGGCCGAACTTGGAGATGGTGCTGAACTGCACGCGGGCGCGGTCCTGGCGCAGCGAATCGCGAAGGCGGGTCTCGACCTCGCGGCGGTTCTTGCTCTCTTCCATGTCGATGAAGTCGACGACGATCAGGCCGCCCAGGTCGCGCAGGCGCATCTGGCGCGCGATCTCGTCGGCGGCTTCCAGGTTGGTGCGGGTGGCGGTCTCTTCGATGTCGCTGCCGCGGGTGGAGCGGGCGGAGTTGACGTCCACCGAGACCAGCGCCTCGGTGTGGTCGATCACGATGGCGCCGCCGGAGGGCAGGTTGACCGTGCGCGAGAAGGCGGTCTCGATCTGGTGCTCGATCTGGAAGCGCGAGAACAGCGGCACGTCTTCGCGGTAGCGCTTGACCTTGTGCGCCGTCTCGGGCATCACATGGGCCATGAATTGCTGGGCCTGGTCGAAGATGTCGTCGGTGTCGATCAGGATCTCGCCGATGTCGGCGGTGAAGTAGTCGCGGATCGCGCGGATGACCAGCGAGCTTTCCTGGTAGATCAGGTAGGCGCCGGGGTTCAGGCGCTTGAGCTTGCGGCCGTCCGGGCCGGTGGGGGTGGAGACGACGCGGCTGCGCTTCTTGCCGGGGTTCTTGGGGTCTTCCTCTTCCAGCTCGTACTGCGGCTCGGCCGCTTCGGAGATCGCCGACCACAGCTTGAGCATGTAGTTCAGGTCCCACTGCAGCTCGGGCGCGCTGCGGCCGATGCCGGCGGTGCGGGCGATCAGGCTCATGCCCTTGGGGTATTCGAGCTGGTCGAGGTTCTCTTTCAGCTCTTCGCGGTCTTCGCCCTCGATGCGGCGCGAGACGCCGCCGCCGCGCGGGTTGTTGGGCATGATCACCAGGTAGCGGCCGGCCAGGCTGATGAAGGTGGTCAGCGCCGCGCCCTTGTTGCCGCGCTCTTCCTTCTCGACCTGGACCAGCAGTTCCTGGCCGTTGGAGATGACGTCCTGGATTCGCGCGTCGCGCACGCTGGCGCCTTCGCGGAAGTAGTTCTTGGAGATTTCCTTGAACGGCAGGAAGCCGTGGCGGTCCTCGCCGTAGTCGACGAAGCAGGCTTCGAGCGAAGGCTCGACCCGCGTCACGACCGCCTTGTAGATGTTGCCTTTGCGCTGCTCGCGCCCTTCGATCTCTGTTTCGAAGTCGAGCAGCTTCTGGCCGTCGACGATCGCCAGGCGACGCTCTTCCGGCTGCGTCGCATTGATCAGCATGCGTTTCATCAATAACTCCTTCCCGCGCAATCGGCCCTTTTTGCGGGCCCTGCGCACAACGAACAGCCGCGGTGGCCGTCAGGCCACCCGCAGCACATCGATGCACGAATCAACGGGAGAAGAGTCGGAAAGGATCGCCCTGGACTGCCCCGGCCAGCGGTCAATGGTGGACCGCTGACGTCGGCAGCGTTGGCGCGTGCGTGGCAGCAGGATGGGGCGGTGGCTCGCAGGTTTGCTGGCGCGCCGCGGGGGCGCAGGAGTCAGCGGGGATCGCGGAGCCGGTCTGCCGACCCGTGCGGCGCACCGAGGCCCAGCGCGGCGGGCCAGACGCGGTGTCTGGCGGGCAGCTGTCGGGCAGGGTGGGCGTGGAGGTCAACATCCGCTTGTGTCTACTGGACGCAACACCAGCGTGATCTGCGCTACCCACCCGATCTGCGTGAATGCCGCAGTTTTCCGGGAGGCCTGGATCATTCTGGTGTTTTGGGAAACCTTGTTGGCTAAAGACTCGTTCTTCGTTTTCTTCTTCCGCCCCGGTACCTCGGCCGCCTGGCGCTGTTGCGTTTTGGCCTACCGTGGACACCCGGGCGTTGCATCACCGAATGGCCAGACCGTGCCTGGCCGTGATTGACACCCGCTGCCGTTGTGACTGCCCGCTACCCCCCCGAAAGGAGGTAACCGCGGCGTTAAACTATGAAAAATCAAACACTTACGGCAACAATGTGGTGCAGCGCATTATAGGGGGCAAAGCGGCGGCACGCCGCCCGGCAAAAGGCCCGGATTCGTCCGGCAGTTCTCGTCCGCAGGCCGCCCAGCGGCCGTCCAGCCTTCCACAACCTCCGGCGGAACGCCCCCTGGCTGCGCCAGAAGTCTCCTGGGTCCGGGTGGATGAAGACGCCGACGGCCAGCGCCTCGACAATTTCCTGATCAAACGCCTGAAAGGCGTGCCCAAGACCCATGTCTACCGGGTAATCCGCAGCGGCGAGGTGCGGGTCAACAAGGGCCGCGCCTCGGCCGACACCCGGCTGGCCCTGGGCGACGAGGTGCGGGTGCCGCCGGTGCGGGTGTCCAGCCATGCGCCCGGTCAACCCGACGCCCGGCCGGCGCCGGCTCGCGAGTTCCCGGTGGTGATGGAGGACGACTGGCTGCTGGTCATCAACAAACCTGCCGGCGTGGCGGTGCACGGCGGCAGCGGCGTCAGCTCCGGAGTCATCGAGCAATTGCGCCAGGCGCGCCCGCGGGCGCGGTTCCTGGAACTGGTCCACCGGCTGGACAAGGAGACCTCCGGCCTGCTGCTGATCGCCAAGAAGCGCCAGGCCCTCGTCGCCCTGCAGGAGCAGTTCCGCCAGCGCGAGACCGGCAAAACTTACGCGGCGCTGGTCAGCGGGGCCTGGCCGCGCAACAAGAAAGTGATCGACGTCGCCCTGCACAAGTACCTGGATGCCGCCGGCGAACGCCGGGTCCGGGTGGTGGACGACGACCATGAAGAGGGCCGCCGCTCCATCACGCTGGTCCAGGTGCGGCAGTGCTTCGCGGGTTACAGCCTGCTCGACGTCACCATCAAGACCGGCCGCACCCATCAGATCCGTGTGCACCTGGCCAGCCAGGGCCAGCCCATCGTCGGCGACGAGAAATACGGCGATTTCGCGCTGAACAAGTCGCTGGCGCGTGGCGAGGCGGTGCCGGGGCAGCGCTTCGAGCGCATGTTCCTGCACGCCGCCAGGCTGCGCTTCGAGCATCCTGAAAACGGTGGGGTCATCGAATTGCTGGCGCCTTTGCCCGCAGAATGCGACGCCTTGATCGCCGCGCTGCCACCCGCCGACTGAAGAAAACCATGAACCGCCCACGCCAATTCGACCTGATCGTCTTCGATTGGGACGGCACGTTGTTCGACTCCACTGCGCACATCGCCCAAAGCATCCAGGCCGCCTGCGCCGACATCGGCGCGCCCGTGCCCAGCGACATCGATGCCCGCTACGTGATCGGCCTGGGACTGTCCGAAGCACTGGCCCATGCGGCGCCCGGGCTGTCGCCCGACCTCTATCCCTTGCTGGGGCAGCGCTACCGCCACCACTATGTGCGCCGCCAGCACGACATCACCCTCTTCGCCGGCGCGTTGGAAATGCTGGCGGCGCTGAAGGACCGGGGCCATTTCCTCGCGGTGGCGACGGGCAAGTCCCGCACCGGCCTGAGCGAGGCGCTGCGCACCGCCGAGCTGGCCGGCGTGTTCGACGCCACGCGCACCGCCGACGAGACGGCCTCCAAGCCCGACCCGCTGATGCTGCGCGAGTTGATGGCCGAGCTGGATGTGCCGCCCGCGCGCACCCTGATGATCGGCGACACCACCCACGACTTGCAGCTCGCCGCCAACGCCGGCACGGCCTGCGTCGGCGTGAGCTACGGCGCGCACGAGCCCGCCGCGTTCGCTGCATTCGCGCCGCGCCACGTGGCGCATTCGGTGCAAGGGTTGTCCGACTGGCTGGCCGGGCATGGCTGAAGACGCCGGAGTCCTTCCTGGCGGCGCTCCCGCCGAACCGCGCCGCGAGCGCCTCTGCGCGTCGGAAGACCTGGCCGAGCGCGGCAAGGCGGTGGTGTTCGACGTGCGGCATTTCCGCGAGCCGGCCCGCGCCTTCGCGCTGCGCTTCGAAGGCCGGGTCGTCGCCTACCTCAACCGCTGCGTGCATGTGCCCACCGAGATGGACTGGCAGGAAGGCGAGTTCCTCGACATGAACCGCGAGTTCATCATGTGCTCGATCCACGGCGCCGTCTACGAGCCGCTGGGCGGGCATTGCGTCGGCGGCCCCTGCGGCCGCGGCAGGCTCACCTCGCTGCGGGTGGAGGAAGAGGGCGGCCAGGTGTATTGGTATCCTTCCCGGGACACGCAAAGCGCGGCGTATTCCGCATCGCCGCCCGCAGGACAGCCCCCCAGAGAAAGGCTTGAATGACCCACGATGACACCCGGCCCATGGGCTTCGACCAACCGCCCGGCGCCGAACCTACTTTCGCCCAGCCCGACAAACCGCCTGCCACCCCGGCGCCCGCGCCCCAGCACGCCGACCGCGGGCTCGACCCGGTGGTGGAGAAGTTCGCGCGCGAGTACCTCGCCGACCGCCGCAGCGACCGCCGCTGGCGCATCTTCTTCCGTTTGGCCTGGCTGCTGACCTTCGGCCTGGTCGCCTGGGGGTTGATCAGCGCGCGCAACCACGCGGCGGCGCCGAGCGGGCCGCACACCGCCCTGGTGGAAGTGCGCGGCGAGATCGCGGCCGACACCGAGGCCAGCGCCGAGCAACTGGTCGCCGCGCTGCGCAGCGCCTTCGAAGACGCCGGCGCCAAGGCGGTGGTGCTGCGCATCAACTCGCCCGGCGGCAGCCCGGTGCAGTCCGGCATCGTCAACGACGAGATCAAGCGCCTCAAGGCCCTGCACGAGAAGAAGGTCTACGTCGTGGTCGAGGAAATGTGCGCTTCGGGCGCCTACTACATCGCCGCCGCGGCCGACGAGATCTTCGTCGACAAGGCCTCGCTGGTGGGGTCGATCGGCGTGCTGATGGACGGCTTCGGCTTCACCGGCGCGATGGAGAAGCTCGGCGTTGAGCGCCGCCTGCTGACCGCCGGCGCCAACAAGGGCATGCTCGACCCGTTCTCGCCGCAGAACGAGAAGCAGACTGCCTTCGCCAAGGCGATGCTCGACCAGATCCACCAGCAGTTCATCCAGGTCGTCAAGGAAGGCCGCGGCAACCGCCTGAAGGAGACCCCCGAAACCTTCTCCGGCCTGTTCTGGAACGGCGAGGAAGCCATCAAGCTCGGCCTGGCCGACCGCGTCGGCAGCCTCGACTTCGTGGCGCGCGAGGTGGTCAAGGCGCCCGAGGTGATCGACTACACGCCCAAGGACAACGTGGCCGAGCGCCTGGCCAAGCGCTTCGGCGCCGCGGTGGGCGCGGGCGCGGTGAGGGCGCTGCAGTCCACCGTCAACATCCGCTGAAGGCCACTGGCGCCGCCGCCGGCAAGGGCATGATCTCTTTCGACGCCGGCGGCCACCGTTTCAACCTGAGGGCGGCCGCGGTCGTGCGGGACGCCGGCCGAATCCTGCTGCACCGCCTCGAAAGCGACGCCTTCTGGTCGGCGCCGGGTGGGCGGGTCGAACCCGGCGAGTCGGCTGCCGAAGCGGTGGTCAGGGAGATGCGGGAAGAACTCGGCGAGCCGGTGTCCTGCGGCGGACTGCTCGGGGTGGTCGAGAACTTCTTCTCCTACCGCGGCCGGCCGCACCACGAGATCGGCCTGTATTTCCCGGTGTCGCTGCGTCCCGGTTCGCGCCTGTTGTCCGGGCCGGGGCCTTTCATCGGGGCGGAGGGCGGCGTGCCGCTCATCTTTGCCTGGTTCGACTGCTCGCGGCTCGGTGAATTGGATGTCCGGCCCGCATTGCTCGCCGGTTTGCTGGACGAGCCACCGTCCGTCGGCGCCTTCCGCCACGTCGTCCACCACGACCGTGATCCGGCCTGAGCAGTAGGTCCACGCATCAAGGCTCGGCGCGCCTCAGGCCGGGGCCACCCGCGGCGCGTGGAACACCACGGGTGCCACCATCGGCGCTTGACGCGCGCGCAATTGCCCGCAACCGCCGTCGACTTCCTGCGCGGCCGATTGCCGCAGCGTGGCCAGCACGCCGCGGCGGCGCAGCGACTCGGCCAGGTCGACCGCCCGGCCCCAGTCCGGCCGGCGGTAGGGCAGCTCGGGCACCGCGTTGTACGGGATCATGTTCATGATCGCCCGCTTGCCTTGCAGCAGGCCCACGATGCCGTCCATCTCTTGCGGCGTGTCGTTGACGCCGTCCAGCAGTGTCCATTGGTATTGGATCGGGTAGCCGGTGGCCCGCGCGTAGCGCTCGCCTTGCTCGACCAGGTCGGCCACCCGCATGCGCGGCGCGCGCGGCAGCAGCCGGGTGCGCAGCGCGTCGTCGGTGGTGTGCAGCGACAGCGCCAGCGCCGGCTTCACCCGTCCCAGCGGCAGCCGCTCGAACACGCGCTCGTCGCCCACCGTCGAAAACACCAGCTCCTTGTGGCCGATGCCGCCGGCGGTGCCGAGCAGGTCGATCGCCTCCAGCACGTTGTCCAGGTTGTGGGCGGGTTCGCCCATGCCCATGAACACCACCTTCTTCACCGCGCGCCGTCTGCGCGCCAGCGCCACTTGGGCGACGATCTCGGCGCTGCCGAGCTGACGTAGCAGGCCGTCGCGGCCGGTCATGCAGAAGACGCAGCCGACGGCGCAGCCCGCCTGGGTCGACACGCACAGGCCGTCGCGCGGCAGCAGCACCGCCTCGACGGTCTGCGCGTCGCCCAGCGCCACCAGGAGGCGGGAAGACTCGCCATCCGAAGACGGGTGCTCCGACCGCAGCGTGGCCAAGCCGGCCAGTTCTTCCCACAGCGCGGGCAGGGCTTCGCGAAGCGCCAGCGGGAGGAAGTCTTCGGGGCGTCGCTTGCCGCTTTCCGGCGGCAGGGCCTGCGACCACAGCCGCAGGAGGCGTTCTTCGTGGATGGGCTTGGCGCCCAGCCCGCGCAGGCGTTGGCGGATCTGTTCGATGCGCATGACCGTGGTGGCGTGGCCTGGCTCAGGCCGGCAGCATGCCCTTGGAGACGATGAAGGCCACGACCTCGTCCAGACCGGCCTGGGTCTTCAGATTGGTCATCACGAAAGGCTTGAGTTGCCCTTGCGGGCCGGTGCGCATGCGGGTGGTGTCGGCGCGCATCACGTCGAGGTTGGCGCCCACGTGCGGCGCCAGGTCGGTCTTGTTGATCACGAACAGGTCGCTCTTGGTGATGCCGGGGCCGCCCTTGCGCGGGATCTTCTCGCCCGCGGCCACGTCGATCACATAGATGGTGAGGTCGCTCAGTTCGGGGCTGAAGGTGGCGGCCAGGTTGTCGCCGCCGCTTTCGATGAAGACGATGTCGGCGTCGGGGAATTTCTCGAGCATGCGGTCGACCGCCTCCAGGTTGATCGACGCGTCCTCGCGGATCGCGGTGTGCGGGCAGCCGCCGGTCTCCACGCCCATGATGCGCTCGGCGTCGAGCGCGCCGGCCACCGTCAGCAGGCGCTGGTCTTCCTTGGTGTAGATGTCGTTGGTGACGACCACCAGGTCGTATTTGTCGCGCATCGCCTTGCACAGCATCTCGACCAGGGTGGTCTTGCCCGAGCCCACCGGCCCGCCGACGCCGACGCGCAGCGGCGTCAGTTTCTTGGTGCGGCCGGGGATGTGGTGCAGGGCACCGTTGCCGTTCATGGGGTTCATGATCTGAAGAGCCTCGAATATTGGGTTTCGTGTTGGGCGCACAGGATGGCCAGCATCGGGCTGTGCGCCTGCCGCTCGCCGTCCTGCAAGCCCGATGCCTGTTTCACTGCTCCAGGGATGGCGGTGCACAGCGCCGCCAGCACGCGTTGGCCGGCGCTTTGCCCGAGCGGGACCGCTTTCAGCGCGGCCTGCACCATGTTCTCGGCCCAGCCGAAGGCCATGCTGTGCAAGGCCGCCTCCAGGGGCGCGCCGGTGCGGCGGGCCGCCAATGCGAAGGCCACCGGCCAGGTGGGGCCGGGCTGCAGCGCCGCGAGCCGGGCCACCTGGGGGTCGGCGGGCCCTTCGCTGCCGGTGCCGCCGCCCGGTTGGTTCTTCAGCCATTCCGCGAGCGAGCGGCCCATTTGCAAGGACTGCTGGCGCAACTCGCTGCTTTCGCGGGTGGCCAGCACCCATTGGTTGAGCTGTTGCAAGCGGTCCAGGTCCTCCACCTGCCAGGCGCGGAAGGCCTGCGCGGCCACCGCCAGCTCGCTGCGCGCCAGCGCGAGCTGCAGCTGGTCGAGCAGCCAGGCCTGCGCCTGGGCCTCGCCGGTGACGCGGCCGCTTTCGACGGCGGCCTCCAAGCCCTCGGAATAACTGAATCCGCCTACCGGCAACGCCGGCGAGGCCAGCCACACCAGTTGCAGGAAGGCGGAAGGCGACAGGGCTGGCAGCGATGACGATGCCGCTGCCGGCGCGCCGCCTTCGCCCTCAATGCTCATGGTCGTGGTCTTGATGGTGGTGGCCGCAGCCGGGGCCGTGCACGTGGGGCGCAGGGGCGGCCGCGCGGATGGGGATGGCCAGCGGTTGGCGGGCTTTCGGCGAAGCCGGGGCGGCGGCTGGTTCAGGGTGGTGGTGGCCGTGCCCGCATTCCGGCCCGTGGACATGGCCTTCAGCCGCGTGGTCGTGCCCGTGGCCCTTGTGGTCCGCGTGGCCGTGGCCATGCGAATGGCCCGCCACGCCTTCCGAGGCGTAGGCGCCGGCCTCGGGGTCGAAAGGTTCCTGCACTTCCACCACCGTCAAGTGCATCTGCCGCAGCAGGTCGGCCAGCACGTGGTCGGGTTCCAGTTTGAGGTGGTCGGGTGCCAGTTGCAGGGCGACGTGGCGGTTGCCCAGGTGGTAGGCGGCGCGGGTCAGGTCGAAGGCCGAACCGTGGGTGGCGCAGGCGGTGACCTTGAGCACGTGCTGCGGCGCGGCCTTCACCTGCACCAGCGAGCCGTCTTCGGCCACCAGCACGTCGCCGCCGCGCACGCTGCTGCCGCGCGGCAGGAACACGCCCAGGCCGCGGCCCAGGGAGTCGGTCGCGTCGAAACGGCTTTTCTGGCGCACGTCCCAGTCGAGTTCGACGGTGGCGGCGCGCTTGAGCAGCACGGCGGCGAGGCCGCGGCCCTGAGGGATAAGTTTGTTGATGGTGAGCATGGCGGGTGAGGCGGAAGCCGTGTTTCGATGAAGGGGCCGTAAGCGGTGGTGGATGGAACTCGAACCCATCAACCGGGGCTCACCGCCCAGGATGCGTATTGTCGCGGCCCGGCCTGTCCGCCTCAATGCCCCGGCCGCCCGCCGGCCGCCGTCAGCAGCCCCAACCCGATGAACGACCCGCCCGCGACACGCCGGCCCCAGCGCGCATGCCCGGCGCTGCGGGCGACGCGCGGCGCCACCCAGCTGGCCAGCAGCACGTAGGCCAGGTCGGTGCAGCCTGCCACGCCGACGAAGACGCTGCCCAAAGTCAAGCTCTGCAGCAGGTGGTCGGCATTCGGGCTCATGAACTGCGGCAGGAAGGCGGCGAAGAAGAGGGCGGTCTTGGGGTTGAGCAGGGCCACCACGAAGCCGTCGCGGAAGACGCGGCGCAGCGCGTGGGCGGGCACGTCGGCAGGGCCGGCCGCGTCGCCGTCTTTGGCGTGCAGCATCCGCACGCCCAGGAAGATCAGGTAGGCGGCGCCGGCCCATTTCACCACCGTGAAGGCCGCGGCGGAGACGGCGAACAGCGCGGCCAGGCCGACCGCGGCGCCCACCGCGTTGCCGAGGTTGCCCAGGGCCACGCCGAACACGGAGGCCAGCCCGGAGGCTCGGCCCTGGGACAGCGTGCGGGCCAGGATGTAGACCACCGCCGGGCCGGGGGTGAGGGCCAGCACGAGGCTGGCGCCGACGAAGGCGAGCAGGAGGGGCAGGGTGGGGAGGAGTTCGGTGGAAGGGGTCATGGCGTGGCTTTCTTCACTTTTCAAATGCGGCTGCGACATGCAGCGGTGCTTCGTGGTGCCCTCACCCCAACCCTCTCCCGGAGGGAGAGGGGGAAGTCCCTGCTTCCTCTCCCAAAGGGGAGGGGAATTTCAACTCCCTCTCCCTCCGGGAGAGGGCTGGGGTGAGGGCTGCGCGAGCCGCCAGTGTCCCGGAAGCCGAACCTCAAAACAAGAAGTACCGCTGCGCCATCGGCAGCACCGCGGCCGGTTCGCAGGTGAGCAGCTGGCCGTCTGCGCGCACCTGGTAGGTCTGCGCGTCGATCTCCATGCGCGGCGCGTAGTGGTTGTGCACCATGTGCCTCTTCTTCACGCTCCGGCAGCCCTTGGCCACCGCGATGTGCTTGCGCAGGCCGAGCATGTCCGGCGCGTCGGCGGCCGCGGCCGCCTGGCTCAGGAAGGTGATCGACCCCTTGTGCAGCGCGCCGCCGAAGGCGCCGAACATCGGCCGGTAGTGCACCGGCTGCGGCGTGGGGATGCTCGCATTGGGGTCGCCCATCGCGGCGCTGGCGATGAAGCCGCCCTTCATCACCAGCGACGGCTTGACGCCGAAGAAGGCGGGCCGCCAGAACACCAGGTCGGCCCATTTGCCTTCCTCGACGCTGCCCACCTCGTGCGCCACGCCGTGGGCCAGCGCCGGGTTGAGGGTGTATTTGGCGATGTAGCGCCTGACGCGGAAGTTGTCGTTGCGGTCGCCGTCGCCGGGCAGGGCGCCGCGCTGCACCTTCATCTTGTGCGCCGTCTGCCAGGTGCGGATGACGACCTCGCCGACGCGGCCCATCGCCTGGCTGTCGGAACTGAACATGCTGATCGCGCCGAGGTCGTGCAGGATGTCCTCCGCCGCGATGGTCTCGCGGCGGATGCGGCTTTCGGCGAAGGCCAGGTCTTCGGCGATGGCGGCGTCCAGGTGGTGGCAGACCATGAGCATGTCCAGGTGCTCGTCGATGGTGTTCACCGTGTAGGGCCGCGTAGGGTTGGTCGACGACGGCAGCACGTTGTCCTCGCCCACCACTTTCAGGATGTCGGGCGCATGGCCGCCGCCGGCGCCTTCGGTGTGGAAGCTGTGGATGGTGCGGCCCTTGAACGCGGCAATCGTGTCTTCGACGAAGCCACTTTCGTTCAGCGTGTCGGTGTGGATGGCGACCTGGATGTCGGTCTCCTCCGCCACCGACAGGCAGGTGTCGATCGCCGCCGGCGTGGTGCCCCAGTCCTCGTGCAGCTTCAGCCCGATGACGCCGGCCTCGGCCTGCTGGCGCAGCGCCTCGGGCCGGCTCGCGTTGCCCTTGCCGAGCAGGCCGATGTTCATCGGGAAGGCGTCGGCCGCCTGCAGCATGCGGCCGATGTTGGACGGCCCCGGCGTGCAGGTGGTGGCGAAGGTGCCGGTGGCCGGGCCGGTGCCGCCGCCGATCATCGTCGTCACGCCCGAGTTCAGCGCTTCTTCGATCTGCTGCGGGCAGATGAAGTGGATGTGGCTGTCGATGCCGCCGGCGGTGACGATCATCCCCTCGGCCGCGATCACCTCGGTGCCGGGGCCGATGACGATGTCCACGCCGGGCTGCACGTCGGGGTTGCCGGCCTTGCCGATGCGGGCGATGCGGCTGCCGCGCAGGCCGATGTCGGCCTTGACGATGCCCCAGTGGTCGACGATCAAGGCGTTGGTGATGACGCAGTCGACCGCCTCCTGGGGGCCGGGGCCGTTGACGCGCTGGCCCTGGCCCATGCCGTCGCGGATCACCTTGCCGCCGCCGAACTTCACTTCTTCGCCGTGGCCGCCGGCCCGCAGCGTGAAGTCTTGCTCCACCTCGATGACGAGTTCGGTGTCGGCCAGGCGCAGGCGGTCGCCCACGGTGGGGCCGAACATCTCGGCGTAAGCGCGGCGGGGGATGGAGGAGGTCATGGTTTTTGTGCCTTTGTATTCGGGTTGTGCCTTGCGTGGCTCATTTCACCGTTCTCACCGTTCAGGCCGAAGGGCGAGGGTTCAACTCGCTTCTCTCCGTTCGGGCTGAGCCTGTCGAAGCCGTTTTTTGCAAACCTCCCAAGCATCGAAAAACTGGAGTGGTCAAGGTCCTCCGACAAGCGCAGGGCGAACGGTGAGCGGGACGCCACCATCCAACACCGTTCGGGCTGAGCTTGTCGAAGCCTTTTTGCGAACCTCCCAAGCATCGAAAAACTGGAGTGGTCAAGGCCCTTCGACAAGCTCAGGGCGAACGGTGAGTGGGACGCCACCATCCAACACCGTTCGGGCTGAGCTTGTCGAAGCCTTTTTGCGAACCTCCCAAGCATCGAAAAACTGGAGTGGTCAAGGCCCTTCGACAGGCTCAGGGCGAACGGAACCGATTCAGGCCGACCGGAGGCGCTGGTCGTCACAGTGCGCCTTGCACCAGTCCCCGGAACCCGAACACCCGCCGGTCGCCGGCGTAGTCCACCAGCTCCACCGTGCGCTGCTGCCCCGGCTCGAAACGCACCGCCGTGCCCGATGCGATGTTCAGCCGCATGCCGCGGGCGGCTTCGCGGTCGAACACCAGGGCGCCGTTGGTCTCGGCGAAGTGGTAGTGAGAGCCGACCTGGATCGGGCGGTCGCCGCTGTTCTCGACCACGAGCACGGTGGTGCGGCGGCCGGGGTTGAGTTCGTGCTCGCCGTCGTCGGTGAAGAGCTCGCCGGGGATCATCGTCATCGTGGACCTCCTGGGTTCGTGCTCACGGGGCTGCGGGGCGTTCGTCAAGCGAAAAGCAGCGAAGCGCCGAACAGTGCGATGCCGGTGCCCAGCAGCTGGGGCAGCCAGCGGTTGCGTTCGCGCAGCGCCACGCCGGCCAGCATGCCGGCGCCGTGCAGGGCCAAGGTGGCCAGCGCCATGCCCGCCAGCGCGGGCAGGCCGCCGTCTTGCGGCGCCAGCTCCAGCCCGTGGGCCAGGCCGTGAAAGACGGCGAACACGCCCACCAGCGCCGCCGCGGCCAGGCCCGGCATCGGCAGGCGCGTGGCCGCCAGCAGGCCGACGAGCAGCACCGAGGCGGCGATCATCGGCTCCACACCCTCGGCCTGCACGCCGGTGAGGCCCAGCAGCGCGCCGGCCAGCAGCATCAGGGTGAAGCCCAGCGGCGCCCAGAGCAGCCGTCGGTCCAGAGCAGCCGCGCTCAAGGCGCTCCACAGGCCCACGCCCAGCATGGCCGCGAGGTGGTCCAGGCCGGTGATCGGGTGCAGGAAGCCCCTGGCGAAACCATGGTGCACGCCGGCGTCGACGCCGGTGTGCGCGTCGGCGCCGCTGGCCCACAGCGTCAGGGCCAGGGCGGCGGCCAGCGACAGGGCCGGCAGGAAGGCCGAGCGGTGGCGCGGCGCGGCGTGGAGGGGCGTTTGGGGCATGGCGGGCTCCGGTGTCTTGTCAAAGAGGGGTGATGGGCACTGCCTGGGGGCGGCCGACTGCACCAGGATGGTTCGGGTGTCAGGGGATGGGTTGGTGCACGGTCACCAACTTGGTGCCGTCGGGAAAGGTGGCTTCGACCTGGATGTCGGGGATCATCTCGGCCACGCCCTCCATCACGTCGGCGCGGCCGAGCACCAGCTTGCCGTCGCTCATCAGCTCGGCCACCGTCTTGCCATCGCGCGCGCCTTCGAGGATGGCGGCGGTGATGAGTGCCACCGCTTCGGGATGGTTCAGCTTCAGGCCGCGGGCCTTGCGCCTTTCCGCCAGCAGCGCGGCGGTGAAGATCAGCAGCTTGTCTTTTTCGCGCGGTGTGAGGTCCATGGCGTCGCCTTGAGCAGGAGGTGTGCCAGAGGATAGCCTCGGGGGCCCGGATGGTTCGGTGGCACGGCCCTTGCGCCAGTGCGGCGATGCGCGACGCCCACCCCCAGGAAAGCAGCGCCGGCGGCCCGGGTGCCGCCGGCGCCGCCCTGGGCCCGGCCATCGCGCCCGAGCCCGGCGCCGCCGCGCAGGCGGTGCAGCGCGTGGTCAAGGTCAGGCGCGACTACAACAGCTGGGTGGCACGCGAGACGATGGAGGACTACGCGCTGCGCTTCACGCCGCACGGCTTCCGCAGATGGTCGGAGCTGCGCGTGGCCAACACCGCCTTCGGCGCGTCGTCCTTCCTGGTGCTGGAGGCGCTGGGCGCCACGCTGCTGGTGAGCCACGGTTTCGCCAACGCCTTCTGGGCCATCCTGGCCACCGGGCTGGTGATCTTCCTGGCGGGCTGGCCGATCAGCGTCTACGCGGCGCGCCATGGCGTCGACATGGACCTGCTCACCCGCGGCGCCGGCTTCGGCTACATCGGCTCCACGCTCACCTCGCTGATCTACGCGAGCTTCACCTTCATCTTCTTCGCGCTCGAAGCGGCGGTGATGGCCTATGCGCTGGAGCTCGTGTTCAACATCCCGCCCGCCTGGGGCTACCTGGTGTGCGCGGTGGTGGTGGTGCCGCTGGCCACCCATGGCGTCACCGCCATCAGCCGTTTCCAGGTATGGACGCAGCCGCTGTGGCTGGCCTTGATGCTGCTGCCCTTCTTCGTCGTGTTCGCCAAGCATCCGGGCGTGTTGCGGGAGCTGTCGGCCTACGCGGGCGCTGATGGCCGGGCCGGCGGCTTCCAATTGCTGCATTTCGGCGCGGCGCTGACCGTTGGCGTGGCGCTGGTGACGCAGATGGGCGAGCAGGTCGACTACCTGCGCTTCATGCCCGCCCGCACGGCGCGGAACAGGAAGCGCTGGTGGGCCGGCGTGCTGATCGGCGGGCCGGGCTGGGTGCTGCCCGGGGTGCTGAAGATGCTGGGCGGCGCGCTGCTGGCCTTCCTGGCGATCGGGCAGTCTGTGCCGGTGGACCGGGCTGTGGACCCGAACCAGATGTACCTCGTCGCCTACGCCGAGATCTTCCCGCGCGAATCGTGGGCCATCGCCGCCACGGCGCTGCTGGTGGTGGTGTCGCAGTTGAAGATCAACGTCACCAACGCCTACGCCGGCTCGCTGGCCTGGTCCAACTTCTTCGCGCGGCTCACCCACAGCCACCCGGGCCGGGTGGTGTGGATGGTCTTCAACCTGCTCATCGCGCTGGTGCTCATGGAGCTGAACGTCTTCCAGGCGCTGGGCAAGGTGCTGGGGCTTTATTCCAACATCGCCATCAGCTGGATCATGGCGGTGGTGGCCGACCTGGTCATCAACAAGCCGATGGGCTGGTCGCCCAAGGGCATCGAATTCAAGCGCGCCCACCTCTATGACATCAATCCCGTGGGCGTGGGCGCGATGGGGCTGGCGTCGCTGCTGTCGGTGTCGGCCCACCTCGGCTGGCTCGGCCCGGCCGCCCAGGCCTTTTCGGCGGCGATCGCGATGGCGACCGCGCTGGTGGCGTCGCCGCTGATCGCGTGGTGGACGAAGGGGCGGTATTACCTGGCACGCGAAAGCCTCGTCGATGCGGGTCCGGCGGGCGGCGGGGGAGGGCTTCGGCAAGCTCAGCCGGGCGCTTCGCCCGCCTTGGGATGCGAGGGCCCTTCGA
>CBJNAE010000057.1:0-15450 GCA_966433995.1 uncultured Ideonella sp. | reverse complement strand
ACCAGATGTGGGCCGCCCAGTACTACCGCTTCGACCAGCCCCGCCGCTGGATCAACTCCGGCGGCCTGGGCACCATGGGCGTGGGCCTGCCCTATGCCATGGGGATCAAGCTGGCCAAGCCCGACGCCGACGTGTTCTGCATCACCGGCGAAGGCTCGATCCAGATGTGCATCCAGGAGCTGTCCACCTGTTTCCAGTACAAGACGCCGGTGAAGATCCTGTCGCTGAACAACCGCTACCTCGGCATGGTGCGCCAGTGGCAGCAGCTCGACTACGGCGGCCGCTATTCCCACAGCTACATGGACGCCTTGCCCGATTTCGTCAAGCTGGCCGAGGCCTACGGCCATGTCGGCTTGAAGATCGAGAAGCCGGGCGATGTCGAGGGCGCGCTGCGCGAGGCGATCCGCCTGAAGGACCGCACCGTGTTCCTGGACATCCGCACCGACCCGGCCGAGAACGTCTGGCCGATGGTCCAGGCGGGCAAGGGCATCAGCGAGATGTTGCTGGGGTCGGAAGACCTGTAGTTCTTCGTTCCGGGCCGCAACGCGGCGCGCCGTGCCGGCAGTCACCGCTGCCTTCCCGGCTGTCGCGGGAGGCCCGGTTCAAGCCCGGCACGCATCCAACCACGTTTTCTAACGCGTGAGGCCCGGGCGAAGCGGTTACCGCCGCTTCGCACCGGGGCACGCCAGAAGGACAACAACCATGAAGCACATCATCGCCCTGCTGCTCGAGAACGAGCCGGGCGCCTTGTCCCGCGTCGTCGGCCTGTTCTCGGCCCGCGGCTACAACATCGAGAGCCTGACCGTGGCGCCCACCGAAGACGCCTCGCTGTCCCGCATGACCATCGTGACCACCGGGTCGGACGACGTCATCGAGCAGATCACCAAGCACCTGAACCGCCTCATCGAGGTCGTGAAGGTGGTCGACCTGACCGAGGCCGCCTACACCGAGCGCGAGCTGATGCTCATCAAGGTGAGGGCGGTCGGCAAGGAGCGCGAGGAAATGATGCGCATGACGGAGATCTTCCGCGGCCGCATCATCGACGTCACCGAGAAGAGCTACACCATCGAGCTGACCGGCGACGCCGCCAAGCTCGACGCGTTCATCGAGGCGTTGGACCGCACCGCCATCCTGGAAACCGTGCGCACCGGCACCAGCGGGATCGGTCGCGGCGAGCGCATCCTGCGCGTTTGACCGGCCGTCGCCAGACCGGCCGATCCACAACACACTGACCCGCCAATTTCTCAGAGATCAACGAAGGAGATCCACATGAAGGTTTACTACGACAAAGACGCCGACCTGAGCCTGATCAAGGGCAAGAACGTCACCATCATCGGCTATGGCTCGCAAGGCCACGCGCACGCGCAAAACCTGAACGACAGCGGCGTCAAGGTCACCGTCGGCCTGCGCAAGGGCGGCGCGTCCTGGTCCAAGGCCGAGAAGGCCGGCCTGAAGGTGGCCGAGATCGCCGACGCGGTGAAGGCCGCCGACGTGGTCATGATCCTGCTGCCCGACGAGCAGATCGCTTCGGTCTACGCCAAGGACGTCGAGCCCAACATCAAGCAGGGCGCCTCGCTGGTGTTCGCTCACGGGTTCAATGTGCACTACGGCCAGGTCATCCCCCGCGCCGACCTCGACGTCTGGATGGTCGCGCCCAAGGCGCCGGGCCACACCGTGCGCGGCACCTACACCCAGGGCGGCGGCGTCCCCCACCTGATCGCCGTGCACGCCGACAAGACCGGCAAGGCCCGCGACCTGGCCCTGAGCTACGCCGCGGCCAACGGCGGCGGCAAGGCCGGCATCATCGAGACCAACTTCCGCGAAGAGACCGAGACCGACCTCTTCGGCGAGCAGGCCGTGCTGTGCGGCGGCGCCGTCGAGCTGATCAAGGCGGGCTTCGAGACGCTGACCGAGGCCGGCTACGCCCCCGAGATGGCCTATTTCGAGTGCCTGCACGAACTCAAGCTCATCGTCGACCTGATCTACGAAGGCGGCATCGCCAACATGAACTACTCGATCTCCAACAACGCCGAATACGGCGAGTACGTCACCGGCCCGCGCGTCGTGACCGAGGAGACCAAGAACGCGATGCGCCAGTGCCTGAAGGACATCCAGACCGGCGAATACGCCAAGAGCTTCATCCTGGAGAACAAGGCCGGCGCGCCGACCCTGCTGTCGCGCCGCCGCCTGACCGCCGAGCACCCGATCGAGGTCGTCGGCGAGCAACTGCGCGCCATGATGCCCTGGATCAAGAAGAACCGCCTCGTCGACCAGTCAAAGAACTGATCGCCGGCCGGCTTGCACGAGGGCCGCGGCATGGTGCCGCGGCCCTTCCCATTTCCGCGGTCGGGTATCCTGCTTGCCCCGTCCGCGGATACCCCTCTCACAGCCATGGAGCCGAGGCTTCGCCATGCAACAAGAACAACCGCCTGAAGTCCAGGAATACGAACCGCCCAACGAAGACATCGAGGAGGAGGTGGCCTTGCCCCGGCGGCGCCGCAAAGGCATCTACATCCTGCCCAACCTCTTCACCCTGGCGGCGCTCTTCGGCGGTTTCTACGCGGTGGTGATGGCGATGAACGGCCGCTTCGAACAGGCCGCCATCGGCGTCTTCTGCGCCATGGTGCTGGACAGCCTGGACGGTCGGGTCGCCCGCATGACCAACACCCAGAGCACCTTTGGCGAGCAGATGGACAGTCTGTCCGACATGGTCTCCTTCGGTGCCGCGCCGGCGCTGATCGTCTATGAATGGGCGCTCAAGGGCATGGGCAAGCTGGGCTGGATCGCCGCCTTCGTCTATTGCTCGTGCGGCGCGCTGCGGCTGGCGCGCTTCAACACCAACATCGGCGTGGTCGACAAGCGCTTCTTCCAGGGCCTGCCCAGCCCCGCGGCCGCGGCCCTGGTGATGGGCCTGATCTGGGTGATGGAGGACCTCGGGCTGGACGTGCGCACGACCGACGGCGCCTGGCTGACCTGGACGGCCTTCGGCTTCACGCTCTTCGCCGGCCTGACCATGGTGACCAACGCGCCTTTCTACAGTTTCAAGGACGTGAGCTTCAAGCGGTCGGTGCCCTTCGTGGTGATCGTCGCGATCGCGCTGGGCATCGCGCTGATCAATGTGCACCCGCCGATCGTGCTGTTCGGATTGTTCTGCCTCTACGGCCTGTCCGGCTATGGCGTGTACGCCTGGCGCCGCATGAAGGGCAAGCCCGTGAGCGTCATCGCCACCTCGACCGACGAGCCGGACGAGCGCGGCCTGCACCGCTGAATGCGCTTGCCCAGAGTTGCCGGCTTCTGCTACATTCGCCCCCTATGACGACGTTTTCGACCCTGCTGACGCTAGCGCTAGGAGACCCACGGGCTCGCTAGTCAAACTCGTTCGTCACGCGTTTTCGACCACCACGGCCCGTATGCAGACAGCAACGGGCCGTTTTGTTTTGGGTTGCTGTCCGCGAAGGCCTCCACCACACCTCCACCGGAACCCTTCCCATGATCCAGCAACCGCACACGAAATACCGCGCTTTCGCGCCCATCGCCTTGCCCGACCGCACCTGGCCCGGCGTGACGCTGACCCGGGCTCCGCTGTGGCTGAGCACCGACCTGCGGGACGGCAACCAGGCCCTGATCGAGCCGATGGACATTCCGCGCAAGCTGCGTTTCTTCGAGATGCTGGTGCGCACCGGCTTCAAGGAGATCGAAGTCGGTTTCCCCTCCGCCTCGCAGACCGAGTTCGACTTCGTCCGCCAGCTGATCGAGCAGCGGCTGGTGCCCGACGACGTGACGATCCAGGTGCTGACGCCCGCGCGCGAGGAATTGATCCGTCGCACCTTCGACGCGCTGGACGGCGCGCGCCGCGCGGTCGTGCACATGTACAACGCGGTCGCGCCGCTGATGCGCGAGGTGGTGCTGGGGCTGGACGTGGACGGCGTCGTCGACTTGGCGGCCCGGCACGCGCGACTGATCCGCGAATTGGCCGAGGCGCGGCCGCAGACCGAATGGGTCTTCGAGTATTCGCCGGAGACCTTCTCCGACACCGAGCTCGAAGTGTCCAAGCGGGTGGTGGACGCCGTCACCGCCGTCTGGCAGCCCACGCGCGAGCGCAAGTGCATCATCAACCTGCCGACCACGGTGGAGCGCTGCACGCCCAATGTTTTCGCCGACATGGTCGAGTGGATGCACCGCCACCTCGAGCGGCGCGAGGCCATCATCCTGTCCGTGCACCCGCACAACGACCGCGGCACGGGCACCGCCGCCGCCGAGCTGGCCCTGATGGCGGGCGCGCAGCGCCTGGAAGGCTGCCTCTTCGGCAACGGCGAGCGCACCGGCAACCTGGACCTGGTCAACGTCGCGCTCAACCTCTACACCCAGGGCGTCGCGCCCGGCCTCGATTTCTCGGACATCGACGAGATCAAGCGCTGCGTCGAGCACTGCAACCAATTGCCGGTGCACCCCCGCCACCCTTACGCCGGCGACCTGGTCTACACCTCGTTCTCCGGCTCGCACCAGGATGCGATCAAGAAAGCCTTCGTCGCGCGCGGCGGCAAGGAAGTCTGGGACATGCCCTACCTGCCCATCGACCCTAAAGACTTGGGCCGCAGCTACGACGCGGTGATCCGCGTGAACAGCCAGTCCGGCAAGGGCGGCATCGCCTACCTGTTGGAGACCGAGTACGGGCTCGAGCTGCCGCGCCGCTTGCAGATCGAATTCAGCCGCATCGTGCAGGCTGTCATGGACGACACCGGCAAGGAGCTGGCCGCCGCCGACCTGTGGCGCATCTTCGACCAGGCCTACCAGGTGGCTTGCGCGCCGGGGCTGCGCCCTTCCGTGCGAGAAGTGGCCGACGGCCTGGTGGAATTGGCGGTGGACGTCGAGTTGGAAGGCCGGCCGCTGGAGGTCCGTGGCCAGGGCAGCGGTCCGATCGACGCCTTCGTCGACGGCTTGAACCGACACCTGCCCCAGCCCTTGCGCGTGCTCGGCTACCACGAGCATGCGCTGCGCAGCGGTTCTGACGCGCAAGCCGTCGCCTACCTGGAGCTGAAAGTGGGCGGTTCGGCGCCGCTGTTCGGCGTGGGCGTCGACGGCAGCATCCTGGACGCTTCGCTCAAGGCCATCCTCAGCGGTGTGCGCCGGGCCGCGCGACTGGACTCGCCCGAAGCCGGCCGTTCCGCCGCCGCCAGCAGGACGATTTAGCATGTCGCCCCACGCCAGCGAGCCGCCACCCCACAAGACAGCCCCACATTTCCCACAGGAGCCAGCCACCATGACCCAGCAGCAACTCATCATTTTCGACACCACCTTGCGCGACGGGGAGCAGTCGCCAGGCGCGTCGATGACCAAGGACGAGAAGCTGCGCATCGCCCGCCACCTGGAGCGGCTGAGGGTCGATGTGATCGAGGCGGGTTTCGCCGCGTCGTCCAACGGCGATTTCGAGGCGGTCAAGGCGATCGCCGACGCGATCAAGGAGTCCACCGTCTGCTCACTGGCGCGTGCCAACGACCGCGACATCTCGCGCGCCGCCGAGGCGCTGCGCGGCGCGGCGCGCTCGCGCATCCACACCTTCATCGCCACCAGCGAGCTGCACATGGAGAAGAAGCTGCGCATGACGCGCGATCAGGTCTTCGAGCAGGCCAGGCAGTCGGTGCGGTTCGCGCGCAACCTGGTGCAGGACGTGGAGTTCTCGCCCGAGGACGGCTACCGCTCCGACCCCGACTTCCTCTGCCGCGTGATCGAGGCGGTGATCGACGCCGGCGCCACCACGATCAACCTGCCGGACACCGTGGGCTACGCCATCCCCGAGCTGTACGGCAACTTCATCCTCAACCTGCGCGAGCGCATTCCCAACGCCGACAAGGCGGTCTGGTCGGTGCACTGCCACAACGACCTCGGCATGGCGGTGGCCAACTCGCTGGCCGGCGTGAAGATCGGCGGCGCAAGGCAGGTGGAATGCACGATCAACGGCCTGGGCGAGCGCGCGGGGAATTGCGCCCTGGAGGAGATCGTGATGGCGGTGCGCACCCGCAAGGACTACTTCGGCCTCACGCTCGGCATCGACGCCTCGCAGATCGTGCCGATCTCGCGCCTGGTCTCGCAGACCACCGGCTTCGTCGTGCAGCCCAACAAGGCGGTGGTCGGCGCCAACGCCTTTGCGCACGCTTCCGGCATCCACCAGGACGGTGTGCTCAAGGCGCGCGACACCTACGAGATCATGCGCGCCGAAGACGTGGGCTGGACGGCCAACAAGATCGTGCTGGGCAAGCTCTCCGGCCGCAACGCCTTCAAGCAGCGGCTGCAGGAGCTGGGCATCCAGCTCGATTCGGAAGCCGAGCTGAACGCCGCCTTCGCGAAGTTCAAGGAGTTGGCCGACCGCAAGAGCGACATCTTCGACGAGGACATCCTCGCGCTCGTGATGGACGAGTCGGTGACCGCGGAGTCCGAGCACTACCGCCTGCTGTCGCTGTCGCAGCATTCCGAGACCGGCGAGCGGCCACAGGCGAAAGTCGCCTTCGCCGCGGGCGCTGTCGAGCACCACGCCGAGAGCGATGGCAACGGCCCGGTCGACGCCTCGCTGAAGGCGATCGAGTCGAAACTGCAGACAGGCGTGGAAATGTTGCTTTATTCGGTCAATGCCATCACGTCGGGAAGCACAGAATCCCAAGGTGAAGTGACGGTGCGGCTGCAGCATGGCGGCCGGGTCGTCAATGGCGTGGGGGCCGATCCGGACATCGTGGTGGCGTCCGCCAAAGCGTATTTATCGGCTTTGAACAAATTGCACAGTAAAACCGAAAGAGTGGCGGCGCAAGGTTGAGCCCGTAGACGGAACTTGGTGAGGTTGGGCTTGAGAAAAGCCTTTTAAGTTTTTGATCTTGCAAGGCTTTTTCCTTTGAAATAAACTGCCCGCACTCCCGGCTAGCGTATAGAAGGTGGAATATGGGCAGCATCAGGAAATCTTTGCTTACGGGACTCATGTTTCTGGGCGCCGCCCTGGTCATCGGGGCGCCCGCCACGGCGGCCTCTAACCGCGGCAAGGATGGTGCGACGCAGCGAAAGCCCGCGCAGGCCCAGCCGGCCCGCAAAGCCCAGCGGGTCCGCGCCACTGTTCCGCAAACCCCCTCGCGCAAGGCCGTGGCCGTCTCGGTCCGGAAAACCAAGGTCGTGAATGCCGCGCCGCCGCGCCTGTCGTTCGGCCAGGCTTTCGGCCTTCATGAAACCGTCGACAAGCTGGAGCTCAAATCCAGCGTCGCGCTGGTGATGGACCAGGAAACGCAGGAAGTGCTGTTCAGCAAGAACCCGCAAGCCGTCCTTCCCATCGCCTCGATCACCAAGCTGATGACGGCCATGGTCGTCACGGAAGCCAACCTGCCCCTCGACGAGGTGCTGACGATCACCGAAGACGACGTCGACACGGAGAAGGGCAGCCGCTCGCGCCTGAAGGTCGGCACCCAGCTCACGCGCGGCGACATGCTGCACCTGGCGCTGATGTCGTCCGAGAATCGCGCCGCCCATGCCCTGGGCCGTCACTACCCGGGCGGTTTGCCGGCCTTCGTCTCGGCGATGAACCGCAAGGCCCAGGAGCTGGGCC
Organism: uncultured Ideonella sp.; assembly: GCA_966433995.1. GTDB lineage: Bacteria > Pseudomonadota > Gammaproteobacteria > Burkholderiales > Burkholderiaceae_C > JANPCX01. Next base: position 7,871 of record CBJNAE010000057.1, on the reverse strand, counting down.
TGAACGACACCCGCTATGTCGAGCCGACGGGGCTGTCCAGCCGCAACCAGTCCAGCGCGCGCGACCTGGCGACGCTGGTGAGTGCCGCCCACCAGCACCAGATCATCCGCGAGCTGTCGACCTCGCCCGAGTACATGGTCGAAGTCGACCACCAAATACAGCATTTCAAGAACACCAACGGCCTGGTCAACAGCCCGGCCTGGGATATCGGCCTGCAAAAGACCGGCTACATCTCCGAGGCGGGCCGCTGCCTGGTGATGCAGGCCAAGCTGGCCGGCCGCAAGCTCATCATGGTCTTCCTCGATTCCGCCGGCCGCTACTCGCGGATCGGCGACGCCGAGCGCATCCGCAAGTGGATCGAGAACAGCGGTGAAACTGCCCATCAGGCGGCGACGACGGCGACCACGATCACTTCTTCTTCCGGCGCGGCGCTGCACTGAGCATTTCGCGGAATCCTCCGTCCCGCGCCAGGCGCAGGAGGCGGCAAGGGCCCCAGGGAGAGCCCCTTGCCTTTCCTGTCTTTTGCGTGTCGGTGCGGGGCCCGTCCTTAGGCGGACGCCTTCGTGGGCTCGGGCGAATAACCCAATGAAGCAGAGATCTGGCTGGCGGTCGTCTTGAGCCGGTCGATCCAGCCGTCTTCCAGCCGGTCCGCGGGCGCGGAGATCGACAGGCCCGCCACCAGCTTGCCTTGGTCGTCCAGGATGGCGGCTGCGATGCAGCGCACGCCGAGTTCCAGTTCCTCTTCGTCGCGCGCCAGGCCCATCTGCTGCACGCGGCCGAGTTCGCGCTCCAGCGTGGGCAGGTTGGTGATGCTGTTGCGGGTGTGGCCGGCCAGGCCGGTCCGGCTGGCGTAGGCGCGCACGCGCTGCGCGTCGTCGTGGGCGAGGAAGAGCTTGCCGACGGAGGTCAGGTGCAGCGGCGCGCGGCCGCCGATGGCGCGCACCACCTGCATGCCGCTGCGTTCGCTGAAGGCGCGTTCGATGTAGACGATCTCGTCGCCCTGGCGCACCGACAGGTTGACCGGCTGGTTGGTCAGCTTGTGCAGCTCGCGCATCGGGCCGAGCGCCGCTTCGCGCACGTCCAGTCGCGCCTTCACGAGGTTGCCCAGCTCCAGCAGCCGCATGCCGAGCCGGTAGTTTCCGGCCTCGGGGCGGTCGACGAAACGGCCGATGACCAGGTCGTTCAGGATGCGGTGGGCGGTGGAGGGGTGCAGGCCGGTCTTGCTGCTGATGATCTTCAGCGATACCGGGTCTTGGTAGGAAGCCAGCAAGTCCAGCAGCATGAACATGCGTTCCAGCACTTGGATGCTGGGCTCCTTTGATTCAGCGTTCTTCATGCACCGATTCTCGCGCTTTTTTGTATCGCGGGAGTTGCGATTGCATCATGGCATGGCGCCGATGCTCGGTCACGACCCTTGCCAGGAGCGAACCACCGCCGCGGCGCAGCGCACCGCGCCTTCCAGGGTGGCGGGGTAGGGGCCGGCCACGTAGTCGCCCACCGCCCACAAACCGGGCGCGATGCCGCTGCCCGGCCGCGGCAACCCCGGCGTGCAGCGGAAGGTGGCGCGTTTTTCGGTCAGCGTGCGCCGGTGCGCCGGCGGCTTGCCGAGCCAGGCTTTCAGCAGCAGCTGCGCCTGTCGGATCGTCGCGGCCTGGGTGGCCTCGACGCCGCGGTCTACCCAGGGCTGGGCGCCGCTGACCACGAAGGCCAGCTCGCCGGCGGCGCCGCCGAGCTGGCCCTGGTCGAAGACGAATTGCGCGGGGTTGCGCGTGTCGTCGGACGGCAGCGCCAGCATCGGCGACGGCAGCCGGGCGCCTTCCGATTGCAGTGTGACGGTCACGATGGGCTCATAGCGCAGGCCTCGCACGGTTTGCGACCAGCCGGCATCGATGGGTTGCACGAGCCGCGCGGCTTCGGTCGCGGTGCAGGCCAGCACGACACGGTCGAAAAGCCCGGTCGTGGATGGACCCTGGACACGCCATTGCCCGCCTTCGGGCGACAGGCTCTGCACGCGCTGGTGGGTGTGCAATGCCGCGCCTTGGGCTTGCAGCCAAGCCCATGCGGGCTCGGGCAACAGCTTGCCCAGGCGCGCCCGCGGCAGCAGCAGGTCGGCGCTGCCGGGGCCGCCGGCCAGGGCGTCGCGCAGCACCCGCAGGAACACCTCGCCGCTGGCTTCCCGCGCGGGCGTGTTGAGGGCGGCGACGCACAGCGGGTCGATGAATTCGTCGCGCAGCCGGGGCGGCAGCTTGCGCGTGAGGTCGGCCACGCTGTCGCCGGGCGCGCAGGCGAAGCCCGCGAGCGACCAGCGCAGCGCCTGAGCTGCCAGGGCCCAGCGCTCGCGCAGCGTCCAGGCCGGGTGGCGCCAGACGGCCTGGAGGAAGGCGAGCCTCGCGTCGCCGCCACGCAGCCGCAATCCCTGGCCGCTGGCGTCGATGAGGGACAGGGGGCGGCGGTCGAGCAGGAGCTCGGGGTCGGCGCCGACGTGGCGCATCAGGGCCAGGGTCTCGGTGTAGGCGCCGATCAGGATGTGCTGCCCGTTGTCGGCCTGTTCGCCCTCCGGGGTGGCGACGGTCCGGGCACGGCCGCCGGGCTGGCCGGCCATTTCGAAGACGCTGACCCGGTGCCCGGCGCGTGCGGCGTGCACCGCCGCGGCCAGCCCTGCCCAGCCCGCGCCGATGACGGCGACGGTGCCCGCGCGGCCCGTGTGCGATCGCTGCGGCGCGGTCAACTAACGCCCGCGCCAGTTGGTGCGCATCGCGATCCAGAGCTTGCGCAGCGGTGTCAGCGAAGTGCGCTGGTGCAGCACCTGGAAGTTGTCGGCCTCGATCTCGCGCAGCAGCGTGCGGTAGATGTTGGCCATCATCAGGCCCGGCTTTTGCGCCGGCCGGTCGGCCTCGGGCAGCAGGGCCATGGCGGCGTCGTAGGCCTTGTGCGCGCGTTCCGCCTGGAACTTCATCAGCGCGGTGAAGCGCTCGCTGTAGCCCCAGGGCGCCTTGCGGTTGAGCAGTTCGTGCGCTTTCACGTCGAAGCGCTGCAACTCGGACACCGGCAGGTAGATGCGGCCGCGACGCGCGTCGTCGCCCACGTCCCGGATGATGTTGGTCAGCTGCATCGCCTGGCCCAGCTGGTGGGCGTAGGCCAGTGTGGCTTCCTGTGTCTTGCCGAAGATCTGAGCGGCCACCTCGCCCACCACGCCGGCCACCAGATGGCAGTAGCGCTGCAGCTGCGGGAAGTCGAGGTAACGCGTCTGCTCCAGGTCCATCTGGCAGCCTTCGATCACCTGCTGCAGGTGGTCGGCGCGGATGTCGAAGGTGGGCGCGTGCGGCAGCAGCGCCTTCATCACCGGGTGGCTGGGCTGGCCACCGAAGGCGGCCGCCACTTCCTTGCGCCACCAGGCCAGCTTGGTGGCCGCCACGCTGGGCTCCAGCGTCTCGTCGACCACGTCGTCCACCTCGCGGCAGAAGGCGTAGAAGGCCGTGATCGCGGCGCGGCGAGGCGGAGGCAGGAAGAGGAAGGCGTAGTAGAAGCTGGAGCCGCTCTTGGCCGCCTTGTCCTGGACGTATTGCTCGGGCGTCATTTGGCGGTGGGCCTCGCGCCGAGCGAGCCATCGGCGCCGGACGCCCCGCGCATCCGGGCGGCGCGCCACATCATCAACGGCGCGTCCCAGGGTGTGAGGGTGGGGCGGTGCTTCATCGTCTGGAATTCCATGCGCGCTATTTTCTCCAAGATGCGCAGGCCACCCTGCACGACCAGGCGCAACTCCCAGCCGGTGCGGCCGGGCAAACGGTGGACCAGGGGGGCGCCGCTGCGCATCAGGTCGTGCGCCCAGGCGCAAAGCGCTTGCAACGCTTGCCGCAGGGCGGGACTGTCCTGGCCGGCCAGCGCCGATTCGGGCGCCAGCCGGTGGGCGGCGCAGTCTTCCAGCGGCAAATAAAGGCGTCCGCGGGCCACGTCGATGGACACGTCCTGCCAGAAATTGATCAGCTGGAGCGCCGAACAGACCGCGTCCGACTGTGCCAGCGCCCCGGCGTCGGCGACGCCGTAGAGCTTCAGCAGCAGCCGGCCGATGGGGTTGGCCGAGCGGCGGCAATAGTCGAGCAGTTCGGCGCGCGACTCGTAGTTCGTCTTGACCAGGTCCTGCTCGAAGGCGCTGAGCAGGTCGGTGAACGGCTCGACAGGCAGCGCGTGGCGCGCCAGCACCGGCCCCAGGGCGCCGAACACCCGCGGCCAGCGGCCGGAAGCGGGCCGGCCGGCGGCGGTCTCGAGCAAGTCGGCGCGATAGGCGGCCAAGTCGGCGAGCCGTTCGGCGGCCGGCTGGTCGCCTTCGTCCGCCAGGTCGTCGGCGGTGCGGGCGAACCAATAGATGGCGGCCACCGCCGGGCGCAGCCGCGGCGGGCAGAGCCAGGAGGCGACGGGGAAGTTCTCGTAGTGGTCGACGCTCATGCGAGGGGGGGCGGAAGGCGGGCTCCGATTGTCTGCGCACTTCGCCGGCGCATGAACCGCGCCGATCTGGTGGCGTTGACAGGGTGGCAATCGGAAAATACATTACTGACCGGTCAGTCATTTGTGGGGCTGTCGGCGTGCATTGATTCCCGGCCTGGCCCCCACGGCACCGCTCCCATTCCTTGATTCGCGCGCCCAAGCGGTCGCGCTTGCCCCACGAGGCCCGCATGCGTTCCATCCTGCTCTCTACTTCCTTGGCCCTCGCGGCCCTTGCCCTGGCCGCGTGTTCGCGGCCCGCACCGGCTCCAGAGCCGGTGCGGGCGGTGCGCACGGTCACCGTGCAGAGCCAGGCCGCTTCCGTCGGCCAGGAATACGCGGCGGAGGTCCGCGCCCGCGTCGAGTCGCGGCTGGCTTTCCGGGTGGGCGGCAAAATCGTCAAGCGTCTGGTCGACCTCGGCGACCCGGTGAAGGCCGGCCAAGTGCTGGCCCAGCTGGACCCGCAGGACCTGAAGCTGGCGCAGGACAATGCCCGTGCCCAACTGGCCGCGGCGCAGGCAAACCACGATCTGGCGGCGGCCGACTTCAAGCGCTACAAGGACTTGCGCGACCAGAACTTCATCAGCGCCGCCGAGCTGGAGCGCCGCGACACGGCGCTGAAAGCCGCGGCGGCGCAGCTCAACCAGGCGCGGGCCTTGGCCCAGGCCCAGAGCAACCAGGCGGCGTATGCGCTGTTGGTCAGCGATGTGGCGGGCGTGGTGACCGCGGTGGAGGCCGAACCCGGCATGGTGGTCGCCAGCGGCGCGCCGGTGGTGCGCGTGGCGCAGGATGGGCCGCGCGACGTGGTGTTCTCGGTGCCGGAGGACAAGGTCGCCCAACTGCGCGAGCTCGCCGGCTCCGACCGCGCCTTCAAGGCCCGGGCCTGGGCCGACGCCCACGGCGACTGGATGCCGCTGCGGGTGCGCGAGATCGCCGCGGCGGCCGACCCGGTGACACGCACTTTCCTCGTCAAGGCCGACCTGGGCGCGCGGGAGTCCAAGGCGATGAACCTGGGCCAGACGGTGACGGTGGCGGTCGCCCCGCCCGACGTGCAGGGCGTGGCCAAGCTGCCGCTGTCCGCGTTGAAAGAAGACAAAGGTGGCACGGCGGTCTGGCTGGTCGACGCCGGGACGATGACGGTGCGGTTGCAGCCGGTGGCGGTGACCGGCGCCGACGGCCAGGAAGCCGTCGTTTCGCAGGGCCTCAACCCCGGCGACGTGGTGGTGACGGCGGGCGTGCACGTGCTCACGCCCGGGCAGAAGGTGAAATGGCTGGGCGCGGCTTCACCTGCGCGGCCCCAAGCCGGGCAGCGTGAGGCGGGCGGCCAGGCCGCCGCGCCGGCGCCGTCTCCCGCGGCCTCGACCCAATGAGGCGCGGCATGGACGCAAGTCGACACGATGGAGCCACGCCGGTCCCCGGTACCCAGGCACCCGTCCCCAGCCGTTTCAACATCTCGCAATGGGCGCTCGACCATCCGGCCCTCACCCGCTACCTGCTGGTGGTGCTGATGCTGCTGGGCCTGGCGGCTTATTTCCAGCTCGGCCAGGACGAGGACCCGCCGTTCACTTTCCGCGCGATGGTGGTGCGGGCCTACTGGCCGGGCGCCACCGCCCAGCAGATGGCCGACCAGGTGGCCGACAAGCTGGAAAAGACGCTGCAGGAAGTGCCCCACGCCGACAAGATCCGCACCTACACCAAGCCCGGCGAGGCCACCATCCTCTTCCTGGTCAAGGACTCTTCGCCGCCGAAAGAAGTGCCGCAGATCTGGTACACGGTGCGCAAGAAGATCGGCGACATGCGCGGTACCCTGCCCGCCGGCGTGCAGGGGCCGTTCTTCAACGACGAGTTCGGCGACGTGGTCGGATCGATGTACGCGCTGTCCGGCGACGGTTTCAGCGACCCGGAGCTCAAGGTTCAGGCCGATGCGGTGCGGCAGCGGCTGCTCAAGGTCAAGCACGTCAACAAGGTGGAGGTCTACGGCGCGCAGGACGAGAAGCTCTTCATCGACGTCTCGCAGAAACGCCTGTCGCAACTCGGCCTGGACTTCAACCAGGTGCTGGCGCAGCTGGGCCAGCAGAACGCGGTGGAAGCGGCGGGCACCGTGAACGCCGCGACCGACAACTTGCAGGTGCGCATCAGCGGCCAGTTCACCTCGCCCGAGCAACTCGCCGCCTTGCCGATCCGCGCGGCGGGCAACGGCTTCAAGCTCGGCGACATCGCCAGGGTGTACCGCGGCACCGTCGACCCGCCCCAGCTGCGGGTGCGCCACCAGGGCCGGGCGGTGCTCGCGCTCGGCGTCTCGATGAACAAGGGCGGCGACATCATCGAGATGGGCCAGGCGCTGGCGGCCGCCGTCGAGGCGATCCGCGGCGACCTGCCGGTGGGGCTGGAGCTGCGGCAGTTCCAGAACCAGTCGACCGTGGTCGCGCGGTCGGTCAATGAATTCGTCGGCGTGCTCGTGGAGGCGGTGCTGATCGTGCTGGCGGTGAGCTTCCTGGCGCTGGGGCTGCACGCCAGGCCGGGCTCGCGGTGGCGCTTCACCATCGACTGGCGCCCCGGGCTGGTCGTGGCCATCACCATCCCGCTGGTTTTGGCCATCACCTTCGTGGCCATGTATTACTGGAAGGTCGGCCTGCACAAGATCTCGCTCGGCTCGCTGATCATCGCGCTGGGCCTGTTGGTGGACGACGCGATCATCGCGGTCGAGATGATGGTGCGCAAGCTGGAAGAGGGCTTCGACAAGGTGCGCGCCGCCACCTTCGCCTACGAGGCCACCGCGATGCCGATGCTCACCGGCACGCTCATCACAGCGGTGGGCTTCCTGCCGATCGGACTGGCGCAGTCGACCGTCGGCGAATACACCTTCGCGATCTTCGCGGTGACGGCCGTGGCCCTGCTGGTGTCTTGGGCGGTGTCCGTCTACTTCGTGCCCTACCTGGGGACGCGCCTGCTGAAAAGCCCCCGCGAGGCCGGGCATGCGGCGCCTGCGGCCCATGAGCTGTTCGACTCGCCCTTCTACGCGCGTTTCCGCCGCACCGTGGACTGGTGCGTGCGCCACCGCTGGATCACGATCGGCCTGACCGTGCTCAGCCTGGTGCTGGGCGTCCTGGGCATGGGCAAGGTGCAGCAGCAGTTCTTCCCCGATTCCAGCCGGATGGAGATCCTGGTGGACCTGTGGCTGCCCGAAGGCAGCTCCTTCGCCGCCAACGAAGCCCTGGCTCAGCGGGTGGAGAAGCGCCTGATGGCGCTGGAAGGCGTCGAGCACGTCAGCACCTGGGTCGGCAGCGGCCTGCCGCGCTTCGCGCTGACGATGGACCAGATCTTCCAGCACAGCAATGTGAGCCAGATGGTGGTGCTCAGCCGCGACCTCGCCGCGCGCGAGCGCCTGCGCA
>CBJNAE010000056.1:0-15580 GCA_966433995.1 uncultured Ideonella sp. | reverse complement strand
GGGCCGATCACCCGGTCGTCGCCGAGGGAGTCGCGGTTGCGCACGCCGCCGCCGTCTTCGAACAGGTAGGTGACGGCCGAGAAACCCGCGTGCGGGTGCGGCGCGAAGGCCGGCGTGGGCATCACGAAATGGTCGACCAGCACCACCGGGTCCAGCGCGTGCAGATCCCGCGGGTGCAGCATCCAGGCGCCGGAGCCTTCGTCGAAGTCGTGCCAATGCATCGGCAGCACCTGGGCCACCGCGCGGATCGAATGCAGTTCAGCGCCGCACATGTTCATCCTTTCCCCTTATTGGACCGGCGACCGTTCAAGGCGCCAGGTCGAACACCAGCACTTCGGCGGCTTGGCCTTGGTCGAGCACGAGTTCGGCCTCGCCTTCCAGCTGCAGCGCGTCGCCCGACGCCAGCAGCCAGCCATTGGCGGTGAGTTCGCCCCGCACCAGGTGCACATAGGCCTTGCGCGCGGCGTCCAGCGGCAGGCGGGCCGATTCGCCGGCGTCGAACAGGCCGGCGTAGAGCGAGGCGTCGGCGTTCACCGTGACCGAGCCGTCGCGGCCATCGGGACTGGCCACCAGGCGCAGGCGCCCCTGCTTGCCCGCGCGGTCGAAATGCTTCTGCTCGTAGCCCGGCTCAATGCCCTGCCGGACCGGCAGCAGCCAGATCTGCAGGAAATGCGTGTCCCGCCCGTCGGCGCGGTTGTGCTCGCTGTGCCGCACGCCGTGCCCGGCGCTCATGCGCTGCACGTCGCCCGGCAGGATGCTGGCGCCGTTGCCCAGGCTGTCCTGGTGGCCGAGCGCGCCTTCGAGCACGTAGCTGATGATCTCCATGTCGCGGTGGCCGTGGGTGCCGAAGCCGGTGCCGGGCGCGATGCGGTCTTCGTTGATGACGCGCAGGTTGCCGAAGCCCATGTGCTTCGGGTCGTGGTAGTCGGCGAAGGAAAAGCTGTGGAAACTCTTGAGCCAGCCGTGGTCGGCCACGCCGCGTTCATTGGATTTGCGCAAAGTCATCATCGAAGGCTTCTTTTCCCGGCATCCGCGGCCCCCTGCCGCTGGGGAAGGACTTTAGGCCGCCGGGAGGAAGATCCAGGATTTCCGGATTGATGACCTCATTCAAATAAAATGAAGTGACAGTCACGCCCCACGGGGAGCGCCATGCCCGACCGCCACCACATCCTGACGCCCGAGGCCCTGTCGATGGTGGACGCCATCGCCCGCACCGGCAGCTTCGCCGCCGCCGCCCGCGAGCTGGGCAAGGTGCCCTCGGCGCTGACCTACAACGTGCGCCAGCTCGAAGAAGCTCTCGACGTGCTGCTGTTCGACCGGTCTTCGCGCCAGGCCCAGTTCACAGCGGCCGGGCAGGAGTTGCTCGCCGAAGGCCGCCGGCTGTTGGCCCAGATGGACGCGGTCGCCCAGCGTGTGCGCCGCGTCGCCACCGGTTGGGAGACCCAACTCACGCTGGCGGTGGACGGCGTGATGTCGCAGCTCACGATGTTCGAGCTGTGCGAAGCCTTCTTCGCGATCGATCCGGACGAAGGCGCCCGTGCGGCCCCGCCCGGCCGCAAGAAGGCCGGGGGTGCCCCTGCCCGCCAGGCCGGTGACCCGCCCGCACGCGGCCCAGGCACGCGACTGCGCCTGCGCACCGAAGTGCTGGCCGGCACCTGGGAGGCGCTGGTCACCGGCCAGGCCGACCTGGCCATTGGCGTGGCCACCAGCATGCAGGCCTCGCCGCCGGCCGGGGTGCACGTCGAGCCGCTGGGCACGATGGAGTTCGTATTCGCGGTGGCGCCGCACCACCCCCTGGCCGCCCTGCGGGAGCCCTTGAGCGACGATGAGATCCTGCGTCACCGCGCGGTGGCCGTGGCCGATTCGGCCCAGCGCTTCTCGCCCATCACCGTCAACCTGCTACCGGGGCAGGAGGTGCTGACCGTCAGCAGCACGCCGGCCAAGGTGGAGGCGCACCTGCGCTGCATGGGCTGCGGCTTCCTGCCCGAACCCGTGGCGCGCCACCACATCGAAGCCGGGCGGCTGGTCGTCAAGGCGGTGCAACGCCCGCGGCAGACGGTGCAGTTCGGCTATGCCTGGCGCGCCGTGCCCTCGGCGCGCCAGGCGGCCGGCGGAGAAGTCAGCCCCCTGAAGGCGCCGCTGGGACTGGGCCTGCAGTGGTGGCTCAGGCAATTGCAAAGCCCCGCCACGCGCAAGGCGCTGCTGGAACGCCACAGCAGCCAGTGGATCAGCTGACGGCGGCGCCGACGATGGCGACGCATTCCACCGGGCAGGCCCCGGCCGCCACCCAGGGCGGCCGGGGCTATGTCGGCCGCTTCGCCCCTTCCCCAACGGGGCCGCTGCACGCCGGCTCGCTGCTGGCGGCGCTGGCGAGCTGGCTCGACGCCCGCGCCGCCGGCGGGCGCTGGCTGGTGCGCATCGAAGACGTGGACGCGCCGCGCTGTGTGCCGGGCGCGGCCGAAACCATCCTGTCCCAACTCGCCAGCTGCAGCCTGGTGCCGGACGAAGCGCCGCTGTGGCAGTCCACCCGCGGCGACGCATACGCGCGTGCGCTCGACCAGCTCCTCGCGGCCGGCCAGGCCTACCCCTGCGCGTGCAGCCGCAAGGAGATCGAACAGCACTGGCGCGAACGCGGCGTGGCTTTCGCGCGTCATGCGGAGTCGGTCTACCCCGGCACCTGCCGCGACGGCCTGCACGGGCGGACGGCCCGCGCCGTGCGGCTGCGCTGCGGCACGCCGGGCGACCCGCTCGTCGTCGAATGGCAGGACCGCCGGCTCGGTCCCCAGCGGCAGGACGTCACCGCCGAGGTCGGCGACTTCGTGCTCAAGCGCGCCGACGGCCTGTGGGCCTACCAACTCGCGGTGGTCGTCGACGATGCCGACCAGGGCGTCACCCATGTCGTGCGCGGCGAAGACCTGGCCGACAACACCCCACGCCAGATCCACCTTCAGCGGCTGCTGGGCGCGCCGACGCCCCGCTACCTGCACACGCCGCTCGTGCGGGACGCCGCGGGGGAGAAACTGTCCAAGAGCAGCGCCGCCCCGGCGCTGCGGCCCGGCCTGGACGCGGTGAGGCAAGCCTTGCACGGGCTCGGGCTGCGGACGACGGGCGCGTCGCTCGGCGAGGTGCTCGCCGCCGCGGTCGAACAGTGGCGCCGCGAGGTTCCGCCGGCGTGAACTGCCGGCGCCGGCGGCCTCGCCCCGGTGCCCTGCCGCGGCCAAGGTGCCACGGGCCGTGACCGCGAGGATCAGGATCCGGCACCGAGGAGCCCGCCGGGCCCGGCGGCGGTCCGCCTACCTAGAATCCAGCGCACTACAAAAACGGCCACGAGGGGGCAGACATGGGTTGGATGGGTTTATTGGGCGGGCTGGCGCTGGCCTGGTTCATCGGGGAAGTCTTCGGCTGGCACGGCGGCGGCCTGGTCGTCCTGGGCGGCGTCATGGGATGGCTGGTCAGCCGGCTGCACAAACGCGTCGGCGACGGCGAAGCGCAGCTCAAGGCGCTGCGCGAGGAATTGACGGCTTTGCGCGATGCACCGGCCCAACCGTCACAAGCGGCCGCACCGTCGGCCCAAGCCGCCGAGGCCACGGTTCCGGCGGCGGCACCCGCCCCGATCGACATCCCGGCGCCGCTGGTCTTCGAACCGCTACCCAGCCGGACCGGGCCCGCCCCGCTGCCGATGGCCGAGACGCTGTCGCCCATCGACGCCGGCGCGACCGCGGTGGGCGAGTGGGCGCCGGGCGTGGCGACCGGTGCCGGTCCTTCCCCAGCCCCGACCACCCTGCCCGAGCCGGCGGCGCGGCCGCAGGAAAACGACGAGCGGTCGCTCGGCGTGACCACGTCCCTCGGCGCCACGTTGCGCGCCTGGTTCACCGGCGGCAACACCATCGTTCGCGTGGCGGTGCTCATACTTTTCATCGGCGTGGCCTTCCTGCTGCGCTACGCGGCCGAACGCACCACGGTGCCGATCGAGTTGCGCCTGGCGGGCGTGGCGCTGGCAGGCGTCGCGCTGGTGGCGCTGGGCCGCAGGCTGCTGCGCAAGCGGCGCGGCTACGGGCTGTCGCTGCAAGGCACCGGGATCGGCATCGTCTACCTCACGCTGTTCGCGGCCTTCCGGCTCTACGGCCTGCTGCCGGCCGGGCTGGCCTTCGGATTGCTGGCCGCGCTGGCGGCCGTCACCGCGGTGCTGGCGGTCAGCCAGAACGCCCTGCCCCTGGCGGTGCTGGGCTTCGGCGGCGCCTTCCTGGCACCGGTGCTCACCAGCACCGGCCAGGGCAGCCACGTGGCGCTGTTCGGCTACTGCCTGCTGCTCAACCTGGCGATCGCCTGGATCGCCCAGCGCCAGGCCTGGAAGCTGCTCAACCTGGTGGGTTTCCTCTTCACCTTCACGCTCGGCGGCGCCTGGGGCGCCAAGGCTTACCAGCCCGCGCACTTCTGGACCACCGAGCCCTTCCTGGCGCTGCACTTCCTGCTCTACCTGTTCATCGCCGTGCAGTACACGCGCCAGGTCCTGGGCCGCACCGATGCCGGCAGGCCCAGCGCCGGGCCGCTGCCCGCGGTCGACGGCAGCCTGCTGTTCGGCGTGCCCATCGTGGCTTTCGGGCTGCAGGCGGCGATGCTGAAGGACCAGCCGCTCGCGCTGGCGGCCAGCGCCGCGGTGATGTCGGCCATCTACCTCGCCGTGGGCCGGTGGTTGTGGCGGCAGGCGGGAAAACAGGTCCTGCTGCTGGTGGAAGGCCTGCTGGCGCTGGGCGTGATCTTCCTCGCCCTCGTGGTGCCGCTCGCGCTGGACGCGCGCTGGACCGCCGCCGCCTGGGCCATCCAGGGCGTGGGCGTGCTGTGGGTCGGCCTGCGCCAGCAACGCTGGTGGGCCGCCGGCATGGGCCTGCTGCTGCAGGGCGGCGCGGCCGTCACCTTCTGGGGCGGGGTGTCGGTGCGACCGGGCTGGTCGACCGCGCCGATAGACCCCACCACCTGGCCGGGCACGCACGGCGCCTTCACACCGTTCCTGAACAGTGACTTCTTCGGCGCCGCGGTACTGGCCGCGGCGGCGCTGGTCAGCGCCAGGCTGCTGCTGGCCAAGGCGCGGGCTTCCCAGCCGGGCGGAAAGCCTTCCGCCGTCCAGGACGCCCTGCCCTCGCTGCACCTGGCGATGATGGCCGCGGGGCTGGTGCAGCTGTGGTGGGGCGGCTGGGTCGACCTGGCCGCCTGGGTCGCCACCACGCAACCGCGCATCGATACGGCCAGCCTGGCCGCCGGCTGGAGTGCCTTGCTGCTCGCCGGCCTGGAGCTGTCGCACCGCAAACTGCAATGGCCCGAGCTGCGCTGGGCCGTCCGCGGCCTGCTGTTGCTGGCCCTGCTGGCCTCCACCGCCGGGCTGCTGGACCACTTCGGCTCGGTCCCCGCCAGCTGGGCGCGCCTGGTCCACGGACTGGGCTGGCTCGAAGCGCTGGCGCTGACCCTGCTCGGCCTGTGGCTGCACCGCCGGCTGCGGCCGCAAAACCAGGACGGGCTGCCCGCCGACCCCCTGCTGCCGCTGGAGACCGTGCCCCTGGCCTGGTACGCCATGCTGCAAAGCGGCGCCTCGCTCTACACGCTGTGCGCGAACATGGTGGCTCGGCACGAAGGATGGACGCCGGCGGCCGCCATCCTGCCGCCCACGCTCATCGCGCTGGCCTTGATGCACCGCGCATCGTCCAAACGCTGGCCGGTAGGCGAGGCGAACCTGCCGCTGTACCGCGCGGCGGTGTTCTGGCCTTGGTTGGGGCTGCTGGGCCTGTGGGTGCTGGCGGTGAACGCCGCCACCGACGCCGGCATGGCGCCCCTGCCCTACCTGCCGCTGATCAACCCGGTCGACCTGGCGCACGGCCTGGTGCTGCTCTATGCGCTGCGGCTGCGCCCACTCTCGCCGCGGGATGCGACGCAGGAAGCGACGGGGGGCGGAGCCGCCCGCTGGATCGGCGGCGCGCTGGCCTTCTGGTGGCTCAACTCGGTGCTGATCCGCACCCTTCACCACTGGGCCGGCACGCCGATGTGGTGGCATGGGGCGCTCGGTTCCGCCCTGGTGCAAACCAGCCTCACCGTGCTGTGGACGCTCAGCGCGCTGGCCGTGATGCTTTTCGCCACCCGCCGCGCCGGCCCGGCGCGCGCGCGTCCGCTGTGGATGCTGGGCGCCGCCCTGCTCGGCGTGGTGGTGCTCAAGCTTTTCCTGGTCGACCTGGCCAGCGTCGGCACGCTGCAGCGCATCGTCTCCTTCCTGGCGGTGGGCGGCTTGATGCTGGTGATCGGCTATGTGTCGCCGATGCCGCCGGCCGCGGCGCCCGCGGGGAGGCAAGGCGGAAACGACGCTTCCAAGGAAGGCAACAACCCATGAGGAAGACTTCAGCCGCCCTTCCCGCGTACCCCCTGCGCGCGCGGTCAGCCGCCGCTTGGTCGGCCCTGCTGATCGCCCTGCCGGCCCTGGCCCTCGCCGACTTCGGCACGGCCACCGACGACCTCGCCCGGCGCTATGCCGCCACCGCGCCGGTCAGCCTGGTGCAGCAAGACGGCCTGCAACGCCTGGCGCTGCCGCTGGCCGCGCTGCAGGCGTCGCGCAGCCCACGCTGGGCCGATGTGCGGGTGCTCGACGCCCAGGGCCGGCCGGTGCCGACCGCCTGGCTACCGGCGGGTTTCGATTTGCCTTCCGGCACTGGCGACGGGGCCGCCGACACGGCGATCCCGGTGCCCCGTTTCGCCTGGCCCGCCCCGCCGGCGGCCGGCGTGTCGACCGTGGGCAACGACGGCCTGCGCGTGCGAGTCGACAGCGCCGGCGCCGTGGTGCGCATCGAATCGTCTGCAGGCAAAAGCCACCCACCGGCCACCGCCACGCCGCCGCGTGTCTGGCTGCTGGACTTGACCGGCCTGCCGCGCCCCGGCCGGCCGATCAGCCAATTGGTGCTGGACTGGCCGCACCGCGTCGAAGGCTTCAGCGCCACGGTGCAGGTCGAGGCCAGCGACGACGCCAGGCGCTGGGTACCCGTCGCTTCCAGCCCGCTGCTGGAGCTGCCCGGCCTGACGCCGGCCGCATCGGCCGGACCGTCGACCGCAAGCGGCGACGCCGCCGCGCCCCAAGTCAAACAAATCGACTGGCCCGCAGGCGCCGCCACGCCGCGCTACCTGCGCCTGGCCTTCAGCCAGCCGCTCGACCTCACCGCCAGCGCGGTGCGGTTGCAGTCGACGCCAGAGCCGGAAGTCCTGTCCCACGAAACGGTGAAGTTCCAACCCGTCGCCGCTGACTCGCAGACGCCTTTCCACTGGGCGCTGGACCTGCAAGGCGCCGTGCCCGTGAAGCAGCTGCGACTGGCCCTGCCCCAGGTGAACACCGTGCTGGGCATGCGCCTGGAGCAACGCGCCGACGACCGCCAGCCTTGGCGCACCGTCTCGACGTTCGTCGCCTGGCGGCTGATGCGCGATGGGCGCGAAGAGCGGTCCGCACCCATCGAATGGAACGACACCTTGCAGGCACAGCCCGCCCGCCATTGGCGCCTGCTGCCCGACACCCGCACCGCGCAGTTGCCGGCCGAGCCGCTGGAAGCCACCCTCGGCTGGCGCGCGCCGCAGCTGCTCTTCGTGGCCCAGGGCGGCGGCGACTTGCGCCTGGCCGTCGGCCGCGAGCGCGACACGGACAGCACCGTCGACTGGCGCACCCTCGTGCCCGGCGCCGACCGCGCCCTGCTGGCGCGCCTGCCCGAGGCGCGCCTGGGCGAGTTCACCGCCCGTCCGGCCACGCCCGCCGGCGTGGTGGAACAGCTGAAGGAGTCCAGCGCCGAAGACCACCGCCGCTGGGCGCTGTGGGCCGTGCTCGGCGTGGCGGTGGTCGGCCTGGGCGGCCTGGCTTGGCGGCTGGGCCGGGACATGCGGGCAGGTGGCGAGGGTTGAGGGCTGGGACGCTGCGGGCTGCGAGAAATGTGCCGACGCCCATCGCCCTCACCCGCGAGCGGGAGAAGGTGTATTTCTCCCTCGCCCCCGGCACAGGGGCGAGGGTTGGGGTGAGGGGGCGGGGATGGACAAACAACCCCACATTCCTGCGCCCGCCAAAGCCAAAACGGTCCTCACTGCCAGCGCCGCATCCAGCCCAGCCCTTCGGTCGTCCCACCCGGCACCGCGCCGCGTCGCGGACGGTATTCGCAACCCACCCAGCCGGCGTAGCCCAGCGCGTCGACCTCGTCGAGGAGCGGCGCGAAGTCCAACGACCCATCGTCCACCGGGCCGACCGCCGGCTCATGCCGCCCCGGCACGCCGGCCATTTGAAGGTGGGCGACGCGGCCGCCGGGCAGGTGCAGGCGCAGCCTGGCGAGCACGTCGCCTTCCATGACCTGGCAGTGGTAGAGGTCCATCTGCACCTTGAGGCTGGGCGCCTGCACATCCTCCAGCACTTCGTGGGCCTCGTGCTGCAGATTCAGGAAATAACCCGGCATGTCGCGGTCGTTGATCGGCTCGATCAGCACCTCGCGCCCCGCCCGGCCCGCTTGCGCGGCCGCCCAGCGCAGGTTGTCGACATAGACCCGGCGCGCGGCGCGGCGGTCAGCGCCGGCCGGCAGCACACCCGCCATCAGGTGGATGCGGGGGCAGTCGAGCGCCTCGGCGGTTCGCAGCGCCCGCAGCACGCCGGCGCGGAACTCGTCCCGCCGCCCTTCGATGCAGGCGGTGCCGCGGTCGCCGCGGTCCCAGGCGGCAGCCATGGCCGCAGCGTCGGCGCCGCCCGGCGGCGCGTTGAACAGCGCCTGCCTCAGGCCGCAGCCGCGCAGCCGGGCCGCGATCTCGGCCTCGGGCCAGGCGTAAGGGAAGAGGAACTCCACCCCTTCGAAGCCGTCCCGGGCCGCCGCTTCGAAGCGGTCGAGGAAAGGCAGCTCGGTGTAGAGCATGGACAAATTGGCGGCGAATTTCGGCATGCTGGGTCGTTGTGCGGCCGCGTGGTGCGGCGGGTGGGGATGCACCCCGGGCGCGGCGCTTGCCCGCGGCTCGGCTCGGGGACCCTGGCATGATGCGCCCTTTCGCCACAGAACCGAGGCCGCGCCACGCGGAAGGAAACACACCATGAAAACCACAGAAACCGGGCTCCAATACGAAGACACCGTCGTCGGCGGCGGGGAAGAGGCCCAGGCCGGCCAGGACGTCACCGTGCACTACACCGGCTGGCTCTACAAGGACGGCGAGAAAGGCTCCAAGTTCGACAGCAGCAAGGACCGCCAGGACCCCTTCTCCTTCAGCCTGGGCGCCGGCATGGTGATCAAGGGTTGGGACCAGGGCGTGCAGGGCATGAAGGTGGGCGGCACGCGGGTGCTCGTCATCCCGCCCGAGCTGGGCTACGGCGCGCGCGGCGCCGGCGGCGTGATCCCGCCCAACGCCACGCTGATGTTCGAAGTGGAGCTGCTGGGCGTCTGACCGCCGCAGCAGGCCGCGGCCGCACCCGGGGAACCTGCCGATGCCGGTGCTCTACGACATCGTCCACACCACCGTCTACCGCTACCGCAAGCCGGTGGGCTTCGGCGAGCACCGGGTGATGTTCAGGCCGCGCGAAAGCCACGACCTTCGCGTGCTGGCCACCGACCTGCAGGTCGCGCCGAAATCCAGCGTGCGGCTCATCCAGGACCCCCACTCCAACTCGGTGGCCCTGGTGCAGCCGCTGTCCAAGGCCGACGAATTGCGCATCGTCTGCAGCTTCACGATCGAGCACGCCCACACCTACAACCTGGAGCTGCCGCTGTCGCCCTCGGCCGAGCTTTTCCCTTTCGCCTACAGCGTGGAGGAGCGCTTCGACCTGGAGCACTACATGCGCCCGCATTACGACGACCCCAAGGGCGTGCTCAGCGCCTGGGCGCGCCAGTTCATCCGCACCGACGGGCCGACGCACACACGGGCCCTGATGGTGGCGATGAACCAGCACATCCGCGAGCACTTCGCCTACGAAGTGCGCGATGAGCAGGGCACCCAGCCGCCCCTGCAGACGCTGGAGCTGGGCCGCGGCACCTGCCGCGACTTCGCGCTGCTGATGATGGAGGCGCTGCGCCGCCTGGGCGTGGCCACGCGCTTCGTTTCGGGTTACCTCTACGACCCGGCGATGGACAAGCCGCCCGTGGCCGGCGCCGCGCCAGCCGGGGCGCCCGCCGCGCCAGCCACGGGCGCGCCCGATCCCGCCCCACCGCCGGTGCTGGGCGCCGGCTACACCCACGCCTGGCTGCAGGCCTACCTGCCCGGCGCGGGCTGGGTGCCGTTCGACCCGACCAACAACCTGATGGGCGGCACCGAGCTGATCCGCGTCGGCGTGGCCCGCGACCCCTCCCTGGCCGCGCCGATTTCCGGCGTCTGGTACGGCGAGCGCGACGACTACGCCGGCATGACGGTGCAGGTGACGGTGCGCAGGCGGTAGGGCGAGCCCTGGCCGGCTCTCTGGCGACCGATGCCCCTTGGCAGGCGTCCGCCGCCCGAACCTGAGAGACTCGCCCGTTCCCAACTCGGCCCGTCCCATGTCCCCCGCTCTCTCCCTCACACCGCGCCAGGAGCGCGGCCTGCTGCTGTCGCTGGCCGGCGTGCAGTTCACGCATATCGTCGACTTCATGGTGATGATGCCGCTCGGGCCGATGTTCATCGGACTGTTCCGCATCAGCGACGCGCAGTTCGGCTGGCTGGTGTCGGCTTATACGCTGGCCGCCGGCGTGTTCGGGCTTTTGATGGCGCCCTACGTCGACCGCTTCGACCGCAAGCGCCTGCTCTTGGTCGCCTACGCCGGCTTCACGCTGGCCACGCTGGCTTGCGCGGTCGCGCCGACCTACGCCGTGCTGATGCTCGCCCGCGTGGCGGCGGGCGCCTTCGGTGGCGTGATCGGTGCGATGACGCAGACGCTGGTGGGCGACCTCATCCCCTTCGAGCGGCGCGGCCGCGCGATGGGTCTGATCATGGCGTCGTTCTCGCTGTCCACCGTGGCCGGCGTGCCGGCTTCGCTGTGGCTGGCCGACCGCTGGGGCTGGCACACGCCCTTCATCGCGATCGGCGCGCTCTCGTCGGTGCTGTGGCTGCTGGCGGCCCGCTTCGTTCCGAGCTTCCGCGCGCCACGGCCCCAAGGCGCGGCGCCGTCGGCCTGGGCCCAGCTGCGCGCCGGACTGGCCGAGCGCAACCACTGGCGGGCGTTCGCGCTGTCGGTGTGCATCGTCGGAGCCGGCATGAGCGTCATCCCCTACATCACGGTGTTCAGCACCTCCAACGTCGGCATCACCAACGCGCAGTTGCCGCTGATCTACCTCGCGGGCGGCGTGGCCACCTTCTTCACTTCCCGCTTCTGGGGCGTGCTGGCCGACCGCCACGGCAAGGTGCGGGTGCTGCGTGGGCTGATCATCGCGTCGGCCTTCCCGTTGACGGGGCTCACCCAGCTCGGGCCGACGCCGCTGTGGGCCTACCTCTGCGTGACCACTGCCTTCTTCGTCTTCGTCTCGGGCCGCATGGTGCCGTCGATGGCGCTGATCACCGGCGCGGCCCAGCCCCACCTGCGCGGCACCTTCATGACCCTGCAAGGCTGCATGCAGTCCGTCGGCATGGGCCTGGCGGCGATGGTGGGCGGCCTGTTCATCGGCCGGGACGCGCAGGGCCTGGTCACCGGCTACGGCTGGAACGGTTGCCTGGCGCTGGTGATGAGCGGTTTGGCGTTCTGGCTGGCCGGCAGGGTGCACCTGGTCGCGGCAGCCACCAAAGTCGTGGCGGAGAAACCGGCCGCGGGCTGAACAAAAGTGGCACCGAAAAAAAGGCCGCGGATGCGGCCTTTTCTTTTGAACCGCCGAGGCGGCCGGGACCTTGCCTGTCAGCGGTCGAAACCGCCCTGGCGCGAACGCTGCGGCTTGCCCTGGAAGGCGCCGCCGCCCTTGCCTGCCGGGCGCGGCGAACCGCCTGGGCCGCCACGAGGCGCGAAGCCCGGGGCGCCGCCCGTGGGCCGGTGGCCCGGCGCGCGGTCGAAAGCCTTGCGGGGCGCACCGTCGGCCGGCCGGTGGTGGGGAACAAAGGTGCCTTCATTGCGCTTGGTGAACGGCGTTTCGCGGCCGGGGTGGATGTCGCGCGGCGCGAACTCGCGGCGAGGCGAGAAGCCTTCGTCGCGGCGCGGCGCGAAGCCGCCTTCATGGCGAGGCGCGAAGCCACCGCCGTCATGACCGCGGCGGGGGGCGAAGCCCTCTTCGCGGCGCGCGCCGAAAGGCTTCTTGTGGCCGCCGAAATCACCCTTGAAACCGCCGCCGCCCTTGCCGAAGGAAGGCTTGCCGCCCGGGCGGCCGGCGAAGTCGCCCGAAGGCCGGCCGGCGTGGATGCGCGGCTCAGGCGACTTGGGCTCCAGGCCTTCGATCACCGAAACCGGGATGGGCTGGGTGGTGAACTGCTGGATGCGGCGGATCATGCCGACGTCCATGCGCTCGCCCAGCGTGACGGCGACACCGTTGCGGCCGGCGCGGCCGGTGCGGCCGATGCGGTGGACGTAATCTTCCGCCTTCATCGGCAAGCCGTAGTTGATGACGTGGCTGATGGTCGGCACGTCGATGCCGCGGGCGGCCACGTCGGTGGCCACCAGCACGCGCAGTTGGCGGTTGCGCAGGCCCTGCAGCACGCGGTTGCGGCGGCCTTGCGGCATGCCGCCGTGCAACGCGGCGGCGCTGTGGCCCATCTCCGCCAGGCGGTCGGCCAGCGAATCGGCGTCGCGCTGCGTGCTCGTGAAGACCACGGCCTGCTCCATGTCGCGCTGGGTCAGCAGGTGGTCGAGCAAGGCGTTCTTGTGGTGGAAGTTGTCGGCCCAGTGCAGGCGCTGCTCGATGTTCTCGTGGGTGTCGGTGTGCGAAGCCACGTCGATGCGCTGCGGGTCGCGCAGCAGGCTGCGGGCGAGGTTGCCCACGTTGCCCGCGAAAGTGGCGCTGAACATCACGGTCTGGCGTTCGGCGGGGGTGCGCTCGGCGATGGTCTGGATGTCTTCGATGAAGCCCATGTCGAGCATGCGGTCGGCTTCGTCGAGCACCAGCATCTGCAGGTTGTCGAGCACGGCGCGGCCCGACTGGATGTGGTCGAGCAGGCGGCCCGGCGTGGAGATGAGGATGTCCAGGGGCCCCATCAGCGCCTTGATCTGCGCCGGGTAGGGCACGCCGCCGACGACGGTGGCCACGCGCAGGCCTTGCACATGGCGGCCGTACATCGTGGCCGACTTGGCGACCTGCATCGCCAGCTCGCGGGTGGGGCACAGCACGAGCACGCGCGGGCCGTAGACCTTGCCCTTCTCGCGGCGCTTGGTGTTGTCGCCGCGTGCGGCCAGGATGCCGTTCAGCGCGGGCAGCACGAACGAGGCGGTCTTGCCGCTGCCGGTGCTGGCGGAGACCATGAGGTCCTTGCCTTGCAGGGCCGCGGGGATGGCCTGGGACTGGACTTCGGTGGCGTTCTCGTAACCGGAATCGGCCACGGCTTTCAAAAGGGCGTCATTCAGCCCGAGGGAGAGGAAACTCATCAAGTTCTTTCAAAAACAGCACGGCACCACCTGCATGGGAAGGGCAGGAAAACACCACGCCCGGCCGGCCCGAAGGGCTGCGGCCAAGGGGATATATCGCCAGAGAAAGGTTCGACCCCACAGGCCCGGGCCCGCGTTCGGTGTGCGGGCTGGGGCGGGAGATGGAATGCCGAGAACAGTCAAAGCGACGGCATCGCCGCCAACCATTCCCGCATGCATCTCAACAAAGCTTGAGGAGCGTGGGTATCAAAACAGCCGCACCGATTGCAGTTCCAGGAAGGAGACAGCGCGGTGGGAGACTCGATGAGGTCAGAGGGGATGAACGATTCGTTGCATGCCTAACCGCAACGAACCCGGCATTGTACCGGGATTCGGGTTTTCATGGAAGGCCCCCAGGCCCTCAGCTCGTTCATTTCGCGAGGAAATGTTCACGGTAGTAGACCAGCTCGTCGATCGATTCCTGGATGTCCGCCAGTGCCGTGTGAGCCTGCGCCTTTTTGAAGCCGGCCAGGATCTCGGGCTTCCAGCGCTTGGCGAGCTCCTTCAGGGTGCTGACGTCCAGGTTGCGGTAGTGGAAGAAGGCTTCCAGCTTGGGCATGGTGTTGGCGAGGAAACGGCGGTCCTGGCAGATGCTGTTGCCGCACATCGGCGACTTGCCCGCCGGGACGTACTGCTTCAGGAATTCGATCACCTGGGCCTGGGCGGCTTCCTCGTCCACAGTCGACGCCTTCACCCGGTCGATCAGGCCGCTCTTGCCGTGGGTGCCCTTGTTCCAGGCGTCCATGGCGTCCAGCGTGGCGTCGCTCTGGTGGATGGCGAACACCGGACCCTCGACGCGCACCTGCAACTGCGGGTCGGTGACGACCACGGCGATCTCGATGATGCGGTCCTTGTCGGGGAAGAGCCCCGTCATTTCCAGGTCGATCCAGATCAGGTTGTCGTCGCTGCGGGCCAAGGTGTTGGACATGGGGCTGCCTTCTTCAATCGGGAGGGTGTCGTGGGAGGGGCGCATTGTCTCAGGACGCGGCGGCCCGGCCGCAAGGGCGCTCATCAACCCCGCGCGGGCCGTGACCTTCGGTCGGCCGGGCAGTGACAAAGCCTACACTTGCCGCCCATGGAATCCACCGTTTTGACCTGGTCTTTCGTGGCGGCGATCGCGCTGTCCACGATGCTGAAGTTCTGGCTGGCCTCGCGGCAGGTCCGGCATGTCGCCCGCCACCGCGGGCAGGTTCCCGAGGCTTTCGCCGCCACCGTCAGCCTGCAGGCCCACCAGCGTGCCGCCGACTACACGCTGGCCAAGGCGCGGTTCGGCCTGCTGTCGATGGCCTTCGGCACCGCGGTGCTGCTGGGCTGGACGCTGCTCGGCGGCCTGGACCTGCTCAACACCTGGGTCTTCGACGCTGTCTGGCCACGTTGGGGCGACATGGCCTACCAGCTCGCGCTGCTTGCGGCCTTCGTCCTGGTCGGCGGCTTGCTGGAGCTGCCTTTCGAGCTGTATTCCACTTTCCGAATCGAGCAGCGGTTCGGCTTCAACCGCATGACGTGGCAGCTGTACCTGGCCGACACGCTCAAGGGCCTGGCCGTCGGCGCGGCCATCGGCCTGCCGCTGGCCGCGCTGATGCTTTGGATCATGGGCACCGCCGGCCCACGCTGGTGGCTGTGGGCCTGGGCCGCCTGGGTGTCGTTCAACCTGCTGTTAATGGTGGTCTTCCCCACGCTGATCGCGCCGCTGTTCAACAAGTTCGAGCCCTTGGCCGACGAAAGCCTGAAAGCCCGCGTGCAGGGCCTGATGCAGCGCTGCGGCTTCGCAGCCAAGGGCCTGTTCGTGATGGACGGCAGCAAGCGCTCGGGCCACGGCAACGCCTATTTCACCGGCCTGGGTGCCGCCAAGCGCGTGGTGTTCTTCGACACGCTGCTGAGCAAGCTCACGCCCGGCGAAGTGGAGGCGGTGCTGGCCCACGAGCTGGGGCATTTCAAGCACCGACACGTGACGCAGCGACTTGTGATGATGTTCGGCGTGAGCCTGGTCGGCTTCGCCCTGCTGGGCTGGCTGTCGAACCAGGCCTGGTTCTACGCCGC
>CBJNAE010000055.1:0-15606 GCA_966433995.1 uncultured Ideonella sp. | reverse complement strand
CGGGCGCTGCAAGGGCTGGCACACAGCGCGATCGACGTGTCGGACGGCCTGCTCGGCGACTTGTCCCACATCCTGAAGCGCTCCGGGCTGGGGGCCCGCGTCGAGGTCGACGCCGTGCCACGCAGCGACGTCATGCGCACCCAACCCTTGGCGGTGCAGCGCCTGTGCACGCTGTCTGGCGGCGACGACTACGAACTCGTCTTCACCGCGCCGCCCGCTTCGGCCGCCGCCGTCCAGGACATCGCCCGCCGCCTGGGCCTGCCGCTCACCCGCATCGGCCAGATGCAGGCCGAGCCGGGCTTGCGCCTGGTGGATGCGCAAGGTGCCGCGGTTCACCGGGAGCAGTTCCCTTCCTTCGACCATTTCAAGGAGCCCACCGATGCAGGCGGATGACTTCGCCGCCGCCGCGCCGGCCGCCCGGCCGCCGCGCCCGACGGCGCGCTTCATGCTCGCCCACCCCGCGCATGTGCTGGCTCTGGGTTTCGGCAGTGGCTTGTCGCCGGTGGCGCCGGGCACGGTCGGCACCTTGTGGGCCTGGCTGGCCTTCACGGTGCTGGACTCCTACCTCCTCGGCCCCTTGGCCTGGGGCGCCGTGCTGGCTGTCGGCGCCGTGGCGGGCTGGTGGGCCTGCACCGTCACGGCCCGCCACATGGCGGTGGCCGATCCCGGCGCCATCGTCTGGGACGAGATCCTGGCCTTCTGGTCCATCCTTTGGCTGGTGACGCCGGCCGGCTTCTGGGCCCAGCTCGCGGCCTTCGCCTTGTTCCGCTACTTCGACGCCGCCAAGCCCGGCCCGGTGGCCTGGGCCGACGCCTTCTTCAAACTCAGGCGCGGCCGGTCCATCGGCTGGGCGCAGGGCTTCGGCATCTTGTTCGACGACCTCGTGGCCGCGTTGTGCGCGCTGGTCGTCATCGCCGTGTGGACGCGGCTGTGGTGACCCCCGCCGAAGGCGCCCTGGTGGCCGCGTTGGCCGACGTGTTGCGCGGCCGGCAGTGGCGGCTTGCCACCGCCGAGTCATGCACCGGCGGGCTGATCGCCGCGGCTTGCACCGCGATCGCCGGTTCGAGCGATTGGTTCGACCGCGGCTTCGTCACTTACAGCAACGAGGCCAAGGCCGGCATGCTCGGCGTCGATCCGGGGTTGATCCAGGCGCACGGCGCGGTGAGCGAGCCCGTGGCCCTGGCCATGGCCCAGGGCGCTTTGGCGCATTCCGCAGCGCAGTGGGCCGTCGCCGTCACCGGCATCGCCGGGCCGGGCGGTGGCGTGCCGGGCAAGCCGGTCGGCACCGTGTGGCTGGCCTGGGCGGGGCCGGGTCCGGCGCTTCCCCAGGCCCAGCTGTTTTGGTTCGACGGGGACCGCGCCGGTGTGCGGGCCCAGACCGTCGAAAAAGCCCTGGAAGGTTTGCTGGAGCGCATGTCCTGCGCCTGAAGGGACGACTCGAAACCTGTGCTGCACGGATTCAGTGCTACACTGAATCCGTGTTGATTCGAGTCAGGCCATCAACGTGAGCAACCTCACCATCACCATCGACGACGAACTGCTGCGGGCCGCCCGCGTCAAGGCCGTGCAGCAAGGCACCAGCGTGAACGAGGTCTGCCGCCAGGCCATCGCCGCTTTCGCGCTGGGCGACCAAGCCGCCGCCCAGGCCCGGGCCCATGCCCGCGCGCAGGCGTTCACCGAGTTCTGCAACGGCCTGGTATTGAGCCCGCCGCCCAGTCGGGGGCCTGGCAAACGGTCTGCCGCCAGCCCATCGCGCGATGGCCGGATCCAAGGCATGCGCGTCAAAACGCCGCCGCCGGCGAATCGACCATGAGGGGCATATCGCCCGGAGGGCGTTTCTTCGACACCGACATCCTGCTCTACACCCAGGACCACGCCGAGGCGTTCAAGCAATCGCGCGCACTGGCCGTCATCGCCGACGCCATGCGGGCCGACTGCTTCGTCATCAGCACCCAGGTCATGCAGGAGTTCTACAGCGAGGCGTTGAACCGGGACTGGCTGAGCCCGGCCCAGGGGCAGCAGTTCCTCCGGCATTTGACCGACCATGTCGTCGTCTCCTGCAACAGCGACTTCGTGCTGCGGGCCTGCGAGTTGCAAGTGAACGAAGACCTGTCCGTCTGGGATGCGCTGCTGGTGCAAGCCGCCCTTGACGCGCGTTGTTCGGTGCTGTTCAGCGAAGGGCTGACGGACGGCCGGCGTTTCTCTCCCCACACCGGCACCACCGGGCCCGAGCTCCGGGTGGTCAACCCCTTCACCACCCAGGCCGTGGTCAACGTGTGGGAGCTGCACGAAGAGCAGGCGGGTTACCGGGTGGGCGGAGCGCCCAAAAAACGAACTTCCCAATCGCGAAAATGACCTGCGCGCTTCGCGTTGGCCCAGCGTTGGCTGGACGGGTTCGGGATGGGGCACCCGCTTGCTTGTAAGAGCGGCTTCAGCCGCGATGCGGTTCCACCAAATCGCGGCTGAAGCCGCTCCTACAAGATCACCTTATCCGACGGGAAGGCTGTCGATGCGGCCAACCCGTTGGCGCAGAACCTGGGCCACCTGGGGTGGTTTTCAGTGCAAAGCCGTCAACGCGAGGCGTGGCTTCAGGAAACTGTCGACCTTGCCGTCGCCGCTTTTCCCTGCCACTTGCTCGCACAGCATCAAGGCCAGCCGGCGCAGCCCGGCCCAGGGCTCCAGCGGCCAGTCCGGGTGCTTCAGGCCTTTGACCAGGCCGTCGCAGACATGGGCGGCCTCCAACAACGCATCCAGGCCTTCCCGCCGCAGAGAAGGCACGGCGCGCTCGAACAAACGTTCCTTGGTCCCCCAGACGCGCGCCTCGCGCAAGGCCATGGACACCGGCTGGCCGGCGTCGACTGCATCCCGCACACGCTTCAAAGCGCGGATGTCTTCGCTCAAGGTCCAGTGCACCAGCACCGCCGCCTCGCCCTCGGCTTGCAGGCCTTCGAGCATTCGAAGCGCGCGGCCGGCTTGGCCGGCCAGCACCGCCTCGCCCAGCTTGAAGACGTCGTAGCGGGCGACATTCAGCACCGCCGCTTCGATCTGTTCGAAGCCCAGTTCGCCTTCCGGGTAGAGCAGGCCGAGTTTCGTCACCTCCTGGTGGGCCGCCAGCAGGTTGCCTTCGACGCGGTCGGCGAAGAAGTCGAGGGTGTGCTGTCCCTCGGGGCCGCCTTGCACGCGCTGGCCTTGGGCGGCCAGCCGCTGGGCGATCCAGGCCGGCAGCGCCTTGCGCTCGACCGGGTCGACGCGCAGCGTCGCGCCCGCCCGGTCCAGCGCGGTGAACCAGGCGCTTTGCTGTTGCTGGCGGTCGAGCTTGGGCAGTTGCACCAGAGTGAGCACGCCGTCGGCGGCCGGCGCCCGTGCGAAGGGCTCGCAGTAGCGCTGCAGGGCTTCCGACCCGTCCTTGCCCGGCTTGCCCGAGGGGATGCGGATCTCGATCAACTGTTTGTCAGAGAACAGGCTCATTTCCTGCGAGGCGCCGATCAGCGCGCTCCAGTTGAAATGCGCGCCGGCGACGGTGTGCACCTGGCGCTCGGTGTAGCCCTGTGCGCGGGCGGCGCGGCGCAGCGCGTCGCAGGCTTCCTGGGCCAGGAAAGGCTCGTCGCCCCAGACGGTGTAGACCGACTTGAGCGCGCCTTGCTTGGCGGCCTGCTGCAAGTGGCTGGCGAGTTGATCCGCGCGCAGTTGCATCGTTGGAATGGGGCGGGGCAGCGGGCGACCGGGCCGTCAGCCCGCCGGCAGGCTGACCGTGGCGAGCCGCCGCATCACCTGGGCCACGATGTCGCTCTGCATCGCGCGGAAGAGCTGGGCTTCTTCTTGCTCCTTGGCCAGCGCGAGGCTTTCGCTGTAGCTCATGTCGCGTACCTGCAGGATCTCGCTCAGCGGCATCAAGGGGCTGCCCCCCGGCGTGCGCAGCAGGAACTTCAACCGCGCCCGCAGCTGCAGCGTGCGCACCTGGCCGGCCGAGGTGCTGGCCGTGACCACGCGCTCGCGCGCATCCTGCGCGACCTCGAGCACCACTTGGGCGGCCGAAGCGGGCTCGACCACGGTGGTGGTGCCGCTGCCGTTGAGGTTCAGGCGCAGCTCTTCAAGCATGGGCGAGCGTGGCGCGAAACCCACCAGCGCGATGGTCTTGAACTGCAGCTCGGGGACCCGCCGCAGCTCGAAGCCGCAGGCGGCGAGCAGCGCGCCGCCGGCGGCGGCCATCGCCCATGCCGAAGCGCCGCGCAGGATGTCGCGGCGGCGCCAGGCTGGTGCGGGCCCGTGAAGGTCGTTTATGGGTTCCATTCGGCCGCGTCCGGTCAAACCACCACGTTCACCAGCCGGCCCGGCACCACGATGACCTTCTTCGGCGCCTTGCCTTCCGAGAACTTGGCGAAGTCCTCGCTGGCCAGGGCGGCGGCTTCGATCGCCGCCTTGTCGGCGCCGGCCGGCACGGTGATCGCGCCGCGCAGCTTGCCGTTGACCTGCAGCATCAGCTCGATCTCGTCCTGCACCAGGGCCGCCTCGTCGACCGAGGGCCACGGCGCGTCGAGCAGGTCGCCGTGCTCGGCGGCGTAACCCAGCTCCTGCCACAGCACCCAGGTGGTGTGGGGGCAGGCAGGGTAGAGGGCGCGCAGCAGGATGCCGTAGCCTTCCCGGATTACGCCGGGGGCCTGGCCCTTGAACGACTCCAGCGCGTTGAGCATCTTCATCGCGCCCGAGACCACGGTGTTGTATTGCATGCGCTCGTAGTCGTAAGCCACTTGGCGCAGCACGTTGTGCACTTCGCGGCGCAAGGCCTTGGCATCCGCGGGCAGGTCGGCCGGGATGCCGGCGGCGGCGCGGATCGCCTCGCCCTGCTTGGCGCCGAATCCCCACACACGGCGCAGGAAACGGTTGGCGCCCTCCACGCCGGCGTCGTTCCACTCGAGCGTCTGCTCGGGCGGCGAGGCGAACATCACGAACAGCCGCGCGGTGTCGGCGCCGTACTGGTCGATCAGCGCCTGCGGGTCGACGCCGTTGTTCTTGGACTTGGACATCGTGCCCACGCCCTCGTAGTCGACCTGCAGCCCGTCCGACTTGCGCCGCGCGCCGGTGACCTTGCCTGTGTCGTCGAAGGTGTTCTCCACCTCGTGTGGCCAGAAGTATTCGATGCCGCCGCTCTCGCCGCGCTTCGAATAGATGTGGTTGAGCACCATGCCCTGCGTCAGCAGCTTGGTGAAGGGCTCGTCGATCTTGACGAGCTTGAGGTCGCGCATCACCTTGGTCCAGAAGCGGGCGTAGAGCAGGTGCAGGATGGCGTGCTCGATGCCGCCGATGTACTGGTCCATCGGCATCCAGTAGTCAGAACCGGTGCCCACCATCGCCTCGTCGTTGCCGGCGTCGCAGTAGCGCATGAAATACCAGGACGAGTCGACGAAGGTGTCCATCGTGTCGGTCTCGCGCTTGGCCGGCTTGCCGCAAATGGGGCAGGCCACGTCCAGGAAGGCGGCGTGCTTGTTCAACGGGTTGCCCGAGCCGTCGGGGATCAGGTCCTCGGGAAGGACCACCGGCAGGTCCTTCTCGGGCACCGGCACCGCGCCGTGCTCCTCGCAATGGATGATGGGGATGGGCGTGCCCCAGTAGCGCTGGCGGCTGATGCCCCAGTCGCGCAGCCGCCAGGTGGTCTTCTTGCCGCCCAGGCCCTTGTGCTCCAGCGCCTGGGCCACCGCGTCGACGGCCACCTGGTAGGGCATGCCGCTGAAGTAGTCGGAGTTGACCGTGACGCCGCGCTGCTTGTCGGCGTACCACTCCTGCCAGTGGTCGTAGCTGTAGTGCTCGCCGTCGACGTGCACCACCTGCAGGATGTCGATGCCGTATTTCTTCGCGAAGGCGAAGTCGCGCTCGTCGTGCGCCGGCACGCCCATCACCGCGCCGTCGCCATAGCTCATGAGCACGTAGTTGCCGACCCAGACCGGCACCTTGGCGCCCGTGATCGGGTGCTCCACCGTCAGGCCGGTGGGCACGCCCTTCTTCTCCTGCGTGGCCAGCTCGGCCTCGGTGGTGCCGCCGCTCTTGCATTCATCGACGAAGGTGGCGACCGCGGGGCTCAGGCTGGCGGCGTGGGCCGCGAGCGGGTGCTCGGGGGCCACCGCGCAGAAGGTGACGCCCATGATGGTGTCGGCCCGGGTGGTGAACACATACAGCTTGCCGCCGCCGATGGGCTGGCCCTGCGCGTCGACGATGTCGTGCGGGAAGGCGAAGCGCACGCCCTCGCTCTTGCCGATCCAGTTCTCCTGCATCAACTTGACGCGCTCGGGCCAGCCGGCCAGGTGGTTCTGCACGTGGTCCAGCAGCTCGGGCGCGTATTTCGTGATGTTGAGGTAGTAGCCCGGGATCTCGCGCTTCTCGACCAGCGCGCCGGAGCGCCAGCCGCGCCCGTCGATGACTTGCTCGTTGGCCAGCACGGTCTGGTCGACCGGGTCCCAGTTGACGACCTGGGTGCGGCGCTCGGCGATGCCGGCTTCGAGCATCTTGAGGAACAGCCACTGGTTCCATTTGTAGTAGCTGGGCGAGCAGGTCGCGACCTCGCGGCTCCAGTCGATGGCCAGGCCCATGGCCTGCATCTGGCCCTTCATGTGGGCGATGTTCTCGTAGGTCCACTTTGCGGGCGGCACCTTGTTTTTCATCGCCGCGTTCTCGGCCGGCAGGCCGAAGGCGTCCCAGCCCATCGGCATCAGCACGTTCATGCCTTTCATCCGCAGCTGGCGGGCCAGCATGTCGTTGATCGTGTAGTTGCGCACGTGGCCCATGTGCAGCTTGCCGCTGGGGTAGGGCAGCATCGAACAGGCGTAGAACTTCGGCTTGTTCGCGTCTTCCGTCACGCGGTAGGCGTCGGCGGCTTTCCACGCGGCTTGCGCGGCGCGCTCGATCTCGTTGGGTTTGAAGTCGGGGGTCATGGTGGGCTGCTGCTGTCGGGGCAAGGCGGGCGCGGCGCGCGGCGGCGCGCAGGAAGAGCGGGATTATAGAAACCGGGGCCGCCGCCGCCCGGCGGGCCGGCCCTGGGCCGGCGCGGCCGGCCGGGTCGCGTTTCGCACCTTGGTTGTACCCGCTTGCAACAGTCGGTGGCATCGCCGTCGCGCAGTGTTCGAATGGCCCGAGGCAGCCGGCCGGGCGCTTCTTCCCTAGTTCACAGGATGGCGCGGGCGGCGGGCTTGCCTAGCATCGAATCCCCGAACCGACACGACACCTGGAGAAACCCATGGCCCGCGCACCCGCTCCCCCCGCCGCCGGCAAAGCCGACGCCTCGGCGGCACCGCTCCGCTACCACCACTACTGCAACGTCCGGCCGACCATCCCCCGGCAGTTCGAGCCCGGCGTCAACGCCGACCGCGCCGGTGCGATCAACATGCTGGCCGACAAGTGGGTCAACGGCACCGAGCTGACCTATTA
The DNA here is from genome assembly GCA_966433995.1 of uncultured Ideonella sp. Taxonomy (GTDB): domain Bacteria; phylum Pseudomonadota; class Gammaproteobacteria; order Burkholderiales; family Burkholderiaceae_C; genus JANPCX01. The sequence continues at coordinate 8,190 of CBJNAE010000055.1, read as the reverse complement.
CTTCTTCGACCAGCCCGCCGACGGCGAGCAAGTCACCCTGGCCGACGGCAGCGTGGCCTTCATGCCCTGGGCCGGCGCCGAGCCGCAGAAAGCCACAGTGCGCAAAGCCTTCAAGGCGTGGGCCGATCTGGGGCTGGGCCTGAAATTCACCGAAGTCGCATCGCGGGACCAGGCCTTGGTGCGCATCGGTTTCCAGGCGGGCGACGGGTCGTGGTCCTACGTCGGCCGGGCCATCCTCGACATCGCCACCGACCAGCGCACGATGAACTTCGGCTGGAACATCGCCGACGACCTCGACACCGCCATCCACGAGATCGGCCACACGCTGGGCTTCGAGCACGAGCACCAGAACCCGTTCTCGGGCATCGTCTGGGACGAGGAGAAGGTCTATGCCGCGCTGGCCAAGCCGCCCAACAGCTGGAGCCGGCAGAAGACCTTCTTCAACATCATCCGCAAGCTCGACGAGAGCCGCGTGCAGGGCACCGAATGGGACCCGGACTCGGTGATGCACTATCCCTTCGAAGCGGGCCTGATCAAGCAACCCGCGCGCTACCAGACCGAGCCGTTGCTGCCGGCGGGCGGCCTGTCGGCGCGGGACGTCGCCTACGTCAAGCAGCTATATCCCGGCCAGGCGCCGGTCGAAGAGTTCCCGGAACTGAAGCTGCTGCAGTCGATGCCGCTGAACATCCTGCCCGGCCAGCAGATCGATGTGCGGCTTCGCCCCAACCGCAGCCGCAGCTATGAGATCCGGACGCTGGGCAAGGCCGACACGGTCATCGTCCTGTTCGAAGACGTGGACGGCGAGCTGAAATACCGCGGCGGCGACGACGACGGCGGCGAGGACCGCAACGCCCACCTCAAGCTGCGCATGTCGCGCGGCAGGCAATACGTGCTGCGCCTGAGGCTCTATTACGCCGACCACGCGGGCGAGACGGCAGTGCTGTGGTGGTGACGGGCGTGGCGAGGGCCGGCTGCCGAGCCGGTCAGCGGCCCTTGGCGGCCGGTGCGGCGCCTTCGGGATCGGCCACGAAAGCGATGCGCGACAGGCCGGCCTGCTGCACTTGGCCGATCAAGCCCGCTACCTGGCCATAGGGCACGTTCTTGTCGGCCCGCAGCTGGACTTCCAGCAGCGGGTTGGCCTGGGCTTTTTCCGCCAGGCGCTGGCCGAAGCTTTCGGGGTCGAGCAATTCCTCGTTGAGGTAGAGCTTGCCCTCGGCGTCGATCGCCAGGGCCAGGAAGGGCGCGTTGTCGGTCGCGGCCTGGGCGCCCTCGGCCTGGGGCAGGTCGAGCTTCAGGCTGCTGGTCATCAGGGGGGCGGTGACCATGAAGATCACCAGCAGCACCAGCATGACGTCGATCAGCGGCGTCATGTTGATCTCGCCCATCGGCTGCGGGCCGGTGGTGCGTTCCAGGCGTCCGAAGGCCATGCGGGGCTCGCTCGGTTCAGTCCCGCAGCGCTTCGGGCGCGGGCCGCGGCAGGTTGGTGGCATCGAGCTGGAATTCGCGCAGGTCGTGGGCGAAACCTTCCAGCTCGGCCTCGCACGCGCCCACCATCTTGCCGAAGATGTTGTAGGCCAGCACCGCCGGGATCGCCACTGCCAGGCCGGCGGCCGTCATGATGAGGGCCTCGCCCACGGGGCCGGACACGCGCTCGATGCTCAAGGTGCCCGCGGTCGAGATGCCGACCAGCGCGTGGTAGATGCCCCAGACGGTGCCGAACAGGCCGATGAACGGCGCGGTGCTTCCGATGGAGGCGAGCAGCACCTGGCCGAACTGCAGCTGGGCCAGCACCGCGTGCAACGCGTCGCGCAGGCGGCGCGTGAGCTGCGAGGCCGCGCCGCCGCGGGACTCCAGCGTGGCTGCGCCGGCCTGGGCGGTGGCGGCGTCGAGCAGCGGCAAGAGCACGCCGCTGCGGTCGAACGCGGCGAGCTGGCTACGCCCCGTGGCCAGGTCGGGCGCGGCCCAGAACGCGGCGGTGGCGCGCGGTATGTCGCCGCGCACGCGGCGCATCAGCCAGGTCTTCCAGAGGATCAGCACCCAGGCGCTGACCGACATGAGCAGCAACAGCACCGCCACCGCCTTGATGACGGCGTCGCCTTGATTCCAGAAATGTTCGAAACCGTTCATGCGGGTCGCGGGCCGTCGCTCAGGCGGTGCCGAGCACGTCGTTCATGTCGAACAGGCCCTTGGCGTGCCGCCTCAAGAAGCGCGCAGCGCGCAGGCTGCCCTGCGCATAGCCGGCCCGGCTGGAACTCTTGTGGCTGATCTCGATGCGTTCGCCGGTGCCGGCGAACAGCACGGTGTGGTCGCCGATCACGTCGCCGCCGCGGATCGTCGCGAAGCCGATGGTCGACGGGTCGCGCGCGCCGGTGACGCCTTCGCGGCCGTAGACCGCGCATTCTTCGAGGCTGCGGCCGAGCGCCTTGGCCACGACCTGGCCCATCTGCAGCGCGGTGCCGCTCGGCGCGTCGACCTTGTGGCGATGGTGGGCCTCGATGATCTCGATGTCGTAACCCTCGCTCAGCGCGCGCGCGGCCACGTCGAGCAGGCGCATCACCACATTGACGCCCACGCTCATGTTGGGCGCCATCATCAGGGCGGTGCGGCCCGCGAAGGCGGTGATCTCGGCTTTCTGCTCGGGCGAGAAGCCGGTCGTGCCGATCACGGCCTTGACGCCGAGTTCGGCGCACACCGCCAGGTGGGCCAGGGTGCCTTCGGGGCGGGTGAAGTCGATCAGCACCTCGGCGCCTTTCAGTCCTTCACGCAGGTCGGCGGTGATGGCCACGCCGCTGGCCTTGCCCAGGAAGGCGGCCGCGTCCTGCCCCAGGGTGGGGCTGTCGGGGCGATCCAGCGCGCCGGCCAGCACCATGTCGTCGGCTTGGTCGATCGCTTCGATCAGCATGCGGCCCATGCGGCCCGAGGCGCCGGAAACGGCGACACGGACAGGGGCGGTGGATGGTTGATTGTTCGTGGCCGCCGGCATCAAGGTGTCTCCAGGGGGGGGTAGGCGCGGGTGGCCGCGGGGGCCGCCGTGGCGGCGGCGGTTTCCACTGCCGGCGCTGCCTTCGGCGCCGGCAGCGCCTTGATCTGCTCTTCGGTCAGCGCCAGCGAATGGCCTTTCTTGCGCGACACTTTCTGGGTGTCGATCGACGCGACGAAAGCGCGCTCGGCGGGCAGCTCCGGGGCGTCGATGCTCTTGAGCACGTCGCCGTCGAACTTCACGACCACCATGCGCTGCTGCGGCGGGGTGCCCTGGCGGCGGATGGTGAAGGCGTAGTCCCAGCGGTCGGCGTGGAAGATGTCGGTCAGCAGCGGCGAGCCCAGGATGTCCCGCACCTGGGTTCGGGTCATGCCGGGTTGGACCTTCGCGGCCTGTTCCTGCGTGACCACGTTGCCTTGCACCACCTCCAGGCGGTAAGGCGTGATGAAACCCAGGACGTTGTCCGACGACTGCAGCGAGCTGCAGCCGCCCAGGCCGAGGCACAAAGCAGCCGCCAGGCCGACGCGCGCGGCCAAGGGGGGGCGGGGAGGGGTGGAACGGAGCGCTACAGGCATGTCAGATACAGGGCGCCGCAGGCAAGGCGGGCGCCAATCTCGATATGATCGGGTCATTCTAGCGGCGGCCATCCAGGGGCCGCCGTCGCGATCGCGAAAGCCCGCCATGCCCCCCCACACGCCCATGAACCATGCGGAAGAACTCAAGAGCAGCGGCTTGAAAGCCACGCTGCCCCGCATCAAGATCCTCGAAGTCTTCCAGAATTCGACCCAGCGCCACCTGACGGCGGAGGATGTCTACAGGATCCTGCTGGGCGAAGGCGCCGACGTCGGCCTGGCCACGGTCTACCGGGTGCTGATGCAATTCGAGCAGGCCGGCTTGCTGTCGCGCAACCATTTCGAGGCCGGCAAGGCGGTGTTCGAATTGAATGCGGGGCAGCACCACGACCACCTGGTCTGCCTCACCTGCGGGCGCGTGGAGGAGTTCTTCGACGCCGAGATCGAGAAGCGCCAGCGCTCGGTGGCGCATTCACGCGGCTTCGAGTTGCAGGACCACGCGCTGTCCCTCTACGCGGTCTGCACCAAGAAGAATTGCGCGCACAAGCCTTGATGGCTCGCGGCGCCCTCAGGCGCCTTCGCCCCGGGCCATCGCCTTCTGGTGGCGTTCGATGAACTCGCGGTAGGTGTCGATGCCGCGCAGCTGCAGGATGGTGTTGCGCACCGCGGCCTCGACCAGCACCGCCAGGTTGCGCCCGGCGTCCACCGCGATGATGGCCTTGAGCACCTGCACGCCGAGGATCTCCTCGAACAGCGGCTCGTAGGGCAGCCGCTCGAATTCGCGCTCCAGCGTCTCCTTGCGCACCAGGTGGACGATGAGCTTGAGACGCATTTTCCGGCGCACCGCGGTCTCGCCGAAGATGGCCTTGATGTCCAGCAGGCCGACGCCGCGGACTTCCAGCAGGTTCATCAGCAACTCGGGGCAGCGGCCTTCCAGCGAGGTCTGCGAGACGCGGAACAAGTCCACCGCGTCGTCGGCCACGAGGCCGTGGCCGCGGGAGATCAGCTCCAGCCCGAGTTCGCTCTTGCCCAGGCCCGATTCGCCCGTCAGCAGCACGCCCAGGCCGAGGATGTCCATGAAGACGCCATGCCGCGTGGTGCGCTCGGCGAAGAGCTGGGCCAGGTAGCTGCGCACGACGTCGATGACGTGGCCCGCCGACTCCTGTGTCACGAACAGCGGGATGTCGGCGCGGTCGCACAGGGCCACCAGCTTGTCGGGCGCGACCTGGCCGTCGGCCACGATGACCACCGGCGGCTCCAGCGTGACGATGCGCTGGATGCGGCGCTCCTGGTCCTCGTCGTTGCAGTCGAGCAGGTAGGCCACTTCGCGGTGGCCGACGATCTGCACGCGGTAGGGGTGGATGTAGTTGAGGTAGCCGACCAGGTCGGCGGCCGACTGGGCGCTGCGCACCGCGGCCTCGTCGAAGCGGCGTTCGGGGTGCGCGTGGCCGCCCACCCATTCCCAGCGCAGGCTCGGCCGGTGCTCTTCAAACAGCGCTTCGGCGCTGATGACGGTTGGTTTCAATGAATGAGGGCCTTGTCAGGGGCGGGAACGGCCGAACACACGTCGGCGGCGCCGGTCAGGCGACCGACTTGAGGGGTTCCCAGTTGGCGATCAGCTCATGCACCTTGGCGGCGTCGGCCTCGGTCTTGAGCCGCTCCCGCAATTCGCGGTCGCTGAGCATCTCGGCGATCTCGGAGAGGATCTCCAGGTGCCGCTGCGTGGCCGCTTCGGGCACCAGCAAAAAGATGAGCAGGCTGACCGGTTCGTCGTCGGGCGCGTCGAAGGGGATGGCTTGCTGCACGCGCAACACCGCGGCCAGCGGGTTCTTCAAGCCCTTGATGCGGCCATGGGGGATGGCCACGCCATGGCCCAGGCCGGTCGACCCGAGGCGTTCGCGGGCGAAAAGGTTGTCGGTGACCAGCGCGCGGGACAGCGTGTGCTGGTTCTCAAACAGCAGACCCGCGTGTTCGAAGACCCGCTTTTTGCTCGTGGTGTCCACATCAACGAGGACGTTGCTCGGGGGCAAGATGGCGGCGAGACGATTCATCGAGGGTTCCTGCGCCTTCATGGTCGACGGATCGGCTCGGCGCGAGTGGGTCTTGGAGTGGCTGTATCGCTGGCTGATTATAAAAACCGGGGTCGTCGCGGCGGCGCCGGGACACATGCTGTTTCAGCGGATTGTGCACCCACTGCTGCTGTGCAGCAACGCCGGAATCGAGGGGATGCCTCCTGCGAGCAACGCCGGATGGGAACGGGAGCGTGATGGAATCCACTCAACTCACAGTTGTTGCGCATTGGCCGGAAATCAAGTCTCGGTCATGTGCAACGGGGCCGGTCCGGCAAAGAAAAACGGCCCCTGACGGGGCCGTTGCTGCCTGGAATGCCTGCCGGGGTGAGCGGCGGCATGGACCGTCTTTCAAGTCAGGCTTGCATCCATCCGCTTGGGCGCCTGGTGGTGGTGGTTCTGCAGCTTGTCCTTGTGGCGGCAGACCTGGCGGTCCAGCTTGTCCATCAATTGGTCGATCGCGGCGTACAGGTCCTCATGGGTTTGTTCGACGAAGATGTCCTTGTTCTTGGCGTGGAGGGTGACTTCGGCGCGCTGCCGCCGGTCTTTCTCCTTCTGCTTTTCAACCGACAGCAAGACGTTGATGTCCACCACTTGGTCGAAATGACGGGTGACGCGGTCTAGTTTGGTAAGCACGTACTCTCGCAAAGCGGGGGTGACTTCGAGGTGGTGGCCACTGATCGTCAAGTTCATGAAGACTCCTTTTCAACGGGGTGGGAAGGCGCTGTGAGGGCGATGAACCAAGAGGGGTGCGCAATCGAAAAGTTCGAAGCGGTTTTGACCCAGTGTGCTCCTGTTTTCAGGGGCTGGCAAGCGGGTTCGGCGGGCTGGAACGGGCCGTTACGAAATCCCTTCGGATGATCGGATACGGCCTGTTTCCTGCGGTCCGCCCATGTGGGCCGATGACATAATCCGGCATCCAAATTTCGGAGCCCGCATTGGACCTGCCACCTTCTCGGTGACCGTCCGCTCCTGGGCTGGCCCACAGGGCGCACCGCGAGCCGCCGGTGCCTCGGGACAACGGGAGTGAGACGGTCGCGACCGCCCCCACCGCTGCCTTTCTCCACCCTGTCGTCGCACCTTCGTGCCGCCGGAGCCCCCATGCTCAATGTGTTTTCGCTGGCCAACGGCCGTCTGTTCCAAGAAGAAATCGAAAGCCTGGCCGGGCTGGCCAACGCGCAGCCCGTCTGGGTCGACCTGGAATCCCCCACGCCGGAAGAGAAAAGCTGGATCGCCCAGCATTTCGAACTGACGATCCCGGAAGACGCGGTCGACGACGACCTGGAGGAGTCGGCCCGTTTCTACGAGGAAGACAACGGCGAGCTGCACATCCGCTCCGACTTCCTGATCGACGACGACGTGACGCCGCGTAACGTGCGAGTGGCCTTCATCCTGCACCGCGGCGTGCTCTTCTCGGTGCATGACGAGGACCTACCGGTCTTCCGGCTGCTGCGACTGCGGGCGCGGCGCATCCCGGCCCTGATCGAGGACGCCAAGGACGTGCTGCTCAAGCTCTACGACGCCGACGCCGAATACAGCGCCGACGCGCTGGAGGGCATCTACGACAGCCTGGAGCTGGTCAGCCGGCGGCTGCTCAAACAGGAAGTCAACGACAAGGCCGCCAGCGAGGCCCTGAATGCGATCGCGCGCGAGGAGGACTTGAACGGCCGCATCCGCCGCAACGTGATGGACACGCGCCGCGCCGTCAGCTTCATGATGCGCAGCCGCATGCTGGGCGCCGAACAGTTCGAAGAAGCGCGGCAGATCCTGCGCGACATCGACTCGCTCGACAGCCACACCACCTTCCTGTTCGACAAGATCAACTTCCTGATGAACGCCAGCGTCGGCTTCATCAACATCAACCAGAACAAGATCATCAAGATCTTCTCGGTGGCCAGCGTCGCGCTGCTGCCGCCGACCTTGATCGCCAGCGTCTACGGCATGAATTTCTCCGTCATGCCCGAGTTGAGCTGGCGCTACGGCTACGGCTTCGCCATCTCGCTGATGGTGGCGTCGGTGGCGGCGCCTTTCATCTATTTCCGGCGCAAAGGCTGGCTGGGCTGACGCCGTCCGTGCCCGGTGGTTTCCGGGCTCATGGCGCCGGTTCGTCGATCGCCCGGGCCAGGCCGCGCGCGCTGAACCAGGCGCGTTCCAGCCCCAGCGCGCCTTCGCGGGCGCCCCAGGCGTCGCCGCACCAGCCCAGCCGCAGCGCCGGGTTCCAGGCGAACGGCTCGGACCGCGGCGCGGCCGCCTGCGCGTGTCGCCAAAGGTGGGCTTCGCTCCACGAAGGGCGGGCCAGCCGCGCCCCGGCGCGTTCGGACAAGGCGGCCAATACCCGCCCGGCGACGGACGCCGGGGAAGCGTCGAGGTTGTCGGCCGACCACTGAGGGCCGGCGTGCAGCACCCAGTGCGTGCCGGCGTCTTGCGGCGGCGCGCCAGGGTGGCCGGCGCGGCCGTCCTGGCGGATCGCCCAGGCCAGCGGCGCCAAGGGATCGTCGTCTCGCGGCGGCGCTTCGCGCAGCGGCAGCGGGTTGGGCCAGGCGGCCATCACCGTCCAGCAGGCCTGGCT
>CBJNAE010000054.1:0-15647 GCA_966433995.1 uncultured Ideonella sp. | reverse complement strand
TCGACTCCGGCCGCGAGACCCGGTGGCGCCGTTCGCCGCTGCGCACGCCGCACCATGTCTGCCGGGACTGGCGGGAAGTCACCCGAGCAGTGCTGCAGAGCGGTCTTCAGGCGCCGGCGCCGGACCACGCCGCTGGTGGCGAGGTGCCGGCCGCCGCCCACCACCTGGCGGCCGCGGCATGTCCTTGAATCCCGGTCGGGTCTGTTGTCTGACGGGCCCGCAGGGGGCGCGTCGGCAACCGCATCCATCCTTTCGGTAAATGTTGCGGCAATGAGCCGCAGCCGCCGCGCCTGCCTGGCCCGGCGTGCCACCTCAAGCGCGGTCAGGCGGTCCCGGCGCGTGGCGCGCCTGCGCCGCCGGGTTCACGGCTCATCTCGGCGATCAGCGCGCTGGTGGCCCAATCGCCGGCGCGGGGAATGATGACGGTGCGCCCACCCCATTGCGCCACCAGGTCGGCCTCGGCCAGGGGGCGGACGGCGCAGTCGCCGCCCTTGACATAGACCTCGGGGCGCAGCGCGCGGATCAACCGCAGCGGCACGTCATCTTCGAACAGCACGACGGCGGTCACCGCGGGCAGCGAAGCGACGGCCACCGCGCGTTCGATCTCCGACTCCACCGGGCGTTGGCCCGACGGGCTTTGCCTGCGGGCCGAAGCGTCGCGGTTCAAGCCCACCACCAGTGCCGCGCCGAGCTGGGCGGCCTGCGTCAAAAAGGCGGCATGGCCGGGATGCAGCAGGTCGAACGCGCCGTTGGTGAAGACCAGCGGCCTGGGCAGCTCGGTCACCATCTGGATGCCGATGCTGCGGTAGATCGGCGCCACGGCGCTGTTCTTCGGGCGCGAGCCCGGAGTCGTCGTCGTGAATGTCATGGCATCTCACCGCTGTCGCGCAGGTCAATGCACTTGGAGCGACGGTGCGAAGGGCAGGGGCTCGCGGACCGGCGGAAACCCGCTCGGCAGCGCCGGATCGATGATTTCAAGCCAACCTTCGGAAGCCTCCGGCACAGGCAGGGAGCCGGGCGGGATGGCGGAGGGGTTGGGGTAAGGGCGCGGAATGTCGACGCCGCGGTGAAGCATGAAGTTTTGCATGGGAATCTCCTTGGCGCGTTGTGCGGCAAGCGCTGTGCCCATCGGGTATCCGGGCTTACCGCTTGAAACAACGGGTCACATGCGCACCTGGAACGCCGTTTGCCGGACTTTCACCGGAGCCTTCGCCATGAACCACCGCCCCTCAGCTACGACATCAACCGCCCCCGCCGACGCTTCGGTAGCGGGAGAAGAGGACCCCGGCGCCGCGCTGGACGCCCTGGCGAAACCGACCGGCGCCGCGGCTCGAGGCGGCCGCAGCGACGGCCCGGTGCCGGCCGGTCCGCTGGCCGACAAGGCGCCGGCACCGGGGGACCGCGATCCGCAGGCTCCCGGCAGCCTGTCCGAGGACGCGCCGCCCTGATCCGGCGCGGTCCCGGGCGCGCCCTGCCGCCGCGGGGTTTTCTGGCTATCATTGACAGGAATTCGTCGGCGCCAGCCAGCGAAATCGCCACCTCCGGGTGGCTTTTTTGTTGTCGTGCTTTTCCTCGTCGTCCCCGCGAGCCGTTTGATGATCACCCCCGCACCTTCCATGCCCGGCTTCGGTCCGCAAGCCGACGCGTCGATCCGCGTCGACCGCGCGCAAACCGAACTGCGCCACGGCCGCATCGTCCTTGTCATGCCGCTGGTGGACCAAGGCGCCGAGCCACCCTTGCTGGCCCTCGCGCTGGAAACCCTGAGCGAAGCGCGCTGGCGGCAATGCCAGGCTTCGGGCCTGGATTGGCGGCTCGTCTTCACCGCGGAGCGATTGCAGGCGCTGGGCTGGCCGCAGGCTTCAGGCCCGCGCACGATGCGGTTCGCGCCCGGCACGCCGCTGGCCGTGCTGCAAACCCTGGCGGCGGTGCGGCCGGGCGAGGCGGACACCGGCCTGCTGAGCGACCCCGATGCCGCGCCAGGCGCCGCCGAAGCGGCCTTGCTGCTGGCCAAGCGGGCGCGCCTGGCGCCCACCTTGCTCGTCGCGGACGCCCCGCCGGACTGGCCGGCCAGCCCCTGGTTGTCGGTGGGCCAGGACGACGTGCGGAACCTGGCGGGGCCGGGTTCCGCGCCCGAGCTGCAGCGCGTCAGCGACGCGCAGGTGCCGCTGGCCCTGGCCGACGACTGCACCCTGGTGCTCTTCCGCGAGGTCGACGGCAGCGCCGAGCACGTGGCCATCCTGGTGGGCGATCCGGACCTGTCCGGCGCCGTGCCGGTGCGCCTGCATTCGTCCTGCCTCACCGGCGACCTGCTCGGCAGCCTGCGCTGCGACTGCGGCGACCAACTGCAGCGGGCAATGGAACACCTGGCCAACACCAGCGGCATCCTGCTTTACCTGTCGCAAGAGGGCCGGGGCACCGGGTTGGCGAGCAAGCTCAGGGCCTACCGGCTGCAGGACGCCGGCCTGGACACGATCGACGCCGACCGCCACCTCGGCTTCCGCGGCGACGAGCGCGACTTCCAGGTCGCCGTGGCCATGCTGAACGCGCTGGGCGTCTCCCGCGTCAAGCTGCTCACCAACAACCCCCGAAAGATCGACGCCCTGCGCCAGGGCGGGATCGACGTCGTCGAGCGGCTGGCGCTGGTCGCGCCCACCAACCCGCACAACGAACGCTACATCCAGACCAAGCGCGACCGCGCGGGCCACCTGCACCACGTCGACGACGAGCAGGGCGAGCAGTGAGAGGCTGAGCCGGCACCTCATTCGAGCGGCCGGAGCGCATCTGCTCAGGCATTGCTGGTCGCCCGCACCTCCTCGATGCTGGTCAGGCCCGCCCAGACCTTGTCGATGCCGTCCTGGCGCAGCGTGCGCATGCCCTCGGCCATGGTGGCCTGCTGGAGCTGCTCGGCGCGGGCGCCCGTCTGGATCAGCGCGCGCACCTCGCGGGAGACCACCATCAGCTCGTGCACGCCGACACGGCCTTTGAAGCCGCTGTGGTTGCAGGTGTCGCAGCCGGTGCTGTGCGAGTGCATCAGGCGGCCGTCCTTGCCGTGGTTCTTCAGCCAGCCGGCGAGCACCTCCTCGCGCGGCACCGGCGGCTCGCCCCGGCCGAAGCCGTGCATCGCGTCGTCCAGCAGCTCGTGCACTTCTTCCTCGGTGGCTGGGCGCCTGAGCAGGCATTCCCGGCAGAGCCGGCGCACCAGGCGCTGAGCCAGCACCGCCAGCAGGGAGTCGGCGAAGTTGAACGGGTCCATGCCCATGTCGAGCAGCCGGGTGACGGTCTCGGGCGCGCTGTTGGTGTGCAGCGTGCTGAGCACCAGGTGACCGGTGAGCGAGGCTTCGATCGCCGTCTGGGCGGTCTCGGCGTCGCGGATCTCGCCGACCATGATCACGTCCGGGTCGGCGCGCAGGAAGGCGCGCAGCGCCTTGGCGAAGGTCCATTCGATCTTCGGGTTGACCTGCACCTGCCTCAGCCCGGGCTGGGTGATTTCGACCGGGTCCTCCGCCGTCCAGATCTTGCGCTCGGGCACGTTGATGTGGCTCAGCGCCGAATGCAGCGTCGTCGTCTTGCCCGAGCCGGTGGGCCCCACGCACAGCACCATGCCGTAAGGCCGCTCGATCGAGCGCTTCAGGGCGGCGAGGTTGGGCGCGGACAGCCCGATGGCGTCCAGCGGGATGGGCTTGGCCGAGGCCAGGATCCGCATCACCACGTCTTCCAGGTTGTTGTTGGTCGGGATCGCCGCCACGCGCAGTTCGATCTTGTGCTGCGCCGAGAACTTGGAGAAGTTGATCTTGCCGTCCTGCGGCTTGCGGCGCTCGGAGATGTCCAGGTCGCACATGATCTTGATGCGCGCCACCAGCGGGTTGCGGTAATTGGACGGCAGCTCCAGGTAGGTGCGCAGCAGGCCGTCCTTGCGGAAGCGGATGCGGATCTTCTCCCGCCCCGGGTAGCTCTCGATGTGGATGTCGGAGACGCCTTCCTTGTGCGCCTCGATGATCATGGTGTTGATCAGGCGCACCAGCGAGTTGTCCGATTGCTCGATCTGCTTGTCCTCGTCGGCCAGGAGCTTGCTGAAGTCGTCCTTCTCGAGCGATTCGAGCAGGCTGCTGCTGTCTTCCAGGTCGAAGGACAGCGGCGAGCCGCTGTCGATGAAACCCAGCTTGTTCGATGGCGCGGCGCCCGCGGCGCTGTAGACCTCGAACAGCGTGTCGTCCATCGACTTGCACTGGGCCAGCACCGGCACCACCTTGGTCTGCGCGACGAACTCCACCTCGGCCAGGGCAGCGCCGCGGCGCGAAGGGTCGTCGATCGCCACCACCAGGCGGCCGTCGTGCAGCAGCAAAAGCGGCATCACGCCCAGGCGCAGCGCGCTCTGGTAGGGAAGCTTCTTCAGCGCGGCAGGCTCGGCCGGGAAGCCCTCCAGCCGGACCAGCGGGTACCCCATCTTGCGCGACAGCGCGGCCTGCAGGTCGGAGGGGGAGACCACCTTCATGCGCACGAGCAGTTCGCCCAGCGGGGTGCCCCGGTCTTTCTTCTGCTGGGACAAAGCTTCCTGAAGTTGTGGCTCGTTGATCAGCCCGAGAGACACCAGCGCGTCGCCGATGCGCACCATCGGCATCTTGCTCTGGCGGTCCAGCGCTTCCAGCAATTGCTCGGGCGAGACGACCTGGTTCTGCAGCAGGATGTCGCCGATCTTCTGGTTGCGCAGCTGCTGCTGCAGCTCCGCGGCCTCTTGCACCTGGGCGGGCGTGGCCAGCGCCTGCTCGATCAGCAGCTCGCCGATGCGCGGCCCGACCTCCAGCTGCCGGTAGGCGGCCCTGGGCACGAACAGGTTCAGCACGCCATCGCCCGAGGGCGTGGGCAGGAAGAGGAAGGCGCCGAAGGGTTCCTCCACGTGGCCGAGCGTCTGGCCTTCCATCTCGCCGCCGCGTTCCAGCTGGATGCGGTAGGGCTGCGCCGCCACGTTGCCGATCATCGCCGTCAGGGCGGGGTCGGACTTGCTGGCCGTCGGTGCCAGCGGCGTGGTCAGCTTCAGGCTCAGGAACTGGTCGAAGCGCAGCGGCACGGTGGTGCGCGCCGGCGGAATCTGCACGTGCGCCACTTGCGCGTCCGGCACGAAGAAGGTCAGCCGGCCCGACATGCGGTTGCCGTTCAGACCGGTGATTTCGCAGGGGAGCGGGTCGGTCTGCGGTTCGGGGGCGGGGTAGTTGGCCGAAGGCGGCGTCGGCCAGCGGAAGGCTTCCAGGCTGGCCTTGCGGGGATGGCCGCCGCCCGAGGCGGTCGCGTCGAAGGGCGCAGCCGCGGTCTCGTCCCAATGCAGTGGATTCAGCGTGTCCGCCATGTTTCGTCGTCGCTCGCCTGTGTGTCGGTTGAAGTCGCGCGCGGGCGCGCCGGCGCGCCCTCCTGCGCAGGATGATGCGCCCAACGCGGGGCCGACGGAACGTGAAGAAGGGACGGAAAAGGGGTCTTGATCCGCGCCGGGCCGGCGTGGCGGCCGGTGGGCCGGACCGCTATGCTGCGCGACCAACCCCATCCGGCCGGCCCCGCGCCGCACAACGCCAAAGCATGAACCTCCGTTTCGTCGAAGCCTTCTACTGGGTCGTCTCGCTCAAAAGCGTCTCCCGCGCTGCGGAGAAACTGTTCATCACCCAATCGGCGATGTCCAGCCGCATCGCCGCGCTCGAGGAGGAGCTGGGCGTGCTGCTGCTCGACCGGCGCGACAAGCAGTTCCGCCTCACCGTCGCCGGCCTGCGCTTCTTCAACCACGCGCAGAAGCTGCTGGCGCTGCAGCGCGACATCAAGGCCGAGATGAGCGCCGCCGGGGGGAACGAGACCGCCTCGGTGTCGCTTCGCATCGGGGTGATCGAATCGGTGCTGCATTCCTGGCTGATCGACTGGATCCAGCACATGCGCAAGAGCAGCACCGCCTTCGAGCTGGAGCTGACGGTGGAAACCACGCCCGTGCTCGTGGACCACGTGCGCCGCGGCGCGCTCGACCTGGTCTTCTGCGCGCTGCCCACGGCGGGGGAGGGGGTGCGCAGCAGGGCGCTGCCCTCGATGGAGATGGTGTTCGTCGGGCACGCCGAGCAGCACCGCAAGCGCGCCTACACGCTCGCGGAGCTTGCCGAGTTCGAGCTGCTGACCTTCCAGCGCGGCTCTCAGCCGCACGCGGCCCTGATGGACATGTTCCGCAATGCCGGCGTCGACCTCAAGCGCGTGCACAACATTTCCTCGATCTCGGCCATGGTGCAGCTGGTGGAAGGCGGACTGGGCGTGGCGACGCTGCCGGCCGCGGCGGCTCAGCGGCTGGCCCAGCGGCTGCCGCTGAAGATCCTGAAATGCGATGCGGCGCTTTCACCCCTGCCGGTGCATGCGAGCTACCGGGAAGACCCCACTTCCGGCGTCGCGGAGGACGTGGTCCAGGCGGTTTTGTCATTCATTAGGGTTTCCACTGATCATCGAAAAAATCGATAAGACGATCAGTAAACAATGCGTTTGCCCGTGACAAGGTGTCACAACAGAATTCGCTCAACGTTGAAATAACAAGGTCAACGAAGTGGAATAGGAGTCTGATGTGAACACCGCCATGCCCAACCCGTCCAGCAACGCCAGCAGCATCACATCGGCTTCCGAAGGCCGCCGCGTCCGCGCGCCGATCCGCAGCGGCGAATGGGCCTCCCACACCAGCGGCCTGAGCCGCGACCTCGTCCAGGGCAACCTCGTCATCCTGCCGGCCGGCCTGGCCTCCGACTTCCTGCGGTTCTGCCAGCGCAACCCCAAGCCGTGCCCCTTGCTGGCGGTGTCCGAGCCGGGCGACCCGATGCTGCCGACGCTGGGCGAGGACATCGACATCCGCAGCGACGTGCCCCGCTACCGGGTCTGGCGCGACGGCGAGCTGGTCGACGAGCCCACCAACATCGCCCCGCTCTGGCGCGACGACCTCGTCACCTTCGTCATCGGCTGCTCCTTCTCGTTCGAGCAGGCGCTGCTGGACGCCGGCCTGCCGCTGCGCCACGTGGCCCAGAAGCGCAACGTGGCCATGTACCGCAGCAACATCGCCACCACGCCGGCCGGCCCGTTCCACGGCCCGATGGTTGTCTCCATGCGGCCGCTGAAGGCGGCCGACGCGATCCGCGCGATCCAGATCACCTCGCGCTTCCCCAGCGTGCACGGCGCGCCGGTGCACATCGGCGACCCGGCCCTGATCGGCATCAAGGATGTGATGCGTCCCGACTACGGCGACGCGGTGGAAGTGATGCCTGACGAGATTCCGGTGTTCTGGGCCTGCGGCGTGACGCCCCAGGCGGCCATCGCCCAGGCGCGGCCCGAGTTCTGCATCACCCACGCGCCCGGGTCGATGCTGATCACCGACCTGCCCAACCACCAGCTGGCCAGTTTCTGAGCAGGCCTTCGAAACGCCTGCTGCCTATCGAGTTCCTACAACCGACCCTTGAGGAGTCTTGCGATGAAGAAAATAGTGTTCGCCTGTGTAGCAGCCGCCCTGGCCTCCGTGGCACAAGCGCAGACCAAATGGGACCTGCCGTCCGGCTACGCTTCCAACACCTTCCAGGTGCAGAACCTTCAATATTTCGCCGATGAAGTGGACAAAGCCACCGGCGGCAAGCTGAAGATCACGCTGCACCCCGGTGCATCGCTGTTCAAGGCCAACGAGATCAAGCGCGCCGTGCAATCCGGCCAGGCGCCCATCGGCGAATTCATCCTGTCCGGCGCATCGAACGAGAACGCGCTCTTCGGCATCGATTCCATCCCCTTCCTGGCCACGAGCTACGCCGAGTCCAAGAAGCTCAGCGACATCTCCAACCCCTATCTCGAAAAGCTCCTGGCCAGCCAGGGCCTGAAGCTGCTCTACACCGTGCCCTGGCCCGGCCAGTCGCTGTATTCCACCAAGGCGATCAATTCCTTCCAGGATTTGAAAGGCACCAAGATGCGCGCCTACAACCCCGCGACGACCCGCATCGCCGAATACGTCGGCGCCCAGCCGGTGACGATCCAGCTGGCCGAGCTGGGCCAGGCGCTGGCCACCGGCACGGTCGACAACTTCCTGACCTCCAGCGCCAGCGGCGTGGACAGCAAGCTCTACGAGCACGCCAAGTTCTTCTACGACGTCAACGCCTGGCTGCCGCGCAACGCCCTGGTGGTCAACCAGAAAGCGTTCGACGCGCTGGACAAGGCCACCCAGGCGGCTGTCGTGAAGGTGGCCGCCGCCGCCGAGGCGCGTGGCTGGAAAGAGAGCGACCGCCTGGACGATGAATACATCAAGACGCTCGAATCCAAGGGCATGAAGATCGACCGCGGCAGCGAAGCCCTCAAGCGCGAGCTGAAGGTCATCGGCGGCCGCATGACCGGCGAATGGCTGCGCAACGCCAGCGACGACGCCAAGGCCGCGCTGGAAGCCTACCGCGCCACGCAGGGCAAGTGAGCCCGGGGCGGGGCGCAAGGCCCCGCCCGAATCAAGCCTGGGAGTTCCCCACCCGGGCGAAGACAACTGACCAGCCGCTGCGGCAGGTGGCCGCAGCGGCTCCCACCAAAACAAAGATCCGATCTCAGGTTTTCCTTCGAGAGGTACCGCCGTGTCCAAACTACTGTCTTCCTTCTACCGGCTGCTGGCTTTCCTGGCCGCCGTGGCGATGGTCAGCGCCTTCGTGACCGTCATGTTGGGGGTGCTGGGCCGCCAGTTCGACTTCAACATCCGTGGCTTGGACGCCTACGCCGGCTATTCGATCGCCGCGGCGCTCTTCCTCGCGTTGCCCGAAACCCTGCGCAAGGGCGACCACATCCGCGTGACCCTGCTGCTGCAGCAGGTGCCCGAGAAGGTGCGCAATGTCCTGGAGTACTGGTGCCTGCTGGCGGGCGCCGGGCTGTCGGTCTACCTGGCCGGCTACGCCTGCCGCCTGGTCTGGACCTCGCGCCTCTACAACGACGTTTCCCAGAGCGCCGACGCCACGCCGCTGTGGATCCCGCAGATCGCCATGGCGCTGGGCTGCATCGGCTTCGCCGTCTCGATGCTCGATGCGCTGATCGCCCGCTTCCAGGGACGCACCTTCTTCGCCGTCGGCGAAGCCGAGACCGCGAACATCGAATAACCCATCCACCACGACAGCGAAGTAAACATCATGGACATCTACATCGCAGGCGCATTGATCGCCATCATGATCGCGATCCTGGCCTCGGGCCTGTGGATCGGGTTGACGCTGCTGGGCGTGGCCGTCATCGCCATGGAAGTCTTCACGCCCAAGTCGGGCGGCGACAGCATGGTGCTGACCATCTGGGGCTCGACCACCAGCTGGACGCTGACCGCGCTGCCCCTGTTCCTCTGGATGGGCGAGATCCTCTTCCGCTCCAAGCTCACCGAGGACATGTTCAAGGGCCTGGCGCCCTGGCTGAACCGCATCCCCGGCCGGCTGCTGCACACCAATGTGATCGGCTGCGGCATCTTCGCCGCGGTGTCGGGCTCCAGCGCCGCCACCTGCGCCACCATCGGCAAGATCACGCTGCCTGAACTCAAGAAGCGCGGTTACCCCGACGACATCACGATGGGCTCGCTGGCCGGCTCGGGCACCTTCGGCCTGCTGATCCCGCCGTCGATCATCATGATCGTCTACGGCGTGGCGGCCGATGTCTCCATCTCCAAGCTCTTCGTCGCGGGCGTCATCCCCGGCCTGCTGCTGATGGCGCTGTTCTCGGCCTACATCGTGATCTGGGCGCTGTTCAACAAGGACAAGATTCCCGCCGCCGACATCGAAATGAGCTTCATCGACAAGGTGAAGGCGGGCAAACACCTGATCCCGATCGTCTCGCTCATCGCCGTGGTGATCGGCGCGATCTACAGCGGCTTCGCCACGGCCACCGAGTCGGCCGCCATGGGCGTGCTCGGTTCGCTGATCCTGTCCAAGATCGAGGGGTCCCTCAGCTGGAAGACTTTCAAGGAAGGCCTGCTGGCCGCCTGCCGCGTCTACTGCATGATCGGCCTGATCCTGGCGGGCGCCGCCTTCCTGACGCTGTCGATGGGCTTCATCGGCCTGCCCCGCGAAGTGGCCCAGTTCATCGGCAGCCTGAACCTGTCGCCCTTCATGCTGATCGTGATGCTCACGGTGTTCTTCGTCATCCTGGGCTGCTTCCTCGACGGCATCTCGATGGTCGTGCTGACGATGGCCGTGCTGCTGCCCACCGTGCAGGCGGCCCACATCGACCTGATCTGGTTCGGCATCTTCGTCGTGCTGGTGGTGGAGATGGCCCAGATCACGCCGCCCGTGGGCTTCAACCTCTTCGTCCTGCAGGGCCTGACCAAGCGCGAACTGCCGTACCTGGCCAAGACTGCGCTGCCCTTCTTCATGCTGCTGGTCCTCGCCGTGCTGCTGATCTATTTCTTCCCGCAGATCGTCCTGATCGGCCCGCAACTGATGGGTTGACGCCGACGCCCCGGGAAGCAGGCCGCGCTTGTGATGCCTTGCTCCCGTTCCACCCTGACCACCGCCGCCTCAAAGGAGTGCTTCATGAACGATCGAAGAGAGTTCCTTGCCCTGATCGCCGCATTGGGGTTGCCCTCGGGGGCGAGCTGGGCGCAGCAAGGCGCGGGCGCCGGAGGGTGGAAGCTCGCCACGGGTTACCGGGCGGAGTCTTTCCACGGCCAGAACCTGCAGCAATTCATCAAGGACGTGGCGCCATCGGGCTTGAAGATCGAGCTGCAGCCCAACAACAGCCTGTTCAAGCTGGCGGAGATCGCCGGTGCGGTGAGGGATGGCAAGGTGGAAAGCGGGGAGACCATCATGACCAGCCTGGTCAAGGACATGCCGCTCGCCGGCGCGGACTCGGTGCCTTTCATCGTGCGTTCATACGAAGACGCGAAGCGGCTGTGGAAGCACCAGCGGCCCCTGATCGAGAAGAAGTTCGCGGCCGAGGGCTTGAAGCCGCTGTTCGCGGTCCCCTGGCCGCCCCAGGGGCTGTACACCAACAAGCCCATCAACCGCGCCTCGGACTTGAAAGGCACCAAGATGCGGACCTACAACAGCGCCACGCAGCGCATCGCCCAATTGCTGGGCGCCAGCTCGGTGGACGTGCCGATGGTGAACGTGGGCCAGGCCCTGGCCGACGGCCGCATCGACTGCATGATCACGTCGGCGGTGACCGGCGTGGAGAACCAGGTTTGGGACCACGTCAAGAACTATTTCGAGATCAACGCCTGGTTCCCCAAAAACATCACCTTCGCCAGCGCCAAGGCCTTTGCCGCGCTGACGCCCGGCGCCCAGAAAACCGTGCTTGAAGCAGCGGCGGCCGCCGAAGCCAGGGGCTGGGCGGCCAGCGAGAAGGCCGCGGCGGATTCGGTGGAGGAGCTGCGCAGGCGCGGAATGAAGATCGAGCGCGTCTCTTCGGAGTTCCTGGCCGACATCAAGCGCATGGGCGAGCGCTTCTCGGTCGAATGGGTGAGGGAAGTCGGCATCGAGGCCAACGACATCTTCATCCCCTATTTCACGAATCAATAGCGAGGCAGCGGCGCGCGCGGTGCGGGCGCCCTCCGATTTCTGAATCAAACCACTTGGTGAGCACCATGAACAAGAAACCTTCTTCCCTCTGGCAATTCTGGATCGACCGCGGCGGCACGTTCACCGACCTGGTCGGCAAAAAGCCCGACGGCACGCTCGTGACGCACAAGCTGCTGTCGGAGAACCCCGAGCAGTACCGCGACGCCGCGGTCGCGGGCATCCGGCACCTGCTCGGCCTGAAAGCCGGCGAGCCGATCACGCCCGACCTGGTCGAGTGCGTGAAGATGGGCACCACGGTGGCCACCAACGCGCTGCTGGAGCGAAAAGGCGAGCCCACGCTGCTGGTGACCACACGCGGCTTCCGCGACGCGCTGCGCATCGCCTACCAGGACAGGCCGCGCCTGTTCGACACCCACATCGTGCTGCCCGAGCTGCTGTACGAGCGCGTCATCGAGGCACAGGAGCGCGTGGGTGCCGACGGTGAAGTGGTGCAGCCCCTGGCCGAGGCCCACCTGCGCACCGAGCTGCAGGCCGCCTACGACGACGGCCTGCGCAGCGTGGCCATCGTCTTCATGCACGGCTACCGCTACACCGCCCACGAGCTGGCGGCGGCGCGCATCGCCCGCGAAGTCGGCTTCCCGCAGATCAGCGTGTCGCACCAGGTCAGCCCGCTGATGAAGCTGGTCTCGCGCGGCGACACCACGGTGGTCGACGCCTACCTGTCGCCCATCCTTCGCCGCTACGTCGAGCAGGTGGCCGGCGACATGCCGGGCGTGAAGCTTTTCTTCATGCAGTCCTCCGGCGGCCTGACCGACGCCCACGCCTTCCAGGGCAAGGACGCCATCCTCTCCGGCCCGGCCGGCGGCATCGTCGGCATGGTGCGCACCGCGCAGCTGGCCGACTTCGACAAAGTGATCGGCTTCGACATGGGCGGCACGTCCACCGACGTGTCGCACTACGCCGGCGAGTTCGAGCGCGCCTTCGAAACCCAGGTGGCGGGCGTGCGCATGCGCGCGCCGATGATGAGCATCCACACCGTAGCGGCCGGCGGCGGCTCGGTGTTGACCTTCGACGGCGCGCGCTTCCGCGCCGGCCCCGAGAGCGCCGGTGCCAACCCCGGCCCGGCCTCCTACCGCCGCGGCGGCCCACTGGCCGTGACCGACGCGAACGTGATGCTCGGCAAGATCCAGCCCGCCTTCTTCCCCAAGGTGTTCGGCCCCAAGGCCGACGAGTCGCTCGACCGCGACGTGGTGGTGAAGCGCTTCACCGACATGGCCGCCGAGATCGAGCGGTCCACCGGCACCAAGCGCACGCCCGAAGAGGTGGCGGAGGGCTTCATCGACATCGCCGTGGGCGCCATGGCCAACGCCATCAAGAAGATCTCGGTGGCGCGCGGCTACGACGTCACCCGCTACACCCTGCAATGCTTCGGCGGCGCGGGTGGCCAGCACGCCTGCCTGGTGGCCGACGCGCTGGGCATGACCAAGGTCTTCGCCCATCCGCTGGCAGGCGTGCTGTCGGCCTACGGCATGGGCCTGGCCGACCAGAACGTCATCCGCGAAGCCGCCGTGGAGCAGCCGCTGGCCTCCGCGATGGAAACGGTCGCGCAGAAGCTGGGCGCCCTGGCCGACGAGGCCGAGGGCGAGTTGCGCCGCCAGGGCGTCAGCGGCGGCGAAATCAAGGTGCACCGCCGCGTGCACGTGCGCTACCAGGGCACCGATTCCGCCCTGGTCGTGCCCTTCGGCGCGCCGGGCGAGATCCAGGCGGCGTTCGAGACCGCCTACCGCCAGCGCTTCGCCTTCCTGATGAACGAACGCGCGCTCGTGGTCGAGGCGGTGTCCGTCGAAGCGGTGGGCGCGGGCGACGCGCCGGCCGAGCAGCGCCACGCCGTTTCCAAGAAGGAGCCGGCGCCGGTCGAATCCCGCGTGAAGATGTTCAGCGGCGGCAAATGGCACGACGCCGCCCTCGTGGTGCGCGGCAGCACCCGGCCCGGCCACGTGGTCGACGGCCCGGCCATCATCTCCGAGAAGAACGCCACCACCGTCGTGGAGCCCGGCTGGCAGGCCGTCGTCACCGACCTGGACCACCTGGTGCTGGTGCGCGTGAAGGAGCGCGAGGCGCGCAAGGCCATCGGCACTTCGGTCGACCCGGTGATGCTGGAGGTGTTCAACAACCTCTTCATGAACATCGCCGAGCAGATGGGCCTGCAGCTGCAGAACACCGCCTACTCGGTGAACATCAAGGAGCGGCTGGACTTCTCCTGCGCGCTGTTCGACGCCCAGGGCAACCTGATCGCCAACGCGCCGCACATGCCGGTCCACCTCGGTTCGATGAGCGAATCCATCAAGACGGTGATGGAGGGCAACGCCGGCAAGATGAAGCCGGGCGACGTGTTCGCGCTGAACGACCCCTACCACGGCGGCACCCACCTGCCCGACGTGACGGTGGTGACGCCGGTGTTCGACGACGCCGGCAAGAAGATCCTCTTCTACGTCGGCTCGCGCGGCCACCACGCCGACATCGGCGGCACCACGCCGGGCTCCATGCCGCCTTTCTCGACCCGCATCGAGGAAGAGGGCGTGCAGATCAACAACGTCAAGCTCGTCGACCAGGGCCGGCTGCTGGAGGCCGAGATGGTGGCGCTGTTGTCCAGCGGCGAATACCCCTCGCGCAACCCGCAGCAGAACATCGCCGACATGCGGGCGCAGATCGCCGCCAACGAGAAGGGCGTGCAGGAGCTGCGCAAGATGGTCGAGCAGTTCGGCCTCGACGTGGTCCAGGCCTACATGGGCCACGTTCAGGACAACGCCGAAGAGTCGGTTCGCCGCGTCATCACCAAGCTCAAGGACGGCCACTTCACGCTGCCGCTGGACAACGGCGCGCAGATCAGCGTGGCGATCAAGGTCGACACCGCGGCGCGCAGCGCCAAGATCGACTTCACCGGCACCTCGGCCCAGCTGAGCAACAACTTCAACGCGCCCAAGGCGGTGTGCATGGCGGCGGTGCTCTACGTCTTCCGCACGCTGGTGGGCGACGAGATCCCGCTGAACGCCGGCTGCCTGAAGCCGCTGGAGGTGGTGGTGCCCGCCGGGTCGATGCTCAATCCGCTGCCGCCGGCCTCGGTCGTCGCTGGCAACGTGGAGACGTCCACCTGCATCACCAACGCCCTGTACGGCGCGCTGGGTTCGATGGCAGCCGGCCAGTGCACGATGAACAACTTCACCTTCGGCAACGACACCCACCAGTACTACGAGACCATTTCCGGCGGCTCCGGCGCCGGCCCGGGCTTCGATGGCACGAGCGTCGTGCAGACCCACATGACCAACTCTCGCCTGACCGACCCCGAGGTGCTGGAGTTCCGCTTCCCGGTGCGTCTGGACAGCTACGAGATCCGCCAAGGTTCGGGCGGAGCGGGCAAATACCGCGGCGGCGACGGCGGCATCCGCCGCGTCCGCTTCCTGGAAAAGATGACGGCGTCCATCCTGTCCAACGGTCGCAACAGCGGCGCCTTCGGCGCGGCCGGCGGTTCGCCGGGCCAGCCGGGCGTCAACCGTGTCGAGCGCGCCGACGGCAAGGTCGAGACGCTGGGCCACATCGGCTCCACCGAGATGCAGCCGGGCGACGTGTTCGTCATCGAAACCCCGGGCGGCGGAGGCTACGGCGCATGAGCGCGCGCCAGGCGGTGGCCGACTACATCCGGGCCAAGGACTTGAACCGTCCGCACCTGATGCGGTCGGCCTTCACCGAGGGCGCGCTGCTCAAGATGGTGGTCAACACCGGCGCCATCTCCTTCCCGCCCGAGGTGGCGGGCTGCGACGGCATCGCCGACGTGCTGGTGCGCCGGTTCGGCCAGACCTACGAGAACGTCTACACCTTCTGCCTGACCGGCGAGCCGCCACCGCACGACGCCGCCGCTTTCAGCTGCGGCTGGCTGGTGGGCATGTCGGGCAAGGCCGATGGCGAGGTGCGCGTGGGCTGCGGCCGCTACGACTGGGTGTTCGAGGGCAGCGACGGCGTCATGAGGGCCTCCCGGCTGACCATCGCCATCGAAGAAATGGCGGTGCTGCCGGCCGAGGCGCTGCGCCCCGTCATGGACTGGCTGTCGGCCCTGCCGCCGGTCTGGTGCGGCGCTTGCGAGGCCTTCGA
>CBJNAE010000053.1:0-15793 GCA_966433995.1 uncultured Ideonella sp. | reverse complement strand
ATTGTTCGCCGGCGCCGCCCGCGTGCCAAGCCCCGATGGGCATGCCGCACCCAGGGGCATTCCCGCAATTCGCGCCGGGCGCTTGCGGTCAGAATCGGCCACCATGGCCGCCGCCGATGCCCGTCCCGAACCCGACACCGCCAGCCGCTGCGACGTGCTCATCGTCGGCGGCGGCATCAACGGCGCCAGCATCGCGCGCGACCTCGCCGGCCGCGGCTTGAAAGTGCTGCTGTGCGAGCGCGACGACCTGGCGCAGCACACCTCGTCCAACAGCACCAAGCTCATCCACGGCGGCCTGCGCTACCTGGAGCACCGCGACTTCCTGCTGGTGCGCAAGGCGCTGGGCGAACGCGAGGTGCTGCTCAGGAGTGCCCCCCACATCATGTGGCCGCTGCGTTTCGTGATGCCGCACGACGAGGGCATGCGGCCGGCGTGGCTGATCCGGCTCGGGCTTTTCCTGTACGACCACCTGGCCCGCCGCGAGGTGCTGCCCGGCTCTCACGGCGTCGACTTGCGCCGCCACCCCGCCGGCGCGCCGCTGAAAGACCGCTACACCCGCGGCTTCGCCTACTCGGACGGCTGGGTCGACGACGCCCGCTTCGTCGTGCTCAACGCCGTCGACGCCCACGAGCGTGGCGCCGAGGTGCTGACGCGCTGGGCCTGCGAGCGCGCCGAACGCGGCGCGCAGCAGTGGACGGCCCACCTCGCCGGCGGCCCGGGAGGCCGTCGGACGCGCCAGGTGCAGGCCCGCGCGCTGGTCAACGCGGCCGGGCCCTGGGCGGCCCAGTTCCTGAACGAGCGCTGCGTCGACGCGCGGCAGCCGGCGCCGCCGGCGCGGCGCCGGCTGCGGCTGGTCAAGGGCAGCCACATCGTCGTGCGCCAGCGCTTCGACCACGGCCACGCCTACATCTTCCAGAACCCCGACCGGCGCATCATCTTCGCCATCCCCTACGAGCGCGACTTCACGCTGATCGGCACCACCGACGTCGAGCACTCCGGCCCGCCCGGCGAGCTGCGGGTCGACGAGGCCGAGGTGGCCTACCTCTGCGAGCAGGCCAGCCGCTACTTCGCCCAGCCGGTGCGGCCCGAAGACGTGGTCTGGCGCTACAGCGGCGTGCGCCCGCTGCTGGACGACGCGTCGGGCCGGCCCAGTGAGATCACGCGCGACTACGCGCTGGAGATGGACGACCAGGGCGGCGCGCCGCTGCTGTCGATCTGGGGCGGCAAGATCACCACCTGCCGCAAGCTTGCCGAAGAGGCGTCCGACCTGCTCACCGCCGCCCTGGGCGCCACCGGCCCCGCGTGGACCCGCGGCGCGCCGCTGCCCGGCGGCGACTTGACCGGCCTGATCGGCGCCCCCCAGCGGCCCGACACCGACTTCGCGCGTTTCGAGCGGGCCCTGGCGCGCAAGCACCCGGGCTTGCCGGCCCCGCTGCTGCACCGTCTCGCGCGGGCCTACGGCTCGCGGGTCGACCGGTTGATCGAAGAAGGCGGCGGCCTGGGCGCCGCGGTCGCGGGCGACCTGCACGAGGCCGAGCTGCTCTATCTCTACCGGCATGAATGGGCGCGCTGCGCCGACGACGTGCTCTGGCGGCGCGGCAAGCTCGGCCTGCACCTGGACGCCGCCCAGCAGGCGGCGGTGGCGGACTGGTGCCGCGCCCATTGGGGCGACGCCGCCGCCGACTGAAAACGCAAGTCGGGCCGGCAAGCCCGCCGCTTCAGCGCGTCAAGCTCACCGACCAGGCCAGGCAAGCGAGCCAGGCGGGCAGCGCCAGCCACACCCTGGCGCGCATCGAAACCCAGGGCGTGCCTCGGCGCCAGGCCACCGCCAGTGCGAACACCGGCCACAGCAAGGCGCTCTCGATCAGCAGGTTGCGCCAGAAATAGAAATTGCCGGGGTCGATGCGCCCGGCGCTGGGCAGCAGGCCCCAAAGCGATGTCCAGGCGCTGGAGGCCAAGGGCCACAGCAGCGGCAGGGGGTGCACGCCCACGAGGAAATCCAGCAGCAGGTGGGAACAGGCCGCCGCCGCCAGTGCGGCGAAAGCCGGGCGCCGGCAGTCCGCGCCGGCCGGGGCCGGGCCTGCGCCGCGGGCCATGGAAAGCCGCAAGACGGCCCAGGCGCATCCGGCCACCGCGAGGCAGAAGAAAAGCGAATGCGTCACCCGGGCCGCCGCCTGGGCGCCGAAGAACCAGATCGCCAGGTAGTCGGCGTCGGGTGCCAATGCCAGCAGCACCAGCACGGGCAGCCACGGCAGGGCGCGCCTGTCGCCCAGGCGGTGCTGGCTGAGGTAGACGGCGGCGCCGGCGGCGGCATGGCCTGCGAAGGACGACATGGGAAGAAAGTAGGGGCGCAGCGATGCGAAACGCCGTAGTGTGGCAGGCCAGGCCAGCCGCTGCCCCGCACAGGCGCGCGGGCCGGCCTTTTGGGACAATCGGAGGATGAGCATCACCGACCTCCAGGAATCGATCGCCCGCATGGGCGCCGCCGCCCGCGCCGCCAGCCGGCTGATGGCCGCCGCACCCACTGCCGCCAAGGACCGCGCCCTCGTCGCGCTGGCGCGCCTGCTGCGCGAGCCGGCCGATGCGCTGCAAGCCGCCAATGCCCGCGACATCGAAGCCGCCCAGGCCGCCGGCCTGGCCGCGCCGATGGTCGACCGGTTGCGCCTGACCGACAAGGTGGTGGCCACCGTGGCCGAAGGCTGCGAACAGATCGCTGCCATGCCCGACCCGGTCGGCGAAATCACCAACCTGCGCCGCCGCCCCACCGGCATCAGCGTCGGCCAGATGCGCGTGCCGATCGGCGTGTTCGGCATGATCTACGAGAGCCGGCCCAACGTGACGATCGAAGCCGCGTCGCTGGCCATCAAGAGCGGCAACGCCTGCATCCTGCGGGGCGGCTCGGAGGCCATCCACTCCAACCTCGCGCTGTGGAAACTGGTGCAGGCGGCGCTGGTGGAGGCCGGCCTGCCGGCCGACGCCGTGCAGCTCGTGCAGACCACCGACCGCGCCGCGGTGGGCCACCTGATCGCCTCGCCCGAGGCGGTCGACGTCATCATCCCGCGCGGCGGCAAGGGCCTGATCGAACGCATCAGCCGCGAGGCGCGGGTGCCGGTGATCAAGCACCTGGACGGCAACTGCCACGTCTACGTCGACGCCCAAGTCGACCTGGCGCTGGCGCTGCGCGTCACCGACAACGCCAAGACGCAGAAGTACAGCCCCTGCAACGCGGCCGAGTCGCTGCTGGTGCACGCGGCCGCCGCGCCGCGCTTCCTGCCGGAGATCGGCGCGGTGTTCGCGGCCAAGGGTGTGGAGATGCGCGTCGACGCCGCGGCACGTGCGCTGCTGAAGGGTGTGCCCGGCGCGAAGCTCGTCGACGCCACCGAGCAGGACTGGTCCGAGGAATACCTCGCGCCCGTCATCAGCGTGAAAGTGGTGTCCAGCCTGGACGAAGCCATCGCCCACATCAACCGCTACGGCTCGCACCACACCGACGCCATCCTGACCGAGCACCACCCCAGCGCGATGCGCTTCCTGCGCGAAGTCGATTCGGCCAGCGTGATGGTCAACGCCAGCACCCGCTTCGCCGACGGTTTCGAATACGGCCTGGGGGCGGAGATCGGCATCAGCACCGACAAATTCCACGCCCGCGGCCCGGTGGGGCTGGAAGGCCTCACCTCGATGAAGTGGGTGGTGCTGGGGCAGGGTGAAGTGCGGGGGTGATGGATCCAGCGCGGCGCCCCTCACCCCGTTCGCCGTGAGGGTTCTATGGTTTGTGTCAAGCACCGCGGTCCGCGTCCACCCTCACCCCAGCCCTCTCCCGCAGGCGGGAGAGGGAGCAAGAAAAAAACTCCCTCTCCCCCGGTACGGGGGAGAGGGTGGGGGTGAGGGGGTCATGGCGGACAGCCGACCTTGATGACTGAACCTGTCGAAGGCCCAGGCCGCTTCAATTTGTCCAAGCTGTCGAGGCTCGCAGAAAGGGCTTCGACAGGCCTGTCCTGAGCTTGTCGAAGGGCTCAGCCCGAACGGTTTGGGTCGACCGGGGCCTGCAACCTCAACTCGAACGAGTCGGGTTTTCCACCACCAGCCAAGGCGCCAGCGCGGTCCGGCCCTTGGCCGTGACCTGCAGCGCCCGGCTGTCCGGCGTGCGCCGCCACCAGTCTTGCGCCAGCCCATGGTCGAGCAGGGCCTTGGCCAGGCTGCCGGCCAGGTGGTCGAAACGTTCCGACCAGTCCAGGCAGGGGTAGGCCATCCGGGCCGAGCCCGCCGCGGGCAGGGGCACGCCGAGCGCCTGCAGCTCGCCGCGGCCGGCGTCCGAGAGTGCGAAGCCCCCGTCTTCCCCCGCCAGCAGCGTGCCCCGGGCCTGCATGCCGCGCAGCAGCGCGACGCCGAATTCGCCGGCGATGTGACCGTAGCAGGTGCGCGCGGCCTTCAGCGGCTTGTAGTCGCCGTGGTTCCAACGTTCCTGCTGCCGGCCGCGTTCGGCGGCGATGGACAGCGCCTCCAGCGCGTGGGCGATGTCGGCGTCGGCCAGCCGGTAATAGCGGTGCCGGCCCTGGGTGCGCACCGCCACCAGGCCGTGCCCGGCGAGCTTGGCCAAATGGCTGCTGGCGGTCGGCGCCGTCACCCCGGCCGAGCCGGCGAGCTCGCCCGCCGTCATGCACTGCCCTCCCATCAGGGCCGCCAGCATGCGGGCCCGGGTCGGGTCGCCGATCATCGCGGCGATGATGGAAAAGCGGGGCTCCGGGCTCATGTTCAAAGGCTCACCAGCGGCACGATGCCGCGCCCGCAAAGATACATGCCCAGGCTGAGCAGGCCCCACAGGAATACGCGCTTGAACGCGGCCGGCCGCAGCCGCTGGCGCAGGCGCTGGCCCAGCCACATGCCGAGCAGCGCCGGCGCCAGCGCCAGCAGCGACAGCGCCACCGTGCCGGCGGGCAGGGCGCCGCCACGCGACAGCACCGCCGCCAGCGCCAGCGTCGAGACGAGGAAGGACAGGCCCAGTGCCTGCACCAGCTCGTCCTTCTCCAGGTCCAAGGCCTGCAGGTAGGGCACCGCGGGCATCACGAACACGCCGGTGGCGGCGGTGACCAGGCCGGTGCACAGACCCACCGGCACCGCCCAGCCGCGCGCCTGCGCGGGCGACAGCCGCCAGGACACCGACGCCAGACCCATCCCCGCATAGGCCAGCAGCGCCAGGCCCAGGCCGAGGGTGCTCCAGGGCGTCGGCTTCCCGGTCATCCAGCCCGCGCCGGCGGCGATGCCGGCGCACAGCGCGACCTGCATCGGCAGCAGGCGGCGGGCCAGCGCCAGCCAGCCGGGCCGGGCGGCGATCTGCCAGACATTGGTCAGCAGCGACGGCGCCACCAGCAGGGCCGCCGCCTGGGCCGGCGGCATGGCCACCGAGAGCAGGCCCATGACCACGGTCGGCAGGCCCAGGCCGATCACGCCTTTGACGAAGCCGCCGAGCAGGAAGACAGTGCCGGCCGAAGCCATGGCCGCCAGCCACCAGGCCGACAAGGGTGGGGATGAGAGAAGTTCGGTCATGCGCGGCGCTCCGGGAAGGCGGGTTTCAGGGAAGATTCCATGATGTCCGGCACAACTTGTTAATGCTTCGCCGCGTGTCGAAAGGTCAGTTGCCGTAGAGTCCTGGGCCATGACGACGACACAAGTTGTTTCAACGTTGCTCGCTGCCACGCTGCTCTTCTGGGGTGTGGGCGCCTACAACCGCCTGGTGCGGCTGCGCGGAGAGATCCACCAGAGGTTTGGCGCGGTGTTCGACCAGCTGACGCAGCGCGACGAGCTGCTGTCGCGCTGGACGGAGGCGATGGCGCCCTGGCTCGGCCACGACCCCCGGACGCTGGAAGCGCTGAACGCCGCTTGCCGCTCGGTGCGGGAAGCCGCGGCCGAGGTGGCGCTGCGGCCCAGCGAAGCCAGGGCGGTGGCGGACTTGCGCGCGGCCGAGGACGCCCTGGCCGCGGCGCGCGCCCGCGCGCTGGCCGACATGCCCGCGCAGGCCGACCGCATCCTGCCCACTGCCAGCGCGCTCGGCGGCGCCGACGGCGGCCTGGTCATGCCGGTGCTCACCGAACAACTCACCGCCGCGGGCGGCACCTTGCTGCTGGCGCGGCAGCAGTTCAACGAGGCGGTGCAGGGCTACAACGACGCGGCGGCGCAATTCCCGACCTGGATCATGGCCGGGCTGTTCCACTTCCGCGCCGCCGGCATGCTCTGACGGCGGCCGACAGCGGCCGGCCCTGATCAACCCCCTCAGGCCTTGCCCATCACCGCCGCGGAGGCCACGAGTTCGTCGAAGAACGCCATCGACATCGCGCCGCAGACGTTGTAGGGGTTGAGCGTGGCGGTCTCGGAGTACTTCAGCAGCAGCGCCGGGTTCAGCCGGGCCAGGTTGACCTCGCCCATCGACCAGCCGCCGAAGCGGCGCTCCTGGATCTCCTCGTAGCGCAACAGCACGACGTCGTGGTGGCGCGGGTCGCCGACGATGCGGTTGTACAGGCGGCTGACGGCCTCGCGCCCGCCTTCAAGCACCTGCATGAAGGTGTGGTCCGAGAAGCACAGCACGCCGGTGATGCCGAGCTTGGGGTTGTTGCACTTGGATTGCTTCAGGATGGCGGACAGGCCTTCCTGGCCGAGCTGGTCGGCGGCGCGGCTGGCGTAGAGCAGGCGTACGAGCATGGTGGCGGACTCCGTTCGGTCGATCGGTCAGGTTTTCCTGCTGAGCAGTGAGAGGAACTCGCGGCGCAGCGCCGCGTCCTTCAGGAAGGCGCCGCGCATCACGCTGTTGGTCATGCGCGTCTGGTCGTCTTTCACGCCGCGCCAGTGCATGCAGAAGTGGTCGGCCTCCATGACGATGGCCAGGCCGTCCGGGCGCACCCGCTCCTGCAGCTCGTCGGCCAGCATCGTGACGGCTTCTTCCTGGATCTGCGGCCGGCTCATCACCCAGTCGCAGATGCGGGTGTATTTCGACAGGCCGATCAGGTTGGAATGCTCGTTGGGCAGCAGGCCGACCCAGACCCGGCCCATGATCGGGCACAGGTGGTGGGAGCAGGCGCTGCGCACGGTGATCGGCCCGACGATCATCAGCTCGTTCAGCCGCGAGAAGTTGGGGAATTCGGTGACCTCGGGCATCGGCACGTAGCGGCCGCGGAACACTTCGGTCAGGAACATCTTGGCCACGCGCTGGGCGGTGTCCTGGGTGTTGTGGTCGTTCGTGGTGTCGATCACCAGCGCGTTGAGCACTTCCTGCATCTTGGCTTGCACTTCGGCCTTGAGCTCGTCCAGCTCGCCGTCGCGGATGAAGCCCGCGATGTTGTCGTTGGCATGGTGGCGGCAGCCGGCGCTGACCAGCCGGTAGCGGATGCGCTCGGACGCCGGCAGGCCGGCCAGCTCGTGCTCGGTCTTCTCGGGGATCGGGGGGCTTTCTGGGGGCATGGGTTCGGGGTCTTTCTGGTTCGGACGGGCGCGTACCGGCGAGAGCCTAACCGAGCCCGCGATTGTCTGCCCGGCAGCCGTCCCGCGGCAGCCGTCCGGCCGGCCCGCCCCGGCCCGGAACGTAGACTCCGCGGGTGAAGAACGCCCCACCCGCGGCCGGTCGCCGGCCCTCCGCCCCTTCCTCCCTGCCATTGGCCCGCCTGCTGTCGCACACCGCCGACGCGGTCCAGGCGGTGCGGGCCGGCCAGTCCCTCAACGACGTGCTGCAGCGCTGCCCCGCCGAAGCGCGGCCCGGCGCGCAGGCCTTGACCTTCGCGGTGCTGCGCCGGCTGGGTTCGGCCCTGGCCGTCCGGACGGTGCTGGCGCCCAAGAAGCCGTCGCCGCCGGTCGAGGCCTTGCTGCTCACCGGCATCGCCCTCCTGTGGCCGGGCGACGCGGCGCCCTACGCGGAGCACACCCTGGTCGACCAGGCGGTGGCTGCGGCGCGGGCCCGCCAGGCGGCGAGCGGCGGCTTCGTCAACGCGGTGCTGCGGCGTTTCCTGCGCGAACGCGTCCAACTCGCCGACGCTGTTCGGGCCGACCCGGTGGCCGTCCACAACCACCCCGCCTGGTGGATCGACCGGCTGCGCCGGGACTGGCCCGGCCAGGCCGAAGCCGTCCTGGCCGCCGACAACCTGCGGGCGCCGATGACCCTGCGCGTCAACCGGCGCCATGGGACCACCGCTGATTACCTCCAGCGCCTGGCCGCCCAGGGCCTGGCCGGACGCGTCGTCGGGCCGCAGGCGATCGAGCTGGCCGAACCTTGCC
The DNA here is from genome assembly GCA_966433995.1 of uncultured Ideonella sp. Classification (GTDB taxonomy): domain Bacteria; phylum Pseudomonadota; class Gammaproteobacteria; order Burkholderiales; family Burkholderiaceae_C; genus JANPCX01. The sequence continues at coordinate 7,537 of CBJNAE010000053.1, read as the reverse complement.
CGGTGGGCGGGCTGCCCGGCTTCGCGCAAGGCGACGCCTCGGTGCAGGACGCCGCGGCCCAATGGGCGGCGCCCTGGCTGCTCGGCCTGGACGACCCGCGCCTGGCACCGCTGCCGCCCGGCGCGCGGGTGCTCGACGCTTGCGCCGCGCCGGGTGGCAAGACCGCGCACCTGCTGGAGCTGGCCGACCTCGACATCACCGCGCTGGACCGCGACGCCCAGCGCCTCGGCCGCGTGCACCAGAACCTCGAACGCCTCGGCCTGCGGGCCCGGGTGCTGGCGGCCGATGCCGGCGAACCCGGCGACGGCACCGCCGCCGACGCGGGCTGGTGGGACGGCCGCCCCTACGACGCCATCCTGCTGGACGCCCCCTGCAGCGCCTCGGGCATCGTGCGGCGCCACCCCGACGTGCGCTGGCTGCGCCGCGACACCGACATCGGCGCCCTGGCCGCCACCCAGGCCCGGCTGCTGGACGCGCTGTGGCCGCTGCTGGCGCCGGGTGGGCGGCTCTTGTACTGCACTTGTTCCGTGTTCAAAACGGAGGGCCAGGATCAGATCGACGCGTTTTTGCAACGCCAACCCCGGGCGCGGTGGCTGCCCCACCCGCTTCGGCCCGGCCACCACTTGCCGCTGCACGACAATTCGGGGACGGCCGGCCCGCCTCCCGATGGCGCGTCGGCCGACGGTTTCTTCTACGCCCTGCTCGTCAAACCCGACTGAACCGCTGCCCCCGACATGCCCGCCGCCCGCCCGTTCAACGTCCTGCGTCTTTTCCTGGGTGGCCGGGCGGGGCGGCGTGTGGCTGACTCGGTGCGCCTGGGCGTGGTGATGCTGTGGATGCTCTGCCTGGGCGCGGCGACTTCCCTTACCGCCACGGCGCAGGTCGCCAACCCGGGCGTCGAGCTGGCCAGCATGGAAGTCACGCGGGCGGACGAAGGGCTGACGCTGGGGTTCGCCGTCCGCTTCGACCTGCCCAAGCCGGTCGAGGAAGCCCTGCTCAAGGGCATCCCGCTGTATTTCGTGGCCGAGGCCGAGCTGGTCCGCAGCCGCTGGTACTGGCGCGACAAGCGCGTCGCCCGCGCCACCCGCAGCTGGCGGCTGGCCTACCAGCCGCTGGCGCGCCAGTACCGCGTCAGCCTGGGCGGCCTGAACCAGAATTTCGAAAGCCTCAACGAGGCCCTGGCCGCGGTGCGCCGCGCCACCGACTGGAAGGTGGCCGAGCTGCGGGAAGTGGAGGAGGGCGCGAGCCACTACATCGCCTTCAGCTACAAGTTGGACACCACCTTGCTGCCGCGCCCCATGCAGATCGGCATCAGCGGGCAGCCGGAATGGAACCTGCGGCTGGAGAACACCGTCCGCTTCGAATGACAGGCGCGGGCCGCGGGCCCCGCCACCGCAAGGCAGCAAGCACGTGACGAAGATTTCCCGCTGGATGTGGATCGTCTCCCTGGTGGCCACCCTGGGGGCGGGCCTGGTGCTGGCCTTCCTGCTGTCGGTGGCCACCAACAACCGCGGCTTCTACGAGCGGCACTACGCCTGGCTCTTCTGGGTGAACGCCGCGGTGGCGGCGCTGCTCGTGATGGTCATCTTCGTCACCGCGGTGCGGCTGTGGGCGCGCGTGGCGCGGGGGCGCTTCGGCAGCCGGCTGCTGCTGAAGCTGGCGGCCATCTTCGCGCTGGTGGCGGTGGTGCCGGGCGTGCTGATCTACACCGTGAGCTACCAGTTCGTCTCGCGCAGCATCGAAAGCTGGTTCGACGTCAAGGTGGAAGGCGCGCTCGACGCCGGCCTGAACCTCGGCCGCAGCACGCTGGACGCGCAGGTGGATGACCTCGTCCGCAAGACCCGCCTGGCGGCGGAACGGCTGGCCGAAGTCCGCGGCACCGTGCAGCCCCTGGCGCTGGAGCGGCTGCGCGAACAGCTGGCGGTGCAGGGCATCGCGTTGATCGGCGCCAACGGCCAGGTTCTGCTGGGCCTGGACAACACCGGCACCAGCCTGGCGCTGGACCGCCCCTCGCCCAACCTGCTGCGCCAGGCCCGCGCCGGCCGCGTCGCCAGCCAGCTGGAAGGGCTGGAGGACGACGCCAGCCAGTCGACCAGCCCGGCCGCCCGCATCCGCGCGCTGGCCTACCTGCCCAGCAGCAATTTCGACCTGCGCCAGCAGGACCGCTTCCTCTACGTCACCCAGGCCATCCCCAAGGGCCTGGCCGCCAACGCCCTGGCGGTGCAGGCCGCCTACCGCGAATACCAGGAGCGCAGCCTGGCCCGCGGCGGGCTGCGCCAGATGTACATCGGCACCCTCACCCTGGCGCTGGTGCTGGCGGTGTTCGGCGCGCTGCTGCTGGCGGTGATGCTGGCCAACCAACTGGTGCGGCCGCTGCTGCTGCTGGCCGAAGGCATGAAGCAGGTCGCCCAGGGCGACCTGAGCGCCAAGCAGGTCTTCACCTCGCGCGACGAACTGGGCGGGTTGACGCGCTCCTTCGCCGACATGACCGAACAACTCTCCGAAGCGCGCTCGCTGGTCCAGCGCAGCGTGGCCCAGGTCGAAGGCGCGCGCACCAACCTGCAGACCATCCTGGACAACCTCACCGCCGGCGTGATCGTGCTCGACCGCCACGGCCTGATCGACACCGTCAACCCGGGCGCCACGCGCATCCTGCGGCTGCCGCTGTCGGTCTACCGCGGCCGGCGGCTCGACGAAGTCGCGGGCCTGGAGGCTTTCGGCCAGTCCGTGCTGCAGCGTTTCGAGACACTGGCGGTGCAGCCCGAGGCCGGCGAACGCGACCAGTGGCAGGACTCCTTCGAGTTGCAGTCCGGCCAAGCCGCGCCCAACCCCGAAGACGCCGGGCGCGACACGCTGACCCTGCTGGTGCGCGGCGCCTGTATGCCCCAAGGCGCCCGGCTGGTGGTGTTCGACGACATCACCGAGATGGTCTCCGCCCAGCGCAGCCAGGCCTGGAGCGAAGTGGCGCGGCGCCTGGCGCACGAGATCAAGAACCCGCTCACGCCGATCCAGCTCTCGGCCGAGCGGCTCCAGCACAAGCTGGAAAGCAAGCTCGAAGGCGCCGACCAGGCGATGCTGGTGCGCGCCGTCGGCACCATCGTCAACCAGGTCCAGGCGATGAAGACGCTGGTCAACGAATTCCGCGACTACGCCCGGCTGCCCGCCGCCCAGCTCCGGGCCATCGACCTGAACGCCCTGGCCACCGAAGTGCTGGCGTTGTACGCAACGCAACAGGAATCCGGCCGGCTCAAGGCCGAGCTGGCCCCCGACCTGCCCATGGTGGAAGGCGACACCACGCAGCTGCGCCAGGTCATCCACAACCTGGTGCAGAACGCCCTGGACGCGGTCGGCGAGCTTGCCCAGGGGCGCGTGACGCTGCGCACCGAGCCGGCGCGCAACGACCAGGGGGGCGTGCGGGCGGTCAGGCTGATCGTGGCCGACAACGGGCCCGGCTTCGCCGACAAGGTCCTCAAGCGCGCCTTCGAACCCTACGTCACCACGAAGGCCAAGGGCAAAGGCACCGGGCTGGGCCTGGCGGTGGTGAAAAAGATCGCCGACGAACACGGCGCGAGGATCCGCCTGGGCAACCTGGTGTCGACCGAAGAGGAAGGCGGGGAGGGGTCCCATGTGGTAGGCGCCCAAGTTTCGTTATCATTTTCAAAATTCGCAACCGGCGACAAGGCCGCGGACAGTCCCCCTGCTGCAGACACCGGCGCGGGCGCCGCCGCGAACGCCGCCCCCGGCGCCACCACCAACGCCACCGTCACCGCGCCCCCCACGGCGCGGGCTCCTTGAGGTTCCATGGCCACTATTCTTGTTGTTGACGACGAACTCGGCATCCGCGCGCTGTTGTCGGAGATCCTGACCGACGAGGGCCACTCCGTCGACCTCGCGGAGAACGCCGCGCAGGCCCGCGCCTACCGCGAGCGCGCGCGCCCCGACCTCGTCCTGCTCGACATCTGGATGCCCGACGTGGACGGCGTCACCCTGCTCAAGGAATGGAGCGCCACTGGCCAACTGAGCATGCCCGTCATCATGATGAGCGGCCACGGCACGATCGACACCGCCGTCGAAGCCACCAAGTTCGGCGCGGTGGCCTTCCTCGAAAAACCCATCACGCTGCAGAAGTTGCTTCGCGCGGTGGAGCAGAGCCTGGTCAAGCCGGCGCCGCGGCTGGCCGGCCTGCCGGCGTCCATGGGTGGCGGGCATGCCGGCACCGCGGGCCTGCAGCGCGCCGACCTGGCGGCCGAGGCGGTGGTGTCGGTCAGCCACCTGTCGGTGCAGGCCACGCTGACCCCGACCGGCCCCCAGGCCGAACAGTCCTTCGCCCTCGACCGACCGCTGCGCGAAGCCCGCGACGCCTTCGAGAAAAGCTATTTCGAATTCCACCTTTCGCAAGAGAACGGCAGCATGACCCGCGTGGCCGAAAAGACCGGCCTGGAGCGCACCCACCTCTACCGCAAGCTCAAGCAACTGGGTGTCGACTTGTCCCGCAACAAGCGCGGTTTGCTCTGATCCGACCCGCCGGGTTGAGGAACACTCGATTTCCCTGCTATACTGGCAGGCTCCAGGCCTGGTAGCTCAGTTGGTAGAGCAGCGGATTGAAAATCCGCGTGTCGGTGGTTCGATTCCGCCCCAGGCCACCATCTTCCAAAAGCCAACCTCTCTCGGTTGGCTTTTTCAATTCCGCGAAGCCCCAAGTAGTGCCGGGTTGCGGGCGGTTTTGCGTGTGCTGCGGCTCTTCACAAGACTGCGAATTCGGCCACCGTTCGACCCTTTCTTGCTCTCTGTTCTCTAAAAATATCGCTAACCGCTACGTAGAGGCACACGCAGAAAGTCTTTGTAGACAGGGACTTATGCGTGCGTCGAATAGAGCAGTTGATGACACGCATTGCCTGTCCAAGATCGTTCGGGACCAGAAAACCGGAATTTGGCTGCACGGTTTGAACTTCATAATCCGTCGCCATGGGCACCAAATTCTTCAGAGATTCAGCGGCATTCGGTAAGCGCATCGAATAGCGGCCTACGCTTGCGGTAGAGGTGCTGGATTGAAGCAAAGCGTAGGGCCGGCACCCCTGCCACGTTGCGAACGCCCCCGGAGGGCGCCCGGTTCCTGGAGGGTGACCCCCTAGCTATGAAGCTATTGGGGTCATAGCCACGCCTCCCGTTTTTTCTCGTCCTTGTGGGGCAGGGAACACAACTGAGCCAGGATAATCGGACCCGCTCAAAGGGAGAGCCAGGGATGGAAAATTCTGTATAAAAATACAGCATTGACTATTGCTGCGGGGCACCATCTGAGGGAAATTCATGGCATACGAGCTGACGCAAGAACAACGAGACAAGTACAGAGCCACCTCTATTCGTTCGCAGCAACGAAAGCAAGCCTTTCTCAGTGGTCAGAAATCCACTACGAAGTCTTCGGAAATCGTCAGCGAGCGGCTCGACCCGTGTGACCTAATGCCGCAGATGGAAAATACGGGCCTTTCGTGCCTGTCTTTGTTTTCTGGAGGGGGAGGGCTCGATCTTGGATTTGAGCGTGCGGGGATTGGCCATTCCGCCGCTTTTGAGCTACTGGACGTGTGTGGTGAGACTTTGCGTGCCAATCGTCCGAACTGGAATGTGTACGCAGGAGCCGAACAGGGCGATGTGACGAAGGCTCGCTTCTCTTCTTGGCGCGGCGTAGATATCGTTCAGGGTGGGCCGCCATGTCAGCCGTTTTCTGTTGCCGGCAAGCAGGCCGGGGCTGACGATCCCCGAAACATGTGGGGTGAGTACGTTAGGTGCGTGCTACAGGTTCGTCCTCGTGCGTTCATTGCGGAAAACGTAGTGGGATTGCTGGACAAGAAGTTCGAAGCGTTTGTCCAACGCAACATCGTTGCTCCGCTTGAAGGCAACTACACCATCTTTAAATTTCGGCTAGCCGCGCACGACTTCGGCGTGCCGCAGGCCCGACGGCGAGTCTTTTTTGTTGGCTTTAGGGCTGCGCGTGATGCAGCTCGTTTTGTCGTACCCAGTCCTACGCATGGTGATGTTGATACGCTGTTCGGGCCTCTGTTGCCGCGGAACACTGCTCGACGCAGCCTAGGCTTGGCCGATATCGGATATGACACTGTGGCACCCACGCTGCGCTCGGGCTTCACCGGGCCGCGTAATACGACAGGAGTGCTCAATAGCAAAGCTTCCTTGAAGGTTTGGAATGACCTCAAAGTCTGGCCAAACGGTGTTCAGCAGAATCATGGTCTTGCTGTGGGTTATCCGCCGGAGAACGGACACTTCAGGATGTCGGTGGCCGATTGCGCCTTGCTTCAAGGCTTCCCTGATGACTGGCGGTTTAGTGGCGCTGTGTACCAGGCACTAGGACAGATAGGAAACAGCGTCTGTCCTCCGGTCGCATATGCGGTTGCTCGTCAGGTTGTGCGAGCACTTGGAGCCGCTTAATGCCTGTACAGGATGATGAACGGGAGCGAGAGCTTGTCCGTATGTTCAACTTGGCATGGGACCCCGCTCATCAACGTGCTGGTGTAGATGCGCTGTTGGACATTGCCGTAGACGGCCGTACCTATCGATTTGAAGTGGAAGTTAAGTCCACAACCAATGACACCGTTGCTACTGCGCGAGACGTTGGAATGGCTCATATTCAGCGGTGGAGGCGAATGCTATTTGTCATTGGGTTCTACTCGAGAGAAGCTCGTCGGCCAGAGCTGCAGAAATGTCTATGTTTGACTCCTATGGACATGGAGCCATGGATTGCTTCGATTGAAAGCAAAGTCTTGATCGACTTCAAGATTGCTGCGAGATCGTCTCGGCATCTCTCGCTCGATGATCTGTTTGAGGTCTGTGGGGAGCAGCAGACTTACTCATTGGAAGATGCCCGGCGCCTCCATAAACAGCAATGGAACACGCTTGAATATGAAGCCGCTCTTGACACGGTAGAGAACGGCAATCCGCGCATTTCGCAGGCCAAGATGCTTCAGATCCTACGACTTCGTTCTAAATACATTTCAGAGCGTGGTGCGACGCTCAACAACCCTCACATCACAAAGAGTCATTTAAGGCCGTTTTTTGGCACCGACCGTGAGGTTTCGAACAATGCTTGGGCCGATGGTATTCGACAACTCGCTGTCAATTTTGTTCGTGAGCATCCCGGGCATCCATGTGCCCTTGAGCGGCCGTAGGTGCGTCAACCAAGTGTCGACAGCACAGCAGGGACATGCTGGCACGTCACCTGAATCCAGCAGCTTCTGCCAATAGAACGCCTTGCCCAAGGTGCGGATCAAGGGCAAGTCAAATGACGGCGCACCTTGTGGCCCAGCGCGCAGCGTCTCCGCTTCAAGACCTTGCGGCGGCGCAATCAACAGCGTTCGCCGATACCGCCGCTTGATCGACAGCGGCACGAATGTCACCCGGTTTTCGGACGTGACGTAGTGCCGTGCCGTTCCTGCCGGCTCGATGGACACGGCCGTGCTCTTGCTTTCCTTTGGCTGCGCTGCCCCCTGAAGTCAGCCACATGATGATCTGGAGTCCAATTCACCCTGAG
>CBJNAE010000052.1:0-15843 GCA_966433995.1 uncultured Ideonella sp. | reverse complement strand
GCGCAGCGCTTGCTGCACCAGGCCGCGGGCGAAAGTGCCGTGCACCAGCATCACCACCAGTCGCGGCCGGTGCCCGGCGGCGGCCTGCGGCTGGGGTTGCGCTGCCGGGGCGGGGGCTGTCGGTCCCGGAATGCCGTTGTCCATCAGGGCCATGGCGAGTCCTCGTGGGGTTGGGCGGCGGGCGGGTTGGGAAGCGGTCGGCGCATGCCGGAGCGGGTCGCCGTCGCGGGGTTCGATTATTGAACCGGCCGGCCGGGATCCCGGCGGTGCTGGGACGCTGGGCCGGCGCAGCGTTCGCGATGACAGTGGCCGTCGCGAGGAGGATTCACGCCGAAAAATCCGCGTTTTCCCTCGCCGCTGAAATTCGGGCTTGGGTCGCGGCGGCGGCGGCCGATAAAGTGGCCACGTCCATCTCGCAAACCGCGCGAAAGCGCGGGACGCAAAGCCTCCGGCCTACAGCGTGCATGCGCGCCAGGGTAGCGGGGTTGCCGGTCCGCCGCAGCGGGCTGGCCTCAAAGAAAAGAGGCGCTTCCATGGGTCACCCCTTCGATCGGATTCCTGCGGCAGTGGCGGCCGCCGCCTTGCTGAGCGGCATCATGCTGACCGCCGCCGCGCAGACTGCGCCGGCCGACGCCGTGCGCATCAACACCGGAGCCCCCGACCAGGCCGCGCCCACCGACCGGGTGATCGTGAAATACCGCGACGGCGGCGCGGCCCTCAGCCGGGCGCGCGCGATGTCGTCGACCCAGCGGGCCTCGGCGTCGCAACTGGCCATGCAGGTGGCCGCCAACCGGCACGGCGTGCGCTTCAGCCTGCTGCGGCAGACCGCCGGCGGCGCCCACGTCATGCAACTGAGCCGGCGCCTCAGCGCGGGCGAGGCCGAAAGCTTCGCGCAGCAGCTGCGCGACGGCGATTCGAACGTGGAATACGCCGAGCCGGACAAGGTGCTGGCGCCGATGCTGGTGCCCAACGACGCGATGTTCGCGCAGCAATGGAGCCTGTCGAACGCCATCGGCGGCATCCGGGCGCCCGCCGCCTGGGACCGGTCCACCGGCGCCGGCGTCAACGTGGCGGTGATCGACACCGGCGTGCGTCCGCACGCCGACCTGGCGGGCAACCTGCTGCCGGGCTACGACTTCATCCGGGACCTCAACGTCGCCGGCGACGGCACCGGCCGCGACGGCGACGCGCTCGACCCGGGCGACGGCGTGGCCGCCGGCGCCTGCGGCGCGGGTTCCGTGGCCAGCAGCAGCTCCTGGCACGGCACCCATGTCGCCGGCATCGTGGCCGCGACGGCGGGCAACGGCGCGGGCGTGGCCGGCGTCGCGTTCAACGCCAAGGTGCTGCCGCTGCGCGCGGTCGGCCGCTGCGGCGGCTATGCGTCCGACGTGGCCGACGCCATCGTCTGGGCCTCGGGCGGCGCCGTGGCGGGCGCGCCCGCCAATGCCAACCCGGCGCGGGTCATCAACATCTCGCTGGGTGGCGCAGGGGCCTGCGATCGCACCTCCCAAGAGGCCATCAACACCGCACGCGCCCGGGGCTCGGTGGTGGTCGTCGCGGCGGGCAACGCCAACACCAACGCCTCCACCTCGTCGCCGGCCAACTGCACCGGGGTGGTCACCGTGGCGGCCACCGGCAAGACCGGCGGCAAGGCGTCTTATTCCAACTTCGGTGCCATCGTGGCCCTGGCCGCGCCCGGCGGCGACCGCGACGGCGGCATCTGGTCGACCTTGAACGCGGGCGCGATGGGACCGGGGGCGGACTCTTACGCGTCCTACGCCGGCACTTCAATGGCCGCGCCGGTGGTCAGCGGCGTCGCGGCCCTGATGCTGTCGGCCAACAAGAACCTCTCGCCGGACCAGGTCGCGGCGCTGCTCAAGTCCACGGCCCGCGCTTTCCCGGCGGCCTGCGCCAGCTGCGGCGCCGGCCTGGTGGATGCCAACGCCGCCGTGGCGGCGGCCCTGGGCTCGACGACGACGCCTTCGACACCCGCTCCCGCGCCGACGCCACCCGCCCCCGCGCCTTCGGCCGCCGGCGACACCGAGCCCAACGACAGCATCGCCACCGCCCAAGTCGTGGCAAGCGTGCCGTCAGCGCTGTCAGGCACCCTTGGCAGCAACACCGACAACGACCATTTCAAGGTGAACGCCAACCCGGGCAAGGTCATGACGATCTCGCTGGCCCCCGGCACCACGCTCGGCGCGGGCCTGGGCGTCTACCTGACCAACGGCCAGCAACTGCTGCTGATCGGCGGCATGGCGGGGCAGAAGCTGCAGGTGCAGTTGACGAATTCCGGTTCGGTGGCAGTGCCGGTGGTGGTGCGGGTGTTCCGCAGCAGCGGCGTGGCCGGCGCCTACCAGTTGGCGTTCAGCCAGTAGCGGCGGTCAGCAGGACCGGGCGGCTCAGCCCGCCCGCAGCGCCATCGCCTCGCCCATGCGGATGGCGCCTCCGGCGGTCCATCCGGGGTTGAACCGCATCGGCCCCGCGGGGAAGAGCATCACCACGGTGGACCCGAGCAGGAAGCGGCCCATCTCCTGGCCTTGCTTCAACGACACGACAGGGGTGGTGCCGCCGTCGCCGTAATCCCAGGTGCGCACTTCGCGCGTGCGCGGCGGGTTGACCACGCCGTGCCACACCGTGGCCATGCTGCCGACGATGGTGGCGCCCACGAGCGCCAGCACCATCGGGCCCAGCGGCGTGTCGAACAGGCAGACGACCCGCTCATTGCGCGCGAACAGCCCCGGCACGCCCTGGGCGGTGGTCGGGTTGACGGAGAACAGGTCGCCCGGCACGTAGACCATGCGGCGCAGCAGGCCGTCGCAGGGCATGTGGATGCGGTGGTAGTCGCGCGGGCTGAGGTAGAGGGTGGCGAAATGGCCGTCCTGGAACCGGGCGGCCAGCGCGGCGTCACCGCCCACCAGCGCGGTGGTGCTGTAGCGGTGCCCCTTGGCCTGGTAGACCTGGTCGCGTTCGATGGGGCCGAACTGGCTGATCGCGCCGTCCACCGGGCAGGTCCAGTCGGCTTGTGCCAGGGGGCGCGCGCCGGGCTTGAGCGCGCGGGTGAAGAAATCGTTGAAGCTGGCGTAATGCGAGGGATCGGGGTCGGCCGCCTCGGCCATGTCGACGCCGTAGCGCCGGATGAACCATTCGATCAACCGCGTGGTGCGCGCGCCGCTTCGCTTGTTGGCCACGAAGCCGGCGAAACGCGTCAGGCCGAGCTGCGGGATCAGGTGCTGGTGCAGGACGCGCCACCGCGCCGCGGCGCCCGCGGCATCGCGCTGTTTGGAAACCGCATTGGAAGGGGGATGAGACAAGCGCGCGCCCGGTTCGCCGAAAAGAAGGCCGCGATTGTATCGAGCGCGCCCCGGCCGCCACGCCGTGGCGACACGGGAAACCCTGCTGCCGGCGATGCCTCACAGGCCGGCTTCGCGCAGGCGCTGGACCAGGTCTTTTTCTTCGCGGTTGACGGCCCGGCGTTCCGCCTGGTGCTTGCCCGCCTTGCGCCGCATGACGAAGGCGATGAAAGGATTGCGCGGCTTCGGCGCGGTGACGAGGATGGTTTTGTCTTGTTGTGTTTTCATGGTGGTGCTCCCTGGTGTCTTCACTATCGGTATTTCTGTTGCAAAAAGTAGTTCTCTGGTTCGTTGAGGTTGGAAAAACCGCCGGCCGAAGAAAAAAAGCCCGGTTCCACTGTGGGGAACCGGGCCTCTTTTCGAGGAGCAGAAGGGTGAGCCCTCAAGCTGAGCCTTCTCCCGGCGGTTTTGGAATTCGGTTGGACGGTTGTTGGGTTTTCGCGCTCGCGACGCGCTGCCACCGCGGTTTCGCGGTGAAGCAGCAGGTGGAAGACGAGGCGCGGAAAGTCATGCTCGGTCTGGAAGTTGAGGGGATGGGGAGGCCTGGGGCCGCCTGGATTCAAATGTAAAGGCTCTTTACTCCATGCGCAAGCGTTTTCTCACCCCCTGGTTGAGGGGCCGATGGTGCGACAATGAAAAAGTTGAGACTCTTTACAACACCGCATGACATCCACCGACCCTGCGGCCAGCCTGAGCCCGGCCAAACTGACCGCCGCGCGGCGGCGCAACGCGCTCAGCCTGTTCCAGGAATTCGCCGAGGCGCAAGTGGCCCAGGGCGCTTCGCCCAAGGGGCTGGAGCAGGCGTTCGCCCAGTCGCTGGAGATCTCGCCGAGCATGTGGAGCCAGGTCAAGTCGGCGCGGCCGATCGGCCACAAGCTGGCGCGGCAGATCGAAGCCCATTGCGGCAAGCCCGCCGGCTGGCTCGACGAGGAACGCGAGGCGGCCGGCCTGACACCGGCCGAGCAGCAGTGGCTGGCCTTGGCGCTCAAGGCCTGGCGGGCGACCAATGCGGAGGGCCGCAAGCGGTTGCGCAGCCACCTGCGCGCGGTGGCCGACACCGGCCAATGGCCCAAGCCTTGACGGCGGCGGTGGCTGGCCCGCCGCCAGCACCGCCCCCCGTGGCGCCGGTTGTCGGCCGCCGGTCCGTCCTGACTTCTTTCGGCGCCTGGGCGCTGTCGGCTTGCGCCGCCCTACCCGATCCGGCGCCGGCGTGGGCCCGCCGCCTGGGCGGCGACACCGTGGCCTTGCTGGGCGAGGTGCACGACAACGCCGTGCTGCATGGGCTGCGCCTGGCCGGGTTGCGCGCGGCCGTCGAGGCGGGTTGGCGGCCGCTGATCGCCATGGAGCAATTCGACACCGACCGCCAGGCCGACATCGACCTCGCCCGGCGCGAGCGCCCTTTGGACGCTGACCACCTGATCGCCCGGGCGACGTCGGGGCCGGCCGGTGGATGGGACTGGCGCCACTACCGCCCGCTGGTCGAATTGGCGCTGGCCCATGGCCTGCCGCTGGTGGCGGCCAACCTGCCGCGCGGCCAGGCGCGGTTGCTCGTGCGGGGTGACTGGTCCGCCGCGTTCGGCGCCGAGGCGCGCGGCGGCCTCGGCCTGGAGGGCCCGCTGCCCACGCGCCTTCAGGCGGCGCAGGAGAAAGCCGTCGACGACGGCCACTGCGGCGCCCTGCCCGCCTCGCTGCTGCCCGGCATGGCGCGCGCCCAGTTGGCGCGCGACGCGGTGATGGCCCAGGCGCTGCGCGGGCCGGCGCTGGCGCGGCCCGGCCAGGGCGCGGTCCTGATCGCCGGCAACGGCCACGTGCGGCGCGACCAGGGGGTGCCGGCTTGGCTGGTGCATGTCGCGCCGGGCCTGCGGGCCGATCGCCTCTGGGCGGTGGGCTTCGTCGAACCGCTCGAAGGCCCGCCGCCCGCCGGCCTCTACGACGCCTGGGTGCAGGCGCCCGCGGTGGACAGGCCCGACCCCTGCGAAGGTTTGACCGGCGGCCCCGCGCCCGTGTCGGCACCGAAGTGACGCGGCGCCCGGCTCCGGCTCAATCGGTGATCCGGCCCTTGTCCCCGATCATCACGATGTTGACGTACCGGCCCGCCACCCGCTGGCCCGGGCCGAATTGCAAACGGTAGTGCCCCGGCCCGTCCAACCGCTCGGCTTCGAGCGCGCGTACGAATTTCGACCGGTCCAGGTCGCCGCCGGCTCGGCGCAGCGCCTGGACGGCGAACTGCCCGGCAATGAAGCCCTCGAACTCGGCGAAGTCGGGCGCCGCGGCCGTGTCGCGGCGCTGCAGCCGCTGCCGGTATTCCTGCACCAGCGGGTGCACGCTGCCGCGGAAGGGGTTGGGCACGAGCTGGGTCACCATGATGCCGCGGGCTTCTTCCCCGAGTTCGCGCATCAGCAGGGAGATGTCGACCAGGCCGCGCGCGAGGTATTTGGCCGGCGGGCAGCCATGGCGTTTCATCGCCCGCACCAGCGCCGCTGCGTCACGGCCGGAGACGCCCAGCACGACCACCTTGGGGCAGGCCTTGGAAAGCGCCGCGGCGGCCGGTTCGGCGGCCTGGGCCGGGTCCGGCGGGTTCAGCGGCATGCCGGCCGAGGCGACGAGGCCGCGGCCGACGCGCCGCAGCCCGGCCGACACCTCGTCGCGCAGCGCATCGCCCAGCGGGTTGATGTAGTGGACCAGCGCGACGTTGTCGTAGCTCACGGTGTCGATGTGGCGCACCAGCGTGGCCAACTCGTCGGCGAAGCTGGCGCGGATCACGAACACGTCGCGCTGGCTGCCGTCGTACAGCTCGGGGAAGCCGGTGTAGGGCGCGATCATCGGGATCCCGGCCTCGCGCACGATCGGCAGCACCGCCTTGACGGTGTTGGTGAAGGTGTGGCCGATCAGGGCGAAGGCGCGGTGCTCTTCGATCAGCGCCTTCGTGTTGGCCACCGCTTTGCCAGGGTTGATCTCGTCGTCCAGCGAGACCAACTCGATGCGCCGCCCATGCACGCCGCCGGCCTGGTTGGCCGCGTCGAAGGCCAGCAGCAGGCCTTGCCGGTACTGCTTGCCCGCCTGGGTCCCGCCGGTGCCGCTGAGTTTGGCCGACTGCCCGAACACCACCCGGTCGGGGTGCACGCCGATGGCGGTGTTCGCTGCCGCCCTCTGCGCCATGCCGTCCGCGGCCGGCAGCCAGGCGGCGCAGGCCGCCAGAATTCCTTGGATCAAAGTCGCGCGTGTCGACCGTCGCGCCAGTCGGTTGCAGGCCATCCGGTTCCCCTTGGGATTCGGCCGCCGGGACAGTCGGCGGTCGTCGGGGAAACTATCGGGCGGCGGTGCCGCGGGCGCCAGCGACAAAAGCGCGGGCCGCTATGTCTTCGAGTCATCGGCCGGGCGTGCGCCATTTCACGGCGCGTGCCGGGCCGCCGCGGTTCACGGCGCCGCTTGTTTCAGCAGCCAGGCCTTGAAGCCGGCGATGGCCGGCGTGTCGGCCCGCGAGCGCAGCACGCAGAAGTAGTAGCCGCGCCCGGTGGAGACGGGCCTGTCGATCGGCACGGCCAGCCGGCCTTCGGCGAGCTCGCGTTCGACGAGGCAGCGCTGCATGACGGCCACGCCCATCTGCGCGCCGACCGCCTCGATGATGCCGGCCGCCAGGTCGAAGCCCGGCCCCAGCTTGGGCTTGCCGGTGCTCAGGCCCTGCGCGCGGAACCACAGTGCCCAGTTGTCCGGGTAGTTCACGTGGTGCAGCAGCGGGAAGCGCAGGAAGTCCTCGGGCGCCTTGATGCGGCCGGCGACGTCCGGGTGGCAGATCGGCACCACCTCCCTGCCGATCAGGTAGGTGGCCTGCACGTGCCGCGGCCAGCGGCTGGAGGAGGTGGGGCGGGTCTGGATCCAGCAGTCGACGTCGCTGCGGCGGAAGTCGTCGTCCGCCAGGTAGGCCTTGAACGCCAGGCTCAGCCGGGGCTCGTCGGCCGCCAGCGACGGCAGCCGGGGCACCAGCCAGCGCATGTTCAGCGAGGAGATCGCGGCGACGCGCAATTGCTCCTTCGGCTGCTTCGACGGTTCGGCCATCGGGACGGCGGCCTCCAGGTCGCTGAGCGCGCGGTGGATGCGGTCGTAATAGGCCTGCCCGGCGGCGGTGGGCCGCACGCCGCTGGGGTGGCGTTCGAGCAGGTCGATGCCCAGCCGCGCCTCCAGCCGCATCACCGCTCGGCTGACCGCGCCCTGGGTGACCGTCAGCCGCACCGCCGCCTGGGAAAAGCTGCCTGACTCGACCACGCCGATGAAGGCGTGCAGTTCGGGCAGCGAGGGGGAGCGGATGCGCATCGTCTTCCTTCCTTCCGGTGGGATCGAAGAAACGTGCGGCTATTGTGGTTCAAGGTCATGCAGGCAGGGTGGATCTGACGCCGAACTGCAGGAACAGCACGTCCTTGCCGAACACCCAGGCGGCCAGGCGGATCGCCGCCTTTCGCAGCAAGGGCTGGCCCGAAAGGATGGAGTTGACGCCTTCGATGCGCTCGATGAGCAGACCATGGTCGCGCAGCGTGCGCGCGAGGCTCTTCCTAGTGAAGAACCTCAGGTGGGTGCGGTCGAGCACGCCTTCTTCGCGGTACCTCCAGTCCTTGCGGACCAGCAATTCGAAAAGGCAGGCCAGGTGTCGCATGTTGGGCACCGAAAGGATCAAGTGGCCGCCCGGCGACAACTTGGCTTTCAGGGTGTCGAGGAACCGGTCGTGGTCCGGCATGTGTTCCATCACGTCGTTGCAGACGATCAGGTCGAAATAGCCGTCGGGGATTT
Organism: uncultured Ideonella sp.; assembly: GCA_966433995.1. Taxonomy (GTDB): domain Bacteria; phylum Pseudomonadota; class Gammaproteobacteria; order Burkholderiales; family Burkholderiaceae_C; genus JANPCX01. The sequence goes on along the minus strand of CBJNAE010000052.1, from coordinate 7,708 downwards.
CGGGCGCCTTCGCCAGGAAGTCGCCCTGCAGCACCCGGTCGAGGCGGCAGGCCGCCAGCGCGGCGGCGGGTTCCGCGATCTCCACGCCCCAGTACTCGTTGGCCTGGTCGAGATGGGCCCTGAAGCCGCCGGTGCCGCAGCCGACTTCCAGGACGCGTGTGTAGCTTGGCGGCAGGAACGGCGTCATTTCCTTGCGTGTGTGGCGGTGGTAGAAATTCATTTCGATGTGGTTGTTCCCCGCTGCGTGCCCGGTCCGGCCTGGGCAGGCCGGGGGCGGCGGGGCGGCTCCCTGGAGCCGTGTGTGAAGCGCCGGCCGGCGTGGCGGCCGGCCAGATCGGTGCGGATGCGGCGGGGCGGTGTCTCCACACCGCCCCAGCCCGGCCTCAGGGGCTTTGCGCCTCCCGGATCAACTTGGCCGCCACTTGTTCCTCGGTCAGCCCGCTGGCGGTGAGCTGGGCATGCTGGTTGCGCAGCACCTGGAAGCGGCGCTTCATCGTGCGCCAGTCGAAGGGCACTGTTCGGTCGTTCGGGATGTCGTAGGCGTACATGCCGTTCTTGATGTACGCGACGGCTGTGGTGGACCCGCGGGATTTGCTGATGTCAGGCAGGTTGGGCGTGGTGGTGTCGTTCAGGATCTGCACCACCGGGCCTCCGCGCTTGGCCATCCAGGCGCGGGTATAGAACTCGCCAGTGGCGTAGTGCAGCCTGATGTGCAGGGCGAAGGCCTCCTTGACGCCGACGGACGCATCGGGCCAGCCCGGGTCGGCCTTGCCGGCGTTCTTGTCGACATAGGTGCCTGGGGTTCCGTTGAGCCAGTGCGACTTCCTGGAGGCGCTGAATTTCTGGTCCCCTGGCACCCAGGTATGGGTGGGGATGGTGAAAGACCGATAGCCGCCCGGGTGATCAGGGTTGCTTGAAACGGTGAAGTCGACGAACGGCGCCGAGCCTTTGTAGCCGGGGGTTCCAGGGTCGTGCAATTGGAAGAGCGTGACGCTGTCGATGTCAGACCACGAACGGCCCCTCAGTTGTCCCAGGCCCGTCCCCGGCGGCGTGAACCATTCGAACACCACCCAGAACTCGTCGCCGAGCGCCAGCGTCTTGCTCATCGACTCTTCGGACCGCTTGACGTCGGTGCCCTTGGAGTCGGCGTCGGCGCGGATGACACGGTGCTGGATCCACGGGCCGTCGCCTTCATTCAGAGGGTCGGCCACCTTGCCGTAGCCGAGACCGCCATCGGCGTTGCGCACGCCGGTGGCTTCGGAAACATTGACGATTCGCGGATCACTGCCCGGGCTGCCGAGCTGTACCGACGCCTTCGGATCCCCCGCGCAGGCGAACGGCACTTCGCCCGAGGTGTTGAACCACAGGGACTGCTGGCCGGCGACGATGGTGACCGGCGTGGCGGACCCGTTGCTGGACTGGTGGGCGGTGTCGCCGCTGTAGCTGGCGGAGATCTGGTGGGGGCCGGCGGCGGCGAAGGAGGTGGTGAGCGAGGCCTTGCCGTCCACGAGCTTGATGGCCGGCGCGATGGCCGCGCCGTTGTCCTTGAAGGTGACGGTGCCGGTGGGGTTGGCGCCGCCGGTGAGGTTGGCGGTGATCGTGATCGGCTGGCAGGCTTGCGCCGACATCGGGCTGGGGATGGCCTGGATGCGCGGCGCGAGTTTCTGCACCACGGTCAGGCTGGCGGCCGAGGCGGTCTCGCCCGGGCCGTTGGCGGTGTCGCCGGAATAGCGCGCGGTCAGCGAATGGCCGCCGGTGGCCTGGTAGGCGACCGAGGTGGAGGCCGTGCCGCCGGTGCCGAGGGGGACCGTGGCGATGACTTGGCCGTTGTCGATGAAGTCGACCGAGCCGCCGGGCGCGGCCGCATTGCCGCGCGCGACGTTGGCGGTGAGCGCGACGCTTTGCTGGCGGTAGGCCTGGCCCGACGGGTTGACCGACAAGCCGACGGCCGAGGGCGGGCAGGCGCCGGTACAGGTGGCCTGGGCGGCCCAGGGCGCCGAGAGCAGGACGGCGGGGAAGAGGACCAGCTTGGCCAAACGATGGGCGCGAAGCTGGGGCGGTGCGGTGTCGGACTGGTTTCTCATGGGGCTCCCTGGTTGGCCGCGCCCGGCGGGTTTGCCGACGGCGGGTAACAAAAGATTAGGGAGCCCGGCCGGATCTGCCTAGTGACATTCCGGCCGCATCCAATGACTTTTGGTCATAGGCAGGTTACCGGGCGGTTACCGCGCCGGCGCCGCCTCACTGGTCGTTCAGGTGGCAGGCGGACAAATGACCGGGCCCGATCTGGCGCAGCGCCGGGGCTTCGGCCTTGCAGCGCGCGATGGCGTGCGGGCAGCGCGGGTGGAAGTGGCAGCCCGACGGCGGGTTCAGCGGCGACGGGATCTCGCCGCGGATGGCGATGAAGGTCTTCTTGCGCACCGTCAGCGTCGGCGCTTCGGCCAGCAGCGCCTGGGCGTAGGGGTGGTTGGGGCGCTCGAACAGCGTGACGGCGTCGGCCGTCTCCACCACGCGGCCGAGGTACATGATGACGACGCGGTCGCTGATGTGGCGCACCACGCCCAGGTCGTGGCTGATGAAGAGGTAGGTCAGGCCCAGCTCTTCACGCAGGCGGGAGAAGAGGTTGATCACCTGCGCCTGGATCGACACGTCCAGCGCCGCCACGGCTTCGTCGCAGACGAGGAATTCCGACTGCAGCGCCAAGGCGCGGGCGATGCCGATGCGGGCGCGCTGGCCGCCGGAGAACTGGTGCGGGAAGCGCTTGATCACGTTGGGGTCCAGCCCGACGCGCTGCAGCAGTTGCGCGACGAAGTCGTTCTGCTCGCGCCGCGGCACCAGGCCGTGAGCGACCGCGGCCTCGCCGACGATGTCGCTCACGCGCATGCGCGGATTGAGCGAGGCGTAGGGATCCTGGAAGACCATCTGCATCTTCAGCCGCACCTGGTGCCGTTCCGCGGCGTCCATCTCGTCGATGTCCCGCCCCTTCCACAGCCTGCGGCCGTCGGACAGCGTGTGCAGGCCGACCGCCATGCGGCCCAGGGTGGATTTGCCGCAGCCGGACTCGCCGACCAGGCCGACCACTTCGCCCGGGAAGATCCGCAGCGAGGCGTTGTCCACCGCGTGCACCGTGGGCGGCGGCTTGGCCAATTTCATCTTGACGGCCAGCTTCTGCGCGAAGTCGGGCTTCTTGCGGAATCGCTTGGAGACCTCGCGCAGCTCCAGCAGCGGCGTGGCGGCCGCGGCGGTGGTGGTCATCGTCGATGCGGGGGACGTGTTCATCATCATCAGGCCACCTCGTGGGCAGTGAAGGGCGACCAGCAGCGCACCAGGCTCTTGTGCAACTGCTGCTCCTTGGGTTCGGACGCGCACTGCGGCGCGGCGGCGGGGCAGCGCTCGCGGAAGGCGCAGCCGCTGGGCAGGGCCAGCAGCGAGGGCGTCATGCCCTGGATCTGCTTGAGCGGCCGGCCGCGCGGGTTGCGGCTGGGCAGCGACTCGATCAGGCCGCGGGTGTAGGGGTGCAGAGGCTGTTCCAGCACGTCCTGCACCGGGCCCTGCTCGACGATGCGTCCGGCGTACATCACGGCCACCGTGTCGGCCAGGCCGGCGACGACGGACAGGTCGTGGGTGATCCAGATCAACGCCGCGCCGGTCTCGCGGCACAGCTTCTGCATCTCGAACAGGATCTGCGCCTGGATGGTGACGTCCAGCGCGGTGGTCGGCTCGTCGGCGATGATGAGGTCGGGCTTGTTCAGCAGCGCGATCGCGATCGCCACGCGTTGGCGCATGCCGCCGCTGAACTGGTGCGGGTAGGCGTTCAAGCGCTCGTCGGGCGACGGGATGCCCACTTTCACCAGCGCCTCGCGGGCGCGCTCGCGCGCCGCGCTCTTGCTGACGCGGTCGTGGGCCAGCACCGCTTCGATCATCTGGGTGTCGATGCGCAGCACCGGGTTGAGCGTCATCATCGGATCCTGGAAGATCATCGCGATGCGGTTGCCGCGCAGCTTGCGCAGCCGCTCCGGGCCCATGCGGCGCAGGTCCTGCCCTTGGAAGAGGATGCGGCCGCCGACCACTTCGCCGGGCGGGTCGACCAGGCCGACGATGGAATAGCCGGTCATCGACTTGCCGGAGCCGGACTCGCCGACCAGGCCCATGACTTCGCCGGGGTTGAGCGTGAAGCTCACGCTGTCGACCGCCTTGGCGACGCCGGCTTTGGTGAAGAAGCAGGTCTTGAGGTCCTCCACCTGCAGGGTGGGCACGGTGCCCGAGTGGGCGTGGTGGTTGTGGTGGGTATGCATGGTGCCGGGCCTCACTGGGTTTGCAGCCGGGGGTTGAGCACGTCGCGCAGCTGGTCGGCGACCAGGTTGATGCTGACGATCAGCAGCACCAGCGCGATGCCCGGGAAGAAGCTCATCCAATATTTGCCCGAGAGCATGTGCTGGAAGCCGTTGGAGATCAGCAGGCCGAGCGACGGTTCGGTGATCGGCAGGCCCAGGCCGAGGAAGGACAGCGTGGCCTCCAGCGAGATCGCCGCCGCCACCTGCAGCGCCGCCACCACGATGACGGGCGGCAGGCAGTTGGGCAGCAGGTGGCGCAGCACGATGCGGGCGTGGGACAGCCCTTGCAGGTGCGCGGCCTCGACGTACTCCTTGCGCCGCTCGACCAGCGCGGCGCTGCGCGTGGTGCGGGCGTAGTACGCCCACTGCACCGCCACCAGCGCGAAGATGATCTTGCCCACGCCCTGCCCCAGCACCGCCAGCAGGATCAGCGCGATCAGGATGGCCGGGAAGGACAGCTGGATGTCGGCCAGCCGCATGATGAAGGTCTCGGTGCGGCCGCCCTTGTAGCCCGCCAGCAGGCCGAGCACCACGCCCAGCGCCATCGCGATCAGCGTGCTGCTCACGCCCACCAGCAGGCTGATGCGCAGGCCGTAGAAGATGGCCGACAGCATGTCGCGGCCCTGCTCGTCGGTGCCCAGCAGGTAGGTGCTGCCGGCGCGGTCGCTCCATTCGGTGCCGGGGGGCTGGCGCGAGTCCATCAGGTTGAGCTGGCTCAGGTCGTAAGGCTGCTGGGGCGCCAGCCACGGCGCGAACATCGCGGTCAGGATGAATATCGACAGCAGCGCCAAGCCGAAGAGAGCGATGTGGCTTTGCGCATAGGCGCGCGCCAGGCGGAAGAAGGATGTGTCCATGGATGGGGTTGCCTCTCTTGGATTCGTGGGGGGGCGTCCGCGGTGCCGGTCATTCGTTGTCGGCCAGCCGCACGCGCGGGTCGATGACGGAATAGGCCAGGTCCACCAGCAGGTTCAACCCGACGAACATGGTCACGATGATCAGCAGGTAGGCCACCACCACCGGTCGGTCTAGCAGGTTGATCGACTCGATCAGCAGCTTGCCCATGCCGGGCCAGGCGAAGATGGTCTCGGTGATGACGGCGAAGGCGATCAGCGAGCCGAATTCCAGGCCCACCACGGTGACGATGGGGATGAGGATGTTCTTGAGCACGTGCACGCCGATGACGCGGCGGGCGCGCAGCCCCTTGGCGCGGGCGAATTTCACGTAGTCCTGCAGCAGCGCCTCGCGCGCGCCGGAGCGCGTCAGCCGGATCACCATCGACAGCTTGGCCAGCGACAGCGTCAGCGCCGGCATCAGCATGTACTTCCAGCCGGTGGCGGTGAACACCGACAGCTCCATGCCCAGCACAGAGGTGGTGGGGCCGCGTCCGTTCGACGGCAGCCAGCCCAGCTGCACGGAGAACAGCATGATCATCATCAGCCCCATCCAGAACGTGGGCAGCGAGAAGCCCAGGATGGAGCCGGCCATGATGCCCTTGCCGCTGATCGAGTCGGGGCGCAGGCCGGACCAAAGGCCCAGCGGAATGCCGAGCAGGACCGCGAACAGCATCGCGGCCACGGCCAGCTCCAAAGTGGCGGGCATGCGCGACAGGATCAATTGCAGCGCCGGCTCGTTGTGCACGAAGGACGAACCCAGGTTGCCTGTCACGGCCGCGCTGATGAACTTCAGGTACTGCATCCACATCGGCAGGTCCAGCCCGAGCGCGCGGGTCACGCGCTCGATCTCTTCCTGGTCGGCCTGCGGGCTGATCAGGAGGTCCACCGGGTTGCCGATGGCGAACACGCCGACGAACACGATCACCGACATCACCAGCAGCACCAGCAGGCCCTGCAGCACGCGTCTCAAGAGGAAAACTGCCATAACAATCACCCGGAAACTGAATGTGAGTGCATGGTAGGCAGCGGCCCCCGAACGGCGAAGTGACTTAATTTCGCCCGGGTATTCCAAGCCTTCATAGCAGCCGGCCGCGAGTCGCGCGAAAAAAACGAGGGCGCAAGCGCCCTCGTCCTGTGGGGGTGAATCGAACTGTCAGGGCTGCTGCAGGACGAAATCCGCCGCCAGCGTGCGTTCGTCGGAGCGGCCGCTGAAGGTGACTTCCTTGCGCGAGGCCCAGAGGTTCACCTGGTGGTGCAACGGGATCACCGCCACGTCGGTGCCGACGGCCAGCTGCGTGGCCTGCTGCAGCAGCTTGTCGCGCTCGGTGTCGTTGATCGTGCCCAGGGCCGTCTCCAACAGCTGGTCCACCTTGGGGTTGCTGTAGTTGCCGGCGTTGTAGTTGCCCAGGCCCTTGTCCTTGTTGCGGGTGGCAATGAAGGCGCGCAGCAGCGACGACGCCTCGGCGCTGTCGGGCGACCAGCCGCTCATCGACACCGAGTATTCGCTCTTGTTCTGCCGGCCGAAGAAGACGGCGGCGGGTTGCGCCTCCACCTTGGTGGCCACGCCGATGCGACTGAACATTTGCGCCAGCACCTGCAGGATCTGGTCGTCCTGCACATAGCGGTTGTTGGTGCCGTGCAGCGTGATGCCGAAGCCGTTGGGGTAGCCGGCCTCGGCCAGCAGCTTCTTGGCGCCTTCGACGTCGGCGGCCTCCACTTTCATCGCGTCGACGTGGCCCGGCAGGCCGGGGATGACCAGCTGGGCCGTCGGGCGCGAGGCGCCGTCCATGGCGCGGGCCTTGATCGCCTCGCGGTCGATGGCCTTGGAAAGCGCCTGGCGCACCCGCACGTCTTTCAGCGGGTTGGCAGGCAGCGGCTTGCCGTCCTTGTCGGTGACGAAGGGCGACACGTCGCGCGAGACGTCCAGGTAGAGGTAGATCAACCGCGTGCTGGTGCGCTGGGCCACCCGCAATTCGGGGTTGGCGAGCAGGCGCTTGACGTCGGCGACCGGCACGGCGTCGATCAGCTGCACGTCGTTGGCCATCAGCGCGGCCATGCGGGCCGCGTCGTTGGTCAGGATCTTGAAGGTCAGGTTCTGCATCTGGGGCTTCTTGCCCCAGTAGGCCTCGTTGCGCGCCAGCTCCACCCTTTCGCCGCGCGCGAAGCGCACGAGCTTGAAGGGCCCGGTGCCGACGGCGGCCTTGCCGGCGTTGAAGTCGGCGGTGGTCGCGCCCGCCGCGGCCTTCTTCGAGACGATGGCGATGGCCGACAGGTCGTTGGGCAGCAGCGGGTAGGGCTGGGCCGTCTTGAAGCGGATGGTCAGCGGGTCCACCACCGCCATGCCGGCGATCGCCTTGGTGTAGGAGGAGAACAGGCCGGGGCTGTCCTTGACGGTGGGCACGCGTTCCACCGAGAACACCACGTCTTCGGCGGTGAAGGGGCTGCCGTCGTGGAAGGTCACGTTGGGTCGCAGTTTGAACTCCC
>CBJNAE010000051.1:0-15855 GCA_966433995.1 uncultured Ideonella sp. | reverse complement strand
GTGCCTGGGCAGCTCTCACATAACAAGCCTTGAAGACGTTCGGCAGCGGGTCGCCGAAGGTGCTGTTGTTGCACGCCACCCCGCCCGTGAACTCACGCGCCGCCGTCCAGGTGGTGCGCGCGCCGTAGACGACGCTGGCCGCGCCGGTGAAGCTGCAGCGCTGGTTCTCCGCGGCGCAGAGTTGGTATCCCGCTGGAGGGACATTGCCCGACGGAGCGGGAGCGGGAGCGGGAGCAGGGGCAGACTCGGCGCTGACATAGCAAGTCTTGGCCACGCCGTACAAGGGATCGCCGAAGGTGGCGTTCGTGCATGCCGTGCCATCCAGGAAACTGCGCGCGGCCGTCCATGTGCGGTTGGCGCCGTACACCACATTCCTCAGGCCTGTGAATTCGCAGCGCTGCCCTTCGGCGGCGCAGAGCTTGTAGCCCGCGGGCGGTGCCGTGGTGGTTTGAGCCTGGGCATGGGCACCCAGCAGCGACAGAGAACATCCGAGCAGCGCGCCCAGGGGCGCGAGGTGGAAAGTCTGCGGAATCATTTGCGATCGTTTGGACATGGTTTTCCTCAAGAGTGGTTTCTTCATGTGGGTCGGGACTTTGTCGTCGTGACGTCGGACTTTTGGTCCGGCACCGCTGTCGCCGCCGTTCGTGGGGCAGGCTCGGTGTTCGGCGTGGCGCGCAGTCTCCGGTTTGCGCTTTGCGGCGTATTGAACGGTTCCGACACAAAAAGGCGGTGTTTCAAACTGATTCCCTTTTGAACGGTTGCGACATGCGGCCTCGTGCTCAACGCCAAAGCCGGCTGAGCCTGTAGATCCAGAATGCTTCGTCGAAACGGGCGCGGCTGTGCAGTTCCGTCGGCGTGAAGCCCGAAGCCTTGCGGATGGACCGGCACAGGTGGGGTTGGTCCGCATAGCCAGCGTCAGATGCGACCTCCGCCCACACCAGCGGTCCCGAGACTGCCGCCTCGCCCGTCTTGATGAAGACGGCCTCGGCCTGGTTGATCGCGCGAATATCGCGCCAACTCAAGCCGGAGATGCCCTTGATGCGGCGCTCCATTTGGCGCTCGCTCTGGCCCGCGCCCGAGGCTTGCGCCCGCGAGCGCAGGCATGACGCCCAGTCTTCGTAGCGCTCCGCGCTGAGGTGGCCCGCCCCGCGCAGGACTCGCCAACGCGGCCTAAGGAAGTCCTCGATGCACTCGACCCGGCCCGCGTCGTCGCTGGCGTGCTGGACCCGGCGGGCCATCGCCTGCCATTCGCCGCCCAGGGCCTCGCGCATGGCCGCGGTGCGGTTCGTCCATGCGGCCGGTTTGAGCCCCGCCAGCGCATGCAATGCATCGGGCATCAAGAAGCACATGAACAACCACAGCGGCCCCGCGCCACTGGCCACGAAGGGCCGGCTCTGCGGCCCGCGGAAAAGCACGCCGGGAGGCAATGTCTCGCCGGGCCGCCCACCGATCGCGCAGACTGAATCGAGTCGCCCTTCCAGCACCCAGATGAGGGCACAGGTGGCCGTGGCGGGGAAATGGCTCGACTGCCGCGACGGCGCCAGCGGCGTGTGCCGGGTGTCCCGGCTCACATACGCCCGCACGCAGGACGACAAGTCGGCGGACGGGCCGAGCAGCGACACGGCGGGCAGGCGCAGCCGCGCTTCCCGCGGCGGACAGGCCACGGGGGTTTCTTTGGCGCACACCATCAGAACCCCGCGGGCTCGGGGAGCTTGTCTTTGCGCGGGGCGCTGGATGCCTTCGCCCCGTCCCATGGGCCGACGCGGATGGCGATGTGTGCGTCGCCGCCTGCTTCGGCGCCGGAAACGCGCCTGACTTGCACGTCGTTCTGCAACGCCGCGCTGACGCCGCCGCTGACGACATGCTCGGTGAATTGCCAGGCGTCGGGTCCGCGCGGGTCCGCGTCCAAGTCCCAGAAGGCATGGATGGCGTCGGCTTCGCCATCGGCCTCGACTTCTCTCGACACGAAGCCGGTGACCGGCATGGTGACCAGGTACTTGGGCATCATCACTCCCTCGAGTGTCTTGTTCGTTTTCGACGATGGCGCCGTGCATCGCCCGGCCGGGCGGCACCGCCATCGGCCCCCTGCCCGGGGCCACTGGACGCACGCGGGGTTCATGGCCCCTGTGTCCGCGCGCCCTGCGGCGTGCCGGCACTTCCGGCATCCGCCGTCGCTGACGGTGCCCGTGTCATCTGGGAATGAAGGCTATCAAGGCGCGGTTTGTTTGGGAGCGCCGCGCCCGGGCTTTGGCGACCAAGGGTAGCTGCCGTCGGATCGGCGGACCGTGCGGATTCGCACGGTTTTTCCTGGTGGAACGAAACATTCGACCGGAGCGCTAGTAGTCCAGTGAAACGGAGAAATCGGAAGTGCGATTTCTCCGTTTCACTGGACTAGGTGTGAAGCGTCAAGAGGTTATTTCCTAAACCGGATAGGCGAGAGATGGGAGGTAAGCCGCCGATGGCGCTGTGAGGGCGATGGCAGTTGTAATGGTGCTGCCAGCTGGCCAAAGCTTTGGTGCGATGGGCAGAGTTTTGGTAAGTCCAGCCGTAGGCCCATTCGCGCAGAGCCGACTGAATGAAGCGTTCGGCCTTGCCGTTGGTTTGAGGTCGGTAAGGACGAGTGAACTGGTGTTTGATACCGAGTTCAAGGCACGCTTCGCGGAAGATCCGCGAACGGAACGCTGAGCCGTTGTCAGTCAGCAGCCGCTTAACAGTCACGCCCAGCCGGGCGTAGTACGCCACCGCGTCTCGCAAGAACTGGACACCTTGAGCAGTCTTTTCATCGGGGTGCATGGCGGTGAACGCCAAGCGAGCATGGTCGTCAATGGCCACGAACAGCATCTCCCAGCCCGCACCGTCCACAGTGTCCCGGCGGTCGCCTGTGACGCGATGGCTGGGGCGCACGATACGGCCGAGCTTCTTGGTGTCGATGTGCAGCAGATCACCCGGCGCTTCATGCTCATAGCGAACAATGGGCTGGGCCGGTTCCAAGTCGCTGAGTTTGGACAATCCGGAGCGAGCCAATACGCGGCAAACCGTCGATTCGCAGACTCCAACGCTGCGCGCGATCTTGGCCTGCAACATCCGGCGTTTGCGCAGCTCCACGATGAGCAGGGCCTTGGCCGGTTCGATGCTTCTGGGCGAGCGAGCGGGCCGTGAGGAGGCGTCTGCCAAGGCGGCTTGCCCACCGCTGAGATAGCGCCCCAGCCACTTCCTGGCTGTGGGGGCTGTGACTCCTTGCGCGGCGGCCGCCGCATAGGCACTCAATCCGCCTTCAGTCATTTGTTTGACCATCTCGATTCGGCGCGCGAAGGTAAGTCGGGCATGCTTATGGGTGTTCATCCGGCTTTGGTGTCCTGAGTGGATTGGGTGTTTGGCGACTTCCAGTCTCTCAAACCCAATCCGGATGAACACCGGATACAACCTATTGAAGCTTCACAACTAGGCGCCGGCGGTGCGCCCGGGTCAGTGCCCGTCTCCGCCGCTCCATTGCCCCCGGCGCCTGGCCTCCAGGCCCTCTTCGCGCTCCTGCGCGAAGAGGCTTTCCAGCTGCTGCCGGCCTTGCTTGACCACAGCGACCAGCCGGGCTTCGTCACGGCGATGCGGCTGCATCGCGGCCAGTTGTTCGATGGTGTGGCGCCTGAAGCGCATCGCCAGGTTGCGCGCGGCGTGCGGCTGCCAGCCGAGCAACTCCAGGGCGCTGCGCCCGGTCATCAGCGCGGAGTCGAGCGTCTCGCGCTCGACGCACTCGACGCCCTGTTCGCGCAAGTCGAAATAGTGCTGCACGTTGCGCGCCCTCGCCACCACCGAAAGGCCGGGGAAATGCTCGCGCGCCATCCTGGCCACCGCCACGCTCTGGGCCACGTCGTCGATCGCCAGCACCAGCAGTTTGGCCTGGGCCGCGCCGGCGGTGCGCATCAGGTCCAGCCGCGTCGCGTCGCCGTAGAACACGCGCCAGCCCCACTTGCGCAGCGCTTCGACCGACTCTGCGTCGTGGTCGAGCACCGTGGGCTGGATGCCGTTGGCGTAGAGCAGCCGTCCGACGATCTGGCCGTAGCGGCCGAAGCCGGCGATGATCACCGCGCTGTTCTGCGGCTCGTCGATCTCCTTCATCGCGGACGCGCCGCGCCGGCCCAGCCGCGGCGTCCACCAGCGGTCGGCCACGACCAGCAGCAGCGGCGTCAGCAGCATCGACAGCGCCACCGAAGCGACCAGGAAGGAGGCGACGGCGCCGTCGACCACGCGCGCCTGGGTCGCCGCCTGGAACACCACGAAACCGAATTCGCCGCCCTGCGCCAGCAGCAGGACGAACACGGGCCGCTCCTGCGCCGGCGTCTCCATGCGGGACGCCATGCCCCACAGCACCGCGGCCTTGAGCAGCAGGAAGCCCAGCACCACCAGGGCGATCCAGCCGGGGTGGGCCATCACCACCGCGAAATCGATGCTCATGCCCACCGCGATGAAGAACAGGCCCAGCAGCAGGCCTTTGAAGGGCTCGATGTCGGTCTCCAGCTCGCGGCGGTATTCGCTTTCGGCCAGCAGCACGCCGGCGAGGAAAGCCCCGAGTGCCATCGACAGCCCGACGCTGTGCATCAGCGCCGCCGTGGCCACCACCAGCAGCAGCGAAGCCGCGGTGAAGATCTCCGGCGTGCGGCTGCGGGCGATCCAGCGCAAGGCCGGACGCAGCAGCAGCCGGCCGCCCAGCACGATGGCCGCCACCACGGCCAGCGCCTTGGCCGCGCCCAGCCAGCCGCTGCCGCTGCCGGCCTGGGCACCGCCCGCCGCCAGCAGCGGCAACAGGGCCAGGATGGGGATGGCCGCCACGTCCTGCAGCAGCGCCACGCTGAGCACGCTCTGGCCCGACGGCGTGGCCATGAGGTTGCGCTCGGCCAGCACGCCCAGCCCGATCGCGGTGGACGACATCGCCAGGCCGAGCGCGGCCACCAGCCCGAGCCGCCAGTCCAGCCCCCAGGCCACCGCCGCGGCGGCCATCAGCGTCGCGGAGCCGAAGAGCTGCACGCTGCCCCAGCCGAAGATCGGCCTTCGCATCGCCCACAGCCGGCGCGGTTCGAGTTCGAGGCCGACCAGGAAAAGCATCAGCACGACGCCGAACTCCGCGAAATGCAGCATCTGCTGAGGGTCGGTGACCAGCTTCAACCCCCAGGGCCCGATGGCGATGCCGGCCACCAGGTAGCCGATGATGGCGCCCAGGCCGAGCGCCTTGGCCAGGGGAACGGCCAGCACCGCGGCCGCCAGGTAGACCAGGCTGGTGGTCAGCCAAGAGGAATGTTCCATCAAGCCTCCCGCAGGGGTTGTCGACGGGCGTCCGGGGCCGGCCGCGCGTCGGTGGGCACCGCGCAGGCGGCGCATTCCGGCAGGCCGGCCAGTTCCGGCCAGTCGGGATAGCCGGCCAGGCGCTGCGCGTAGGCCTCGGCGTGCGCGGCGATCTCGGCGCGGCCGGCGCGCTGCGCGCCGTGCAGCAGCAGGGGCGGCAGGAAGCGCATGCCGCACAGCGCGGCGGTCTGCTCGTAGGGCGGCAGGAAGGCATCGAAGAAATAGCGGTTGTAGCTGTCGGGCCGGTAAGAGTCCTCCGGGCCGCCGGTGCTGGCCACCAGCCACAAGTCCTTGCCGCGCAGCGCCTGCCCGCCGGGCCCGTAGGCCCAGCCGAAGCCGAGCACCTCGTCCACCCACAGCTTCATCAAGGGCGGCATGTGGTACCAGTGGATGGGGTGCTGCCAGACCACCAGGCCCGCCTTGGCCAATTCGCGCCGCTCCGCGGCCACGTCGACGAGGTAATCGGGGTAAAGCGCGTAGAGGTCCCGGACCCGCACCCGCGTCCCGGCGGCCGAGGCGGCCTCCATCAGGGCGCGGTTGGCGCGCGAGCCGGCGAGGTCGGGGTGGGCGACGAGCACCAGGACGTCCTGGAACAAAGCGGGTGTCGGAGGGGTCGGATTCATGGGTTGGAAGTCGATGCGGCCCCCGGGAAAAACCTCCCGGGCCCGGAAGATTACCGGGTCGCCAAGCCGCTTCGCACCGGAGATAATCGGCGCGTTGCCACGGATTGAGCGCTCACATGCCGATTGCGCCCCAGTTTCAGCAATTTGTTGATGACGAACTGTCCCGCTCGCCCGAGCTGCTGGACCGCATCGCCATCGGGACGCTGGAGCAATTACGCCAGCCGCGGGAAGGCATGCTGTCCCCGGCGGAGCGGCAGCACTATTTCGAACTGATCGAATTGCTGCGCAAACGCCATGCGTCGTTGCGCGAGGCGTTCACCAACACGCTGGGCAACCTGGTCCGCGCGGACCTGCAGGAACACAGCGGCCGTTCCCACGCCGACCCCTTCGGCGACCTGGGCGGCGCGCTGTCCCTGATGGACGAAAGCCAGGTCGAGGCCGACATCGAGATCTCGCGGGCCGCCCAGCTCATCGACGCCACGGCCGAGTGGGAATTGCGCGAACTGCAGTCCTTCACGTCGACGCTGAACGGCCAGCAGCACGTGACCGCGGAGTCCAACCCGTTCAAGCCGGTGTTCTACGCCCGCGCGCTTTGGCACGCGGCCTGCGCCGTCACCTCGGCGCCGGTGCAGCGGGGCATCTTCCTGCGCCTGGCCTCCGGCGTGGCCAGCGGCCTGCTCAAGAAAGCCTGGGCCGCCGCGTCGAGCCGCATCGAGGACATGGGTTTCACGCCCAGCATGTACCGCACCGTGGTGCTGTCGCAAAGCCCCTCGATGGCCCGGCCGCCGGCCGCCACGCCGCAGGCGGCCCCCGCGGCGGCCGGCGAGTTCCCTTCCCTGCCGCAGGCGCCGGCTACGCTGGCCCGCGCGCGCGAGCGACTGTCGGCCCAATCGACGACGGCCAATCCGCCCGCGGGCGCCGCCGCGGCGCTCGACCTGCCGACGCTGCCCCGCGTCGGTTTCAACCCGGGGCCCGACTTCGGGCCCGCGCTGGAGCGCCTGGAGGCGCTGCTGCGCCAGTTGCCGCCGGCGGCCACAGCGTCCCGGACGCCGCACAGCGACCTGGCCGCCCCGCGGCTGCGGGACCATCTGAAGGCGCTGACCGCGGCCACGCAGGACGCGGTCGACCACCAGATCATCGAACTGATGGCTCGCTTCTTCGACGTGGTCCTGTCGGACACCAAAGTGCACGCCGCCTGCCGCCCGCTTCTGGCCAGGCTGCAGGCGTCGGCGCTGCAGGTGGCGCTGGGCGACGCCACCATGATGCAGGACCACCAGCACGCGGTCTGGCTTTTCATGGACCAGCTCAGCCAGGCCTTCCTGCTCTACGGCGACGCCACCGACAGCCGGCTGGCCGCGCTCGCCGAATACGGCCGCTCGCTGGTGGAGGAGATCGCCGCCAGCGCCGCGCAGGACGTCTGGCTCTACCGCCGCACGCTCTCCAAGCTCCAGGCCCACCTGCAAGCCCAGCGCGACGCGGCGCTCGGCGCGGCGCAGACCCACGTCGACGAGCTGCTGATCGCCGAGAAGCGCGACAACCTGCAGCGCCAGATCTCCCAGCGCCTGGTCGACCAGATGGTGCCGCTGCGCGTCAGCCCCGGCATCCGCCGCTTCGTCACCGGCGAATGGGCCAAGGTGCTGGCCCATTCGATCATCCGCAACGGCGAGCAGGCCGAGGCCACGGTGTCCTACATGAAAGCCGTCGACGACCTGCTCTGGAGCCTGAACCCGCCCGACCACCCGCAAAGCCGCCAGCGGCTGCTGGCGCTGCTGCCGACGCTGCTGCAGCGCCTGAACGCGGGCATGGCCTTCATCGACCTGGCGCCGGCCGAGCAGCGGCACGTGCTCGACGAGTTGATGGCCGTGCACACCGAGGCCCTGCGCCCCGGGAACAAGGCCGGCGGCGGCCTGGTGGGGCTGGCGCCCACCGCCGCCGCTTCGGCCGCGGCCTCGGCCACGCCCGAGCAGATCCTGCAGATGCTGCGCGACGAGCCCGACCCCGGCCCGCCCATGGGACCCTCGTTCGCCGATTCCCTCATCGAGCTGTCCTCGATGGACACCGTCCCGGCCGACCTGATCGACACCCACCCCGCCAGCGAAGACAGCGACTACGACTCGGTGGTCGACGCGATGCGCCCGGGCAGCCGCCACCGCCTGTTCCTGCGCGGCCGCTGGACCCGCGCCGAGCTGCTGTGGCGCAGCCCGCACGGCAGCTATTTCCTCTTCGCCGGCGAGTACCCCGGCCGCACCCACTCCATCACCCAGGCGGCGCTGGAGCGCCTCAGCGGCGAGAAACTGCTGCTGCCGCTGGAAGAGCGCCCGCTGTCGCAGCGCGCGCTCCAGGCGGTGATCAACGAGCTGTCCTGAGCCTGTGCGCCGGGCCGCGGCCCGGTGACGGCCGCGCAGCCGCGTCCGGCCGGCACCGCCGCGCCATCCCTGAAAATTCCGCATGGAAAAAAAGACGCGCGGCGCCGCGCTCACCCGCGCCATCTTTGCCATCGCCCTGGCCTTTGGCTGCGCCTGGGGCACCGCCCCGGCCGCCCCGATCGCGGAGGATCCCCACCCCGCCGAGCCGCCCCGCGCGGGGCCGGCCTTGAATTCGCAGGCTGCGGCGCCTGCGCCGGGGCGCGCGCCGCGCATCGGCCTGGTGCTGTCCGGCGGCGGCGCGCGCGGCCTGGCGCACGTGGGCGTGCTCAAGGTGCTGGAACGCGAGCGGATCGCGGTCGACGTGGTGGTCGGCACCTCGATGGGCGCAATCATCGGCGGGCTGTACGCCAGCGGCATGTCGGCGCAGCAGCTCGAATCCGAGCTGCTGAAGGTGCAGTGGGACGCGGTGTTCGCCTCGCGGGTGGACCGCCAGAACCTGTCGCAGCGCCGCAAGGAGCAGGACTTCGAGATCTCGCCGCTGATCGAACTGGGCATGCGCGACGGCGAGCTGCGCGTGCCGCTGGGCGCGCTGTCCGGGCGGGGGCTGGAGAACCTGCTGCGCCGCTACACGCTGCGGGCCGGGCTGCTGAACGACTTCGACGCGTTGCCCATCCCGTTCCGCGCCGTCGCCACCGACATGGAGACCGGCCAGATGCGCGTGTTGGCCGGCGGCGACCTGGCCTCGGCGATGCGGTCAAGCATGAGCGTGCCCGGCGTTTTCGCGCCGACCGAGCTGGACGGCCGGATCCTCGGCGACGGCGGGCTGGTCAACAACCTGCCGGTGGACGTGGCGCGCGAGATGGGCGTCGACCTGGTCATCGCCGTGAACATCGGCACGCCGCTGGCGCCGCGCAGCACCCTGGGCAGCGTGGGCGGCCTGACGGCCCAGATGATCAACATCCTGACCGAGCAGAACGTGCAGCGCAGCCTGGCCCTGCTGACCGGCCGCGACGTGCTGCTGCAGCCCGACCTGGGCACGCTGACGTCGTCCGACTTCGCGCGCACCCCCGAGTTGATGGCGCTCGGCCAGCAGGCCGCGGAGCGGGCGCTGCCGAAGCTGGCGCACCTGAAGTTGTCGCCCGAGGCGTACGCGGCATGGCGGCAGCGCCAGCCGCGACTCGAAGCGCCGCGCGGCAAGGTCACCGCCATCGCCTTCGAGGGCAGCGAATCGACGCGGCCGGAGCGCCTGCTGCCGCGCCTGGAGTCCCAGCCCGGCCAGGACTTCGACCCGGCGCGGGTGGAGCGCGACGTGCGGCTGCTCGCGGCCAGCGGCGACTACCGGCGCAGCGACTACGTCCTGCGGCCCGGGCCCGACGGCGGCAACGAGCTGGTCTTCGACCTGGAAGACAAGAGCTGGGGCCCCAACTACTTCCACCTCGGCCTGGACCTGAGCACCAACTTCAGCGGCGAGAGCGCCTTCAACCTCAAGCTCAGCCACGACCGCCACTGGCTCGACGAGAACGGCGCCGAGTGGCGCAACCGCGTCCAGATCGGCGAAGTGCCGAGCTGGTCCACCGAGCTTTACCGGCCGCTGGACCTGAAGCTGGGCGCCAGCAGCGACTGGTTCGCCGCGGGCTGGATGTCCGCCGAGCGGCGGCGCCTGGCCGTCTACGACCCGGGCAGCGGTGCGCTGCACGGCCGCTACGACCGCCGCACGCTGCGCCTGGGCGTCGACCTCGGCCAGCCCTGGGGCCGCTTCGGCGAAGTGCGCGTCGGCCTGGGCCACACCGCAGTGCGCGACGCGCCCGAGCTGCTGGACGCCGAGGCGACCGGCCCGCGCGGCAACACCACCAGCCGCGAGACCGGCGTGCGGCTGCGGGCCGTGGTCGACCAGCTGGACGATGCCAACTTCCCACGCCACGGCTACCGTTTCAGCGGCGAGCTGTGGGCCGGCAAGCAAAGCGGCTCGCTGCCGGACACGCTGGAGAAGCAGGCCTTCCGGCGGATGGAGTTCGACGGCAACGCGGTGGGCAGTTGGGGCCCGCACACGCTGAACGCCTATGCGCGGCTGCAGTCCACCGACAACCCGCCGCCCAGCGGCCTGGGGCGCTACCGCCTCGGCGGCTTCCACCAGCTTTCCGGCTACAAGCCCGGCCAGCTGCAGGGCAACGCGGCGCTCTTCGGCCGGTTGGCCTACACGCGCCGCGTCAGCGGCGTGGCGATGTTCACGCGCGGGAGCTTCCTCGGCGCCAGCGTGGAGGCCGGCAACACCTGGGCGCGCGAGAGCGACATCGCGCTGGGCGAGTTGCGCAGCGGCGGCAGCGTGTTCTATGCGGCGGACACCGGCATCGGTCCGTTCTACCTCGGGTTGACCTATGCCAGGCGCGGCTCGGCCGGGGTCTACCTGTTCATTGGCCGGCCTTGAACGAGGCCGAGCGATCAGGTCGGCGCGCCGGGCCCGGCGGGGGCGGCTTCGGCCTCGCCCGCCACCCACTGGCGCAGCGACAGCGCGGCGTCGCCCACGCCGGTCTTCTTCAACGCGGAGAACAGCGCCATGCCCAGATCCGACTCATCGGTGGCGACTTCGCCCAACACCGCCTGCGCGGTGGCCAGCGCATGGTCGGCGTCGCGGCGGTTGAGCTTGTCGGCCTTGGTCAACAGCACCAGCAGCTTGACGGCGCCGTTGACCAGGCGGGGGCGGACGAACTCGATCAGCTGGCGGTCCAGGTCGGTGAAGCCCAGCCGGGAATCGACCATCAGCACCACGCCGGCCAGGCTGCGCCGCTCGGCGAGGTAGTCGGCCATCACCTTCTGCCAGCGCAGCTTGGCGCCGCGCGCCACCGCGGCGTAGCCGTAGCCGGGCAGGTCGGCGAAGAGAGCATCGGCTTGCGCCCGGGGGCCGAGCTCGAACAGGTTGATGTGCTGGGTGCGGCCCGGCGTCTTCGAGGCGAACGCCAGCCGGCCCTGCTGGGTCAAGGTGTTGATCGCGGTGCTCTTGCCGGCGTTGGAGCGGCCGACGAAGGCGATTTCGGGCAGCTCGGTCTGCGGCAGCTGGTCGAGCTGGCTGGCGGTGGTGAGGAAGCGCGCGGTGTGCGTCCAGGCCAGGGCATCGCGCTGGGCCAGCGGCAGCTTGCTGAAATCTGAGGCGGGGGCGGCGGGCCGCTTGGCGAGGGGCTGTGTCATTTTTGCGCTGGCCGTGTGGGCCCCAAATCACTCCATTGTAAAATCGACTGGTTTTGCACCTGACAGCAGATCCGACAGCAAAGAGAAGAAAACATGAAGCTTCACGCCAAGTCCTTCCCCACCGCGCTGTGCGGCCTCGCCCTGGCCTGGACGGTGGGAACAGCCAGCGCCAACACGCCCGCCGCCGCGCCGGCCGTCGATCTGGCCAAGGGCCAGGCCACCGCCACCAACGTGTGCTCCGCCTGCCACACCTCGGACGGCACCCGCGGCGCGCCGGGCAACCCCATCCTGCAAGGCCAGCACCCCGAATACATCGTCAAGCAGCTTTCCGACTTCAAGGCCGGCAAGCGCAAGAACCCCGTCATGCAGGGTTTCGCCGCCAACTTGAGCGAGCAGGACATGCGCAACGTGGCCGCCTTCTACGCCGGCAAGAAACCGGTGGCGGGCGCCGCCAAGAACAAGGAAACCGTCGCGCTGGGCGAGAAGATCTTCCGCGGCGGCGTCGCCGACCGCAACATCCCCGCCTGCTCGGGCTGCCACAGCCCGAACGGCGCCGGCATCCCGGCCCAGTACCCGCGCCTGGGCGGCCAGCACGCCGACTACACCGAGGCCCAGCTCAAGGCCTACCGCGACGGCGGTCGCGCCAACAGCGCCCAGATGACCGGCGTGGCGGCCAAGCTGAACGACCGCGAGATCAAGGCCCTGTCCGACTACATCGCCGGCCTGCACTGAACCGCGGCCCGTTCCAGCCCTCCGAAAAGCCGGTCCGAGACCGGCTTTTCCGTTTCCGGACGGCGCCGCGCGATGACCCCGCCGGGAGCCATGGCGCCCCCCCTTTCACGGGCAGCGGCTTATAGTGCGACGACCACTTCCCGCCGAGCCGCAGCCATGCCTTTCGTGAACCGCAACCCACAAGGCCAGATCGAAAGCCTGCACCGCCAGGCCACCCCCGAGGCCTCTGAATTCCTGGAAGACCACCATCCCGAGGTGCAGGCCTTCGTCGGCCGCGCGCCCGCGGAAACCTCGGGCTTCGGCCAGCTCGACGCCGATTTCGTGCGGGTGATCGAAGACGTGATCGACACCCTGATCGTCAAGAACATCATCAACATCACCGAGCTGCCCGCCGAAGCGCAGGCCAAGCTGTTCGCACGCAAGAGCTTCCGCGAAAGGATCTCGAAAAGCTCCCTGCGGTTGTTCGATTTCGAACCCTCCGGCCTGGGCGACGTGATCTGACGGCGCCGGGGGAACCTGGGCCGCGTAAGGAATTCCAACCTGCGGCGACTGACCCCGCGAGCGAAAGGAGCGTCCATGCACTACCACCCCGACCGAGGCTACCGGCACGGCAAGAACGGCAGCGACATCACCCCCCGGGCCGTCTACGAGCGGCGCCGGGAATTCATCCAGGCCCTGGCGCTGGCCGGCGGTGCCGCGATGGCGGGATGGGCCGGGCGCGATGCCCTCGCCCAGGCCGCTTCGGCCCCGCGGCCCGGCAAGCTCGCAGGGCTGTCCACCGTGCGGAACACCGCGGCCGGCGGCAGCGTGATGGAAAAACCCACGCCCTACGACGACGTCACCGGCTACAACAATTTCTACGAGTTCGGCACCGACAAAAGCGACCCGGCCCGACAGGCCAGGACGCTCAAACCCCGACCCTGGACGGTGAGCGTGGAAGGCGAGGTCAAGCGTCCGAAGGTCTACGACATCGACGAGCTGCTCAAGCTCGGCGCCCAGGAAGAGCGCACCTACCGGCTGCGCTGCGTGGAAGGCTGGTCGATGGTCATCCCTTGGGTCGGGTACTCGCTGGCCGAGCTGGTCAAGCGGGTCGAGCCCACCGGCAACGCCAAGTACGTTGAATTCACGACGCTGGCCGACAAGTCGCAGATGCCAGGCCTGTCGTCGCGGGTGCTCGACTGGCCTTACGTGGAAGGCTTGCGCCTGGACGAGGCGATGAACCCGCTGGCCCTGCTCTCGTTCGGCCTCTACGGCGAAGTGCTGCCCAACCAGAACGGCGCCCCGGTGCGCCTCGTGGTGCCCTGGAAATACGGCTTCAAGAGCGGCAAGTCGATCGTGAAGATCCGCTTCACCGAGAAGCAGCCGCAGACCAGCTGGAGCAAGGCCAACCCGGAGGAGTACGGTTTCTTCTCCAACGTGAACCCCCACGTCGACCATCCCCGCTGGAGCCAAGCCGCGGAAAGGCGCATCGGCGAGGGCGGCCTGTTCGCCAAGAAGCGCCCGACCCTGATGTTCAACGGCTATGAGGCGCAGGTGGGACAGCTCTACGCCGGCATGGACCTGAAGAAGTTCTTCTGATGGTCTCCGCGCCGCCCCGTCCGCAGCATGGGGCCAAGACCGGGAACTGGTTGATGCACGGCGCCGCGAAGCCGGCGCTGTTCCTGGCCTGCCTGCTGCCGTTCATCAGCCTCCTCCACGGCGCCTATGCCAATACGCTCGGCCCCAACCCGGCCGAAGCGCTGATCCGCGGCACCGGCGACTGGACCTTGCGCTTGCTGTGCGCCACCCTGTGCGTCACGCCGCTGCGGCAGATCACGGGCCAGGCCGCACTCGCGCGGTTCCGCCGCATGCTGGGCCTGTTCACCTTCTTCTACGCGGTGATGCACTTCCTGTCGTACGCCTGGCTCGACATGGGCTTCGATTTGCAGGCCATCGCGACCGACATCCCCAAGCGCCCTTTCGCCCTGGTGGGCTTCCTCGCCCTGGTGCTGATGGCGCCGCTGGCCGCCACCTCCTTCAACCGCGCCATCAAGGCCCTGGGCGCCAAGCGCTGGCAGGCCCTGCACAAGGCCGTCTATGCGGTCGCCTTGCTGGGCCTGCTGCATTTCTTCTGGATGCGCGCGGCGAAGAACAACCTGGCCGAGGTGGGCGTGTATGCCGTCGTGATCGGCTTGCTCTTGGGATGGCGGCTCTGGCGCTGGTCAAGCGGCCCGCGTCGCCAGGCCGCTTGAAATCCGCCAGGGCTGGGAGTGGCGTCAGCGGGCCGCCCCGACGCTCCGCCTGAACTCGGCGTCGTCCAGCAGTTGGCCCACCAGTTTCCGGTAGAGCGCGCTGTAGTTGTTGATCGCCGCTGGGATGGCGATGGCGCCGACGAAGGAAGACTCCCATTTGTCCTGGGCGACGAACTCCTTGTCGAACAGCACCTTGCCAGACCCGGTAACCATGAACCGCGCTGCCAGGCGGCCGGTCCCGCCTGAAGTGGCCGAGTCGAGTTGGCTGTCCACCAGCTTCCCGCTGATGACGATCTTGGACGCCGCGTCGTACAGGCCCGCGGCCTTCAGCTCAGTGGCCAAGGTTTCCTTCAGGTAGGCCGCGAACGAGCCCGAGGTGGGCGCGGTCAGCGTGTTACTCCGGATGTTGATGGCCTTGTCCATGCCGGCGTCCTTGCCCGGCGCGAGTTCAAACTGCCCGACGTTGGACGGCGGGAGTCCGGAGGCCTTGGCCTTTTGAATGTTGTCGGCGCTGGCGACAGGTGCGCCGAGCTGGATCTGGGCGCACCCCACCAGCAATGTCGATCCAAGCAGGCAAAGATAGACGGGCAAGCGGCTCCAGGCGGCTCTTTTCGAAGGTCGACTCATGTCCGTGCTCTCATTTCTGGAAAGAAGGGTCTTGCGACAGGTCGTTGAGGCCATTGCTCACGATCTGCCGGGTCATCGTCCTGACAGCGGCTTCCATGCTGTCCATCTTGGTGGCGTTCGGCGGCGCGGAAGAAGCGCCGACCGTCGTGTGCAGGGCATGGCGGGCGGCCTTCACGATCGGCTCGGCCTGCCCTTCCGGAAAATACTTGACCGTGCAGACATAGCCGTCCGTCACCGTCGTGCCCGCCAGTCCAAAGGTGAGCCCGGTGACGAAGCCTTTGGAAAAAGCGTCGTCGGTGACTGGCACGTTGTTCAAAGAAATGCTCAGGAGCCCGGCGCCCGGCGCGGGCGCTTCCACGACCTGGGAGAAAAGGCCGCTCGTGCGAACCTGTTCGACCACCTGCGCTTTCAGGTAGTCGGTCGCCCGCGTATTGAGCACGCCTTTGGTCTGGAACTCGAAAACCAACTGCGCGGGCCTGGGCGACATGGGCTTCTGGTATTTCTCCGCCTGTACTTCTTTCAGATTGCCGTCCAGGTAGGGCACAGCGCAACCCGCCAATGCCAATGAACCCAGCAGCATCCCCGCCAAAGCGAGCCCACGGGCACGCCTCCAAGGCCGCTCCGACCCCACTCCCTCATTCCCCTGTTTCAATGGAATCCCCTTTTCGGATGAGTCAAGCCATTCATCGATAAATGGCAAAAAATTACCTGATTAGGCACCTACGTCCGCTGGCTCATCTGGTGAGCTTCAAGCTGTTG
>CBJNAE010000050.1:0-15981 GCA_966433995.1 uncultured Ideonella sp. | reverse complement strand
TGTTGCCGGCGAATAGGCGCCGACGACTTCCAGTCAGAGATAACTGTTCAACAGGAGATTGAAATGAGCTTTATCGGAACGGCACTCAAGAGCGTGTTCGGCGGCGCCGGCGGCGCGGGCGGCGTGTTCGGCAACTTGCTGGGCGGCGCAGGCCCCCTGGGCAGCGTGCTGGGCAGCGTCATGGGCATGGGCAACGGCTCCGCGTCCAACGGCGCGTTGCTGGGGCAGTTCGACATCGACATGCAGGCCGAGCTGCAGGAAATGCTGAAGCAGGAGCTGCGCCAGATGAAAGAGAACCGCCAGATGGACGAGCTTAAGCACAAGGGCAAGCTCCACGCCGACGCCGGCGCGATCGCGCAGTAAGCGGGCATTCCTCGCACCCGTTTCTGCCTGCGACTCCCGGGCGGCGCCGAGCCTCCGCCCGGTTTCCACCGGCGCGGCGCCGCGCCGGTGTTTCCGCGCCCGAGAAAAGAGAGAAAGAGAAAAGGAAGTGCACGCCATGCCGCCATCCACAGAAACCTCGACCGCGGCATTGGCCGCGGCGGAACGCGCGTCGCGCCAGCCGGCGCCGCGCCAGCCGGTCATCGCCGGTCCGCGACGGCCGCGCGCCGCGCAGGGCGCCCATGCCGCGTCCGCGGAGCTGCAACTGATCCAGGCCTGGTCCTTGCACTGCCCGTCGGACTTCATGCCGGTGCTGGCCGACCGTGCCAGCGCCATCGCCGCGCGCCCGGGCGCACGGCGCGCCGCGGCCGCCTACCTCGCACGGCGGCTCAGGCACGGCTGCCGCGATTGAGAAAGCGCGGTGCAGGGAACGATGGCCCATGGGTTGGTTCCACAAAGGCCCCATCCGCAACACCACCGGGCACAGCCTCAACGGCAATTTCGTGGTGGCGGGGCAGCGCAGCGGCAACGCCCCTCGGCCCGGTGGGTGGCAGGCCCATCAGGGCTTGCCGCCGGCCAGCCAGCTCGGTGCCCGCGTCGACTCCGCCGACCAGGGCCTGCAGGTCGAGACCGCCCGTCGCTATGTCGCGAGTTGCCGCGAAGGCCTGCAGCGGCTTGAGTCCGCCACCACCGCCGCGCCGGCCGGCACGAAAGGGCGGTGCGCCGCCTTCCTCAAGTCGGCCGCCCGGCTGACCGGTGGGGTGCTGGGCATCGGCATGGGTGCCAAGCCGCAGGCCGACGCCGCCTGGGAGCGGCCGGACCGGCCGTCGCCTTCCGGCGCGGAAAAGAAGCAGCGGAAAAGGGAGCGGGCTTCGGCCGCGGAGCCGTCCCAGGACGACGGCGTCGCGATGGACCGGGCGCTGCAAGACCTGCGCCGGCTGCAACAGCAGCGCGCACATTTGCAGGGCGTCGGCGAACTGCTGGGCGCGGGCATCGCCGCCGCCCAGGCCAACCACGCGCGCGCCTGGGAAGCCTCGGCTTCCTGCCTGCAGGCGCACCAGGCCGCCAGCGCGGACCTGGCGCGGGCCGGCCGGGCTTTCGACGACGCCGAGCGGCGAAGCGCCGCGCTGAAGAACGAGCTGCGCGGCCTGACCGCCGGGTTGCGCAGCGAAAGACAGCAGCTGCGGCACCTGCAAGGGCGCCGGGGCGAGTTGGGCCTGGATTCGAGCGTGCAAGCCGGCGCGGACGGCATCGGCCGGCCGCTCGCGTTGCAGCAGCGCCGGCTGCGCGCCGAGCGCCTGCTGCAAGACTGCGAAGCCATGGAAGCGCGCAGCCGGCGGGCACTGCGGGAAGCCCGGGCCGCGGTGCCGGGCGGCCGCGACGCCGCAGCCGCCGCGGCGCACCAGGAGGTGCTGCGGTCGCTGGCCGACCGGCATGCCCGCCACCAGTCCCTGCGCGACCGCGCGCGGGCCGAAGTGCGGCGCCTGGCGCCGCCGCCCGGCGGGCCCGCCGCCGGCCCGGGCGCGGGCGGCGATGAAGCGGCGAGGTTGCTGGTCGCCCACGAGGACGCCGGCCGGCGCTGGCTCGCGCTGCGGCAACGCGCCGAAGGCCTCATGGAGCGGCGTGCCCAGGCCCAGCCCCTTCACGCGCGGGCGCGCGCGGAGCTGGAAGAGGCCAAGCGGCGCGAGGCTTGCACCGATGAAGCCTGGCGCATCGCCCGATCCAGCCTGGAAGGCGCGCGCCAGGCGCTGCAGGGCCTGCAAGGCCAGGCCGAGGAACTGATTCCGCTGGCGCAGCGGCTGGACCGGCCGGAGCAGGCGGCGAACACGCAGGCCGCCCTGCTGCGCCAGGCGGTGACGAACCAGCGGTCGGCGCGTCTGCGGCAACTGCTTCACATCCCGCCGGGCTTCGAACACACCGCCACGCCGGAACTGCGGGCTGCCGTGCGCGCGCTCGGCATGCGGCTGGCGCCGCCCGCCAGCGCGGCGGGGCCGACGGCGGCCCAATGGCCGCTGAACGACACGCTGGACGCCGTCTCGCGCGCGCTGTCGCTGGCCTGCGGCGGCGACGCCGCGCTCGCTGCACCGGTGTTGTGCGAATTGATGCGGCGCCCGCCGAGCGGCCTGGTGCCGCCCCCCGGGCGCTGGTTCGACGGATCGCAGCGCCTGCACGGCCAGCCCGTGCCGCCCTTCGGCCCGCTGGAGCGCCTGGTGGGCCGCCTGGTCGACCTGCCTTGCGGCGCCGAGCTGCTAACCCGGGTGGCGGCGCCCGAGCCACCCACGGCGGCGGGCGATCCCCCGTCGCTCAAAGAGGCCGTGGCCGTTTATCACCAGGCCACCCGGGCTTTGGCCGAAGCGTCGGCCGGCGACAGCGCCAGTTGGCTGTGGCTGCAGACCGCCAGCGCGACGGCCAGCCGGCTGGCCCATCCCCCAGCTTCGGCAGCGGCCTTGACCGCGCAGCAGCTCGCCAGCTACCACGGCGTGCGCAACGGCTTCACCTCGGTGCGGCCGGGCAGCGCCTATGACCAGGCCAATCGGCAGCTTTTGCAACTGGCCGATGAATGGGCGGCGGGGCAGGGCGGCCACAACCCGCTGAAAGCCCGGCGCAAGGCGGCCGTGGTGGCCACGCAAGTGGGCCTGCCCACGCCGGTGCGCCAGTCGAACGAGGCCCTGTTGGACGCTTGCGCGCGATTGCGCGCGGCCATTGAAGGCGAGCTGGTGCAGGCGGGGCGGGACGCGGCGCGGCAGGGGCTCGTCGCCGACGCCTCGGCGCTGGAGCCCCTGCTCGAAGCCTCCTACCTGCTGCGCCGCATCGACAAGCATGCCGGCGACGGGTTGAGGCTGGACGAGATGCGGCTGGGCCGCAAGACCTGGCGCTCGGTGGACCGGCACACCCGGCTCGGCCTGAAGCACCAGGGGCAAACGCAGCCGGTGCCTGAGCGCACCCAGGCCGAGGTGCGCCGCGCCGGGCTGCCGCAGCCGGCGCCTGTTTTTGCACGCCAAGACCCTCACCCCGGCCCTCTCCCGCCAGCGGGAGAGGGAGAGTCACTCCCTCCCCACCGGAACGGGGGAGAGGGCAGGGATGAGGGGGCGGTGGCGGACAACCCATGGCTGGCCTTGTCCATGGCCCTGCTTGAATTGCGGCTGCAAGGCAAGCAGGCCACCGTGCCGCAAGCGCTGCGGGCCGTCCAGGCGGCTTTGGACGAAGTGGTCCAGGCGCGCGGCCCGGTCCCTCAGGGGCCCCGGCACGACGCGCCGTTGCCTCCCATCGCCGAAGAGCCGGCCGCACGCGCGATGGTTGACGACGAGATGGCCGACGACGAGCGGGACGACATCGTCGAGCAATCGGCGCGCGAGCTGGCGGAGTCCGCGCGTTCCGGCGCCGGGCGCCGCCCCGCGTCGGCCGAAACGCGTGCCGCGCTCGACCGCGCCGATTCGCTCAAGCCGCGCATGGAGGCATTCCTGCGCAAAGACAAGAAGAAGGCCGCGCCGGCCACTGCGGAGCTGCGGGCCTGGATGGCGCCGGTGGTGCGGGACGGCAGCAGCTCGGTGTCGCTGAACCGCGGCCGCTCGCTCGGCGTCGGCACGCAGAGCGTTTCTTCCCTGGTCAGCCGTGTGGCCAACCAGTTGGGCGTGGTGGCGCGCGCCGACATCGACCTCACCGATACGCGGCTGAATCATTTGCGCTGGGCGCGCCAGTCGCGTGGCATGGAACTGTTCGCCGGCCGCAGCAAGCAGTTGCAAGGCCGCGGCGGCTTCACCGGCGGCGTGGGTTATGCGGTGGTCACTTTGCCCTCGGACGACGCCTTCTCCGCCGGGGCGGTGGGCCAGTGGTCGGCCAGCCGTTCACGCACCGACACCCAGGGCGTGCTGGTGCGCGCGCCGAAATACGGCGACCGTTCTCAAGACGAGGTGGCGCGCGACTTCGACGCGATGGTGGACACCGTGCTGAACTGGCGCGCCTTGCGCGACGCCGACGGCGAACCGGTCCACAGCTCGCCGATGCAGGCGCTGCTGGCCCGCCACCCGCAGGTGTCGGTGGGCACCATCGAACAACTGCGTGCTGTGGCCACGACCACGCGCTGCGGCGTCGCGGCGACGGTGGGCGGCGGAGGGCCGATGTTCAAGCCGCTGTCCGGCGCCATCGGCTTCAGCGCCGGCCTGGCCAGCGAGCGGCGTCGCGAACGCACCGACTACAAGACTGCCGGGGGCAGCCAGGGCTTCGCCGGCAGGACGGCCGGCGCGTCGGCCACCGTCAGCGCCCAGGCCGGCTACGCGGGCCAACTCGGCGGCAATGTGGCGCCCGTCGGCGTTTCGGGGAACGCCGCGGTGCGGGGTCGAACCTCCGCCGCGATGCTGCAGGTGGACCTGCACCGCAAGCAATTCCAGTCCAGCACCACGCTCGTGCGCCAGCCCGACGGCACCCTGGTGGGCGAGAAGGCCACCGAGTTCAACACCTTCGAGGCCTTCGAAGCCGAAGTCAAACCGCTCTGGGACGCCTGGATCGACCACGCCGTGGCCAAGGGCGACTGGCCCGAAGGCTTCCCCGCCGCCGATCGGCGCCTCATGGCCGAGCGCGAGCTGAAAGCCCTCATGGAAGCGGCGGCGCGAAGCGTGCGCGACGGCGGCACTGTGAGCCTGAACCAGACACTGGATATCCGCCCCGAGGTCTGCGCCGAACTCAGCGCCTGCCTGGCGGTGGAGGAACTGGCCCAGGCGCAAGGCCGCGGCAGCGAAGCCTCGGCGATGCACCGGCGGCGCCAGCGGTTGCTCGAGTCGGATGCCTCATACACGCCCTACAAGCTCAAGGCCATCGTGCGCAGCCAGGCCGACACCGCGCTGGGCATGGACCTGGTGTTCAGCGCCCTGAGGCGGCAGGGGGCCTCGGCGGCGCATGAGTACGACAGTTTTCCGAGGGGATGAGGGGCATGTCCCCGTCACCGTTCGGTTCCCGTTCGGGCTGAGCCCTTCGACGGGCTCAGGACAGGTCTGTCCAAGCCCCGTGTGCAGGCCTCCGAAGCTTCGACGAATTGAAGTGACGCGGGCCCTTCGACTGGCTGTCCGCCATGACCCCCTCACCCCAACCCTCTCCCCCGTGCCGGGGGAGAGGGAGTTTTTGCTCCCTCTCCCGCTTGCGGGAGAGGGTTGGGGTGAGGGTGGACGCGAACCACGGTGCTTGACACAAACCATAGAACCCTCAGGGTGAACAGGGGGGAGCGCTCTCGTCTTCCCCCGTTCGGGCTGCGCCTGTCAAAACCCCTTGTCCTTGTCCGGCAGAAGGAACCATCCCCTCTCCCAGGCCACTCAATCAAGCGATGCGAGGGCTGCAAGCCGCCGGGCGAAGCGGCTGCCATCGCCCTGACGAAACAGCCCGTTCCTGCCCCAACGGAGACGACGACCATGGCCACACCCAAGAATCCTTTGCCGCGCAATTTCGGCGGCATCCGTTTCCCCGACCAGTTCGAGCCGCCGCCGGGGCCGCTGAGCATGCTGGCCGGCGAGTTGGCGCGCGAAAGGCAGGCGCAGGCCGAGCCGGTGGCGCCCGCCGTCAGGCGCATGTTGTCCGACCTGCCGGCCCGTGTGCGCACTGCGGCCCTGCAGAAGCGCTACATGCGGGTGCTGGAGCAATTGGCCAGGGAGTGGGACAGCCCGCGCGACCTGCGGCGCCTGTTCGACGAGCTGATCTTCGAAAGCCGGCAGGGCAACCGCACCGGCCTGAGTTTCGAGGCCATCGTCGAGCTCACCGAATTGCACGACTACGTCAAGCGGGTGAAATTCAAGGAGCGGCCGTCGGTGTGGGACGAGGCCCTGGGCCTTTTCTGAACCACCTCGGATTTTTTATTTTTTAGGAAACAGCCGAACCGGACGTTGGGCCACCACCACCCATGGGGGCCGGCATGGTTTCTCTCGCGTTCAACCTTTGCAGCCCTTCTTGAAGTCGGGATGATTTCGGCACAATCGGCGGCCATCCGCGAGCACCGCACCACCCATCATGACCGCCAAAAAATCCATCGACGCGCTTTTGCAGGACATCCGCCTCATCGGGGTAGAACGCCACGACACCGTCCAGGCCGTGCGCGCCCTGGTCAAAAAGCTGGTCAAGCCGCTGTCCGAAGAAGTGAAGTACGGCGGCATCCTGTTCTCGTCCGCCGACGGGCCGTTTGGCGGTGTGTTCGCCTACAAGGACCATGTGTCGGTCGAATTCGGCCATGGCGCGCGCATCGACGACACCCTCGGCCACCTGGAAGGCGCCGGCAAGTTCCGCCGGCACGTCAAGCTCAGGTCCGAGGCCGACATCGCCGGGCGGCAGCTGGCGCGCTACATCCCCCTGGCGGTCGAGGCGAGCCGGGAAGTGGTTTGAGCAAGGGGGCGGGGCCGGTCCTGCCGACGGTGGAAGGCCCGAGTTGATCGCGGGGGCTTCGCCTTCGAAGCCCCGCGGCCCGGGCGTCAGCCCAGCGCCACCGGGATCTTCCCGATCCTGGCCTGCCATTCCTTCGGCCCGGTCTCGTGCACCGAAGTGCCTTCCGAATCGACCGCCACGGTCACCGGCATGTCGGCGATCTCGAATTCGTAGATGGCTTCCATGCCCAGGTCGGCGAAGCCCACCACCTCGGCCTTCTTGATGGCCTTGGAGACGAGGTAGGCCGCGCCGCCGACCGCCATCAGGTAGGCGCTCTTGTGCTTCTTGATAGCGGCGATGCCGGCCGGGCCGCGCTCGGCCTTGCCGACCATGCCGATCAGGCCGGTCTCGGCCAGCATCATCTCGGTGAACTTGTCCATGCGCGTGGCGGTGGTGGGGCCCGCCGGGCCGACGACCTCGTCGCGCACCGGGTCGACCGGGCCGACGTAGTAGATGACGCGGTTGGTGAAGTCCACCGGCAGCTTCTCGCCCTTGGCCAGCATGTCCTGGATGCGCTTGTGCGCGGCGTCGCGGCCGGTGAGCATCTTGCCGGACAGCAGCAGCGTGTCGCCCGGCTTCCAGCTCGCCACCTGCTCCTTCGTGAGCGTGTTCAGGTCGACCTTCTTCGACTTGTTGTAGTCGGGCGCCCATTGCACGTCGGGCCACAGGTCGAGCGACGGCGGTTCCATGTAGGCGGGGCCGGAGCCGTCGAGCACGAAATGGGCGTGGCGCGTGGCGGCGCAGTTCGGGATCATGGCCACCGGCTTGCTGGCCGCGTGGGTGGGGTAGGTGGCGATCTTCACGTCCAGCACGGTGGTGAGGCCGCCCAGGCCCTGGGCGCCGATGCCCAGGGCGTTGATCTTGTCGCACAGCTCGATGCGCAGCTCCTCCAGCTTGTCCTTCGGGCCGCGGGCCTTGAGTTCGGCCATGTCGATCGGGTCCATCAGCGATTCCTTGGCCATGAGCATCGCCTTCTCGGCGGTGCCGCCGATGCCGATGCCCAGCATGCCGGGCGGGCACCAGCCCGCGCCCATGGTGGGCACCGTCTTCATGACCCAGTCGACCAGGCTGTCGCTCGGGTTGAGCATCACGAACTTGGACTTGTTCTCGCTGCCCCCGCCCTTGGCGGCGACCTGCACGTCCACCGTGCCGCCGGGCACCACGCTCATGTGCACGACAGCGGGCGTGTTGTCCTTGGTGTTCTTGCGCTCGAAATGCGGGTCGGCCACGATGCTGGCGCGCAGCTTGTTGTCGACGTTGCCGTAGCCGCGGCGCACGCCTTCGTTGATGGCGTCCTCGATGCTGCCGGTGAAGCCTTCCCAGCGCACGTCCATGCCGATCTTCAGGAAGACATTGACGATGCCGGTGTCCTGGCAGATCGGCCGGCGGCCCTCGGCGCACATCTTGGAATTGGTGAGGATCTGCGCGATCGCGTCCTTCGCCGCCGGGCTCTGCTCCAGCGCATAGGCCTTGGCCAGGTGGGCGATGTAGTCGGCCGGGTGGTAGTAGCTGATGTACTGCAGCGCGGCGGCGATGCTGTCGATGAGGTCTTGCTGGCGGATCGTGGTGGTCATGGCTGTTCCAGGAGTGGCTGGCTGGCGTCGTGCGTAAAAAAAGCGGTTCCCGGGAGGAGCCGCGTCACCCGGAATTTTATCCAGCTTGCCGCGCAGTGGGCGCGCGCCAGGCGCCGGGAAGCGGCGCGCGTGCGCGCCATCCTGGGTTAAGGTAGGCCTGCGGCAAGCGGCCCGCCGCGGGCACCGCGGAACTTGCGGGCGGGCTGGCGGTCGCAAAAGGGGCGGGCTGCCTTCGCGGCGGTCCTTTCCGACTCTTCTCTCTCTCTTTCTTCCGGGGAAACCGATGCAAATCCAACTCCACACCGACCACCACATCCACGGCGACGAATCACTGGCGAAGTGGGTGGACCAGGAGCTGAAAGACAAGCTGTCCCACCATCGCGACCATGTCAACCGCGTGGAAGTGCACTTGAGCGACGTCAACGCCAGCCGCGCCGGCGACGCCGACCGGCGCTGCACGCTGGAAGCGCGCCTGCCGGGCCGCCAGCCGGTGGCCGTCAGCCACGACGCCCACAAGGTGGCCGACGCCATCCGCGGCGCTACCGAGAAGCTGCAGCATGCGCTGGAACACCTGATCGGCAGGGAGCGCGACGTGCGCCGGCAAGGTTCGATCCGGGACGTCGCGACCGGGGAAGAGTGAAAAGAAAAAAGCGCACCGGTCCACGGTGCGCTTCCATTGGTTCGCGGTACGGGTACGGTCAGTGCGAGGCCTTGACGCCCGGGTTCATCAGCTTGTCGGTGTAGGCGATGGCCATCGCCGACAGCAGGAAGGCGATGTGGATCAAGGTCTGCCACAGCAGCACCTTGTCGGTGTAGTTGGCGGCGTTGATGAAGGTCTTCAGCAGGTGGATCGAGCTGATGCCGATGATGGCGGTGGCCAGCTTGACCTTCAGCACCGAGGCGTTCACGTGGCTCAGCCATTCGGGCTGGTCGGGGTGGTCCTCCAGGCCCATCCGGGAGACGAAGGTTTCGTAGCCGCCGACGATGACCATGATCAGCAGGTTGCTGATCATCACCACGTCGATCAGCGCCAGCACCACCAGCATGATGATGGTCTCGTTCAGCGACGTGACCGGCACCTCGTTCTTGTAGCCGATGCTGGCCACCAGCTTGCCCAGCGCGACTTCGCTGCCGAAGGCGGCTTCGATCAGGTGGACGAGTTCGACCCAGAAATGGAACACGTAGACGACCTGCGCCAGGATCAGGCCGAGGTACAGCGGCAGCTGGAGCCAGCGGCTCATGAAGATGAAGCGCGGCAGCGGGCTCATGGTCCCGTTGCGGCCGGTTGGATTGTTGGGGTTCGCCATCTGCAGGTTGAAATTTGAAAAAAGGCGGATTGTAGAAGTGCAGGGCGGGCAGAATCTTCGCGGCGGGGGCATTCACGCGGGCGGAGTAAGACTTTGGTAAGAGCCAGCATCTAAGGTATGGCCCGCTATAAAACAAAAGCATGACCGCGGGCCGGCCCGAAACCGGGGCCGCGGGACCATCACATCCCAGGAGACAAGCATGGCAGAGCACACCCAACCCACCACTTACGCCCCGCCCGCGGCCCTGGCCCAGGCGGCCCATGTGTCCGGCATGGCCGCCTACGACGCCCTGTGCGCCGAGGCCCAGGCCGACTACGAAGGCTACTGGGCCCGCTTCGCCCGCGAGCTGCTCGCTTGGAAGACGCCGTTCACCAAGTCGCTCGACAGCAGCCAGGCGCCTTTCTTCAAGTGGTTCGAGGACGGCACGCTCAACGTCTCCTACAACTGCCTGGACCGCCAGGTGGAGGCGGGCCTGGGCGGCAAGACCGCCATCATCTTCGAGTCCGACGACGGCAAGGTCTCCCGCCACACCTACGCCGACCTGCTGGCCAGGACCTGCCAATTGGCCAACGCGCTGCGCGCCCAAGGCGTCAAGAAGGGCGACCGCGTCGTCATCTACATGCCGATGAGCGTGGAAGGCGTGGTGGCGATGCAGGCCTGCGCCCGCATCGGGGCCACCCACTCGGTGGTGTTCGGCGGCTTCTCGGCGCAATCGCTGCGCGACCGCATCGAAGACGCCGGGGCGGTGATGGTGCTCACCGCCGACGAGCAGGTGCGCGGCGGCAAACGCCTGCCGCTCAAGGCCATCGTCGACGAGGCCCTCGGCCTGGGCGGCTGCGACAGCATCAAGAACGTCGTCGTCTACCGGCGCACCGGCGGCGACGTCGGCTTCAAGGCCGGACGCGACCTCTGGCTGCACGACATCGTGGCCACGCAGCCCACCATCTGCGAACCGGAGTGGGTGGGTGCCGAGCACCCGCTCTTCCTGCTCTACACCTCCGGCTCCACCGGCAAGCCCAAGGGCGTGCAGCACGCCAGCGGCGGCTACCTGCTGCACGCGGCGCTGACCACCAAGTGGACCTTCGACCTCAAGCCCGACGACGTCTTCTGGTGCACCGCCGACATCGGCTGGGTCACCGGCCACACCTACATCACCTACGGCCCGCTGGCACTGGGCGCCACCGAGGTGGTCTTCGAGGGCGTGCCCACCTACCCGGACGCCGGCCGCTTCTGGAAGATGATCCAGGACCACAAAGTGACGGTCTTCTACACCGCGCCCACCGCGATCCGCTCGCTGATCAAGGCGGCCGAGGGCAATGAAACGGTGCATCCGAAGAACTACGACCTGGGCTCGCTGCGCATCCTGGGCTCGGTCGGCGAGCCGATCAACCCCGCCGCCTGGGAGTGGTACCACCGGCACATCGGCGGCGGCCGCTGCCCCATCGTCGACACCTTCTGGCAGACCGAGACCGGCGGCCACGTCATCACGCCGCTGCCCGGCGCGACCACGCTGGTGCCCGGCTCCTGCACGCTGCCGTTCCCCGGCATTCAGGCCGCCATCGTCGACGAGACCGGCAAGGACGTGCCGAACGGCCAAGGCGGCATCCTGGTGATCAAGAAGCCCTGGCCAAGCATGATCCGCAACATCTGGGGCGACCCGGAGCGCTTCAAGAAAAGCTACTACCCGGCCGACTTCCAGGGCCGCTACTACCTCGCCGGCGACGGCGCCATCCGCGATGCCGAGACCGGCTACTTCACCATCACCGGCCGCATCGACGACGTGCTCAACGTCAGCGGCCACCGCATGGGCACGATGGAGATCGAATCGGCCCTGGTCAGCTGCACCGACCTGGTCGCCGAGGCCGCCGTGGTGGGCCGCCCCGACGACACCACCGGCGAAGCCATCTGCGCCTTTGTCGTGCTCAAGCGCCCGCGCCCCACGGGCGACGAGGCCAAGGCCATCGCCAAGCAACTGCGCGACTGGGTGGGCAAGGAGATCGGCCCGATCGCCAAGCCCAAGGACATCCGCTTTGGCGACAACCTGCCCAAGACCCGCTCGGGCAAGATCATGCGGCGGCTGCTGCGCTCGGTGGCGAAGAACGAAGCAGTCACCCAGGACACGAGTACGTTGGAGAACCCGGCCATCCTGGATCAATTAGGCGAAGCTTTCTGATCCACCTCCCCGTTCGCCCTGAGCCTGTCGAAGGGCCCATGGCACTTCGGTTGATCGAAGCTACAGCGATTCGCAGAAAGGGCTTCGACAGGCTCAGCCCGAACGGACAGGAGAACTCCGCTCACCCTGAGCTTGTCGAAAGGCCCTTGGCACTTCAGTTTGTCGAAGCTGAGCGGTTGGCAGAAAGGGCTTCGACAGGCTCAGCCCGAACGGACAGGAGAAATCCGTTCGCCCTGAGCTTGTCGAAGGGCCCTTGGCACTTCAGTTTGTCGAAGCTGAACGGTTGGCAGAAAGGGCTTCGACAGGCTCAGCCCGAACGGACAGGAGAACTCCGTTCACCCTGAGCTTGTCGAAAGGCCCTTGGCACTTCAGTTTGTCGAAGCTGAGCGGTTGGCAGAAAGGGCTTCGACAGGCTCAGCCCGAACGGACAGGAGAAATCCGTTCGCCCTGAGCTTGTCGAAGGGCCCTTGGCACTTCAGTTTGTCGAAGCTGAACGGTTGGCAGAAAGGGCTTCGACAGGCCCGAACGGACAGGTGAACTCCGTTCGCCCTGAGCCCTTCGACAGGCCTGTCCTGAGCCTGTCGAAGGGCTCAGGACAGGCCTGTCGAAGGGCGCAGCCCGAACGGGCCGGGAGCGCGGCCCTCAGCCCTGAATGTCCCCCAGGCACATGTACTTGATGCTCAGGTAGTCGTCGATGCCGTGGCGCGAGCCTTCCCGGCCTAGCCCTGACTGCTTGACGCCGCCGAACGGCACTTCCGCCGTCGAGATCAGGCCGGTGTTGATGCCCACCATGCCGTATTCCAGCGCTTCGCCGACACGGAAGATGCGCCCCATGTCTCGGCTGTAGAAATAGCTCGCCAAGCCGAACTCGGTGTCGTTGGCGAGCCGGATGGCTTCGGCCTCGGTCTTGAACTTGAACACCGGCGCCACCGGGCCGAAGGTTTCTTCCTTGGCGAAGAGCATGCCGGGCCTGGCGCCGGACACCACGGTGGGGGCGAAGAAGCGCCCGGAGATGCGCCGCCCGCCGGTGACCACCATGGCGCCTTGCGACACCGCGTCGGCGATGTGCCGCTCGACCTTGCGGATCGCGTCCTCGTCGATCATTGGCCCTTGGGTGACGCCGGCCTCCAGCCCGTGGCCCACGCGGATGGCCTCGACGCGCGTGGCGAGCTTCCTCACGAACTCGTCGTGGATGGCCTCTTGGGCGTAGATGCGGTTCGTGCAGACGCAGGTCTGCCCGGCGTTGCGGTACTTGCTGGCCACGGCGCCTTCGACGGCGCTGTCCAGGTCGGCGTCCTCGAACACGATGAAGGGCGCATTGCCGCCGAGTTCGAGCGAGAGCTTCTTCACCGTCGGCGCGCATTGGGCCGCGAGGATGCGCCCGACCTCGGTGGAGCCGGTGAACGACAGGTGGCGCACGGTCTCGCTCTCGCACAGCGCCTGGCCGACGCGGATGGACTGCCGGGCATCGGCGGTCACGACGTTGAGCACGCCGGGCGGCAGGCCGGCCCGCTGCGCCAGCTCGGCCAGCGCCAGCGCGGACAGCGGCGTCTGCTCGGCCGGCTTGACCACGACGGTGCAGCCTGCCGCCAGCGCGGGCGCCACCTTGCGGGTGATCATCGCGATGGGGAAGTTCCAGGGCGTGATGGCGGCGCACACACCCATCGCCTGCTTCAGCACGAGGTAGCGCTTGCGGATGTCGGTGGTGGGCACGGTTTCGCCGTAGACGCGCCGCGATTCCTCCGCGAACCATTCGATGAAGCTGGCGCCATAGGCCACCTCGGCCTTGGCTTCGGCCAGCGGCTTGCCTTGTTCCAGGGTGAGGATTCGCGCCAGGTCATCGGCGTGCTGGTGCAGCAGATCGAACCAATCCATCAACACCCGGCTGCGCTGCTTGGCGGTCGATTCGCGCCAGGCCGGCCAGGCGGCGTCGGCGGCGGCGATCGTCTGGTGGGCTTCGGCGGCGTCGAGGTTGGGCACGTCGGCCAGCTTGTCGCCGGTGGCGGGGTCGACGACGTCGAAGCGCGTTTTGGCGTCGACCCAGGCGCCGCCGATAAAGGCTTGGGTCTTGAGCAGGCCAGGGTCTTTCAGGGCGGACAGGGGAGAAGGGCGGGTGTTCATGGTGGGATCGCTTGGGTGGGTCTGAGTCGGGGCGGTGGTGCGCGGCTATTCCATGGCCAGCTTGAACCGGCGTTCCAGCGTGTTGCCGTGCCGGTCCCAGAAAGCGGCGTCGAAGGCCAGGGACTTGCGGAAGTTCGCCGGCGCGGAAGGCAGGTCGCTTTCCACCATCGACAGGTCCACCAGCGCTTGCTGTTGCGTCGAGGTAGTGGGGACCGGGTTGGCGCGCGCCCGCCCGCTGTCGTATTTGAGGATGGCGTTGAAATGCGTCGGGCCATACGGTATTTCGCGGGAGAAGGCGAGCTGGGCCGACTCCGACGTCGCGAAATTGATGTACTTCATGGCCTGCTCGCGCAGCGGCGTGCCTTTGACGATCACCCAGTAGTCGAGTTCGTAGACCGCGCCGGCCCAGACGATCTGCAGCCTGGGGCCGTCCGGCCGGTTGGCCGACGGCACGCGGCCGTTGAAAGCGCTGGACATCGCCACCTCGCCGGCGGCCAGGAGTTGCGGCGGTTGGGCGCCGGCGTCCCACCAGACGATGTGGGGCTTGAGCTTCTTCAGTTTGTCCAGCGCGCGGGCGACGCCGGCTTCGGTGCCCAGGGTGGCGTAGACGTCGTTGCGGTGCACGCCGTCGGCCAGCAGGGCGAATTCCATGTTGTAGCGGGCGCCCTTGCGCAGGCCGCGCTTGCCCGGGAATTTCGCGGTGTCCCAGAAGTCGGCCCAGCCCTTGGGGGCTTCCTTCAACCGGTTGGCGTCGTAAGCCAGGACGGTGGACCAGACGAAGGCGCCGACGCCGCATTCGTGCACCGCGGTGGGCAGCATCATCCCGGCGTGCTGGAGCTCGGCCCTCGGCAGGCGTTCGAAGAGGCCGGCCTTGCAGCCCGCGGCCAGGTCCGCCGATTCGACTTCCATCACGTCCCACGACACCTGCCCCTTTTTCGCCATGTCGGCCACCGCCGCCAGTCCGCCGGTGTATTCGATGGCGGTCACCTCGATGCGGTGCTCGCGGGCGAAGGGGCGCAGGAAAGCCTCGGCCTGGGCCTGGCCGTTGGCGCCGCCGAAGTTGGCGATGGTCAGGGGCCGCGCCTGCGCCGGGGCGGCGCAAGCCGCCACCATCCATGCCAAGGCGAGCGCCGCCTTGTGTGCCAGGGCGCGAGCGCCTGTCGATGCTGTCGAGGGACCGGGGCTGGGCTTCATGGCGACTCCTTGGCGAAAACTGCTGGGCGAAAGAGGGCCCCATGCGGCACGCCAGCCGCAGTCTCGGGGGGTGGACAAAACGGGTTTGCCGGGCCGGTCAGCGCCTGCGGCCGCGCAGCCACTCCAGCACCAGCAACAGGCCGGTGGTGAAGACGATCAGCAAGGTGGCGACGGCGGCGATGGTCGGGTTGATGTTCTCGCGGATGCCGGCGAACATCTGGCGAGGCAGCGTGGACTGCTCCGCGCCGGCCAGGAAGAGCGTCACCACCACTTCGTCGAACGAGGTGGTGAAGGCGAACAAGGCTCCGGAGATCACGCCGGGCGCTATCACGGGCAGGGTGACGCGGCGGAAGGTCTGCAGCGGCCCGGCGCCCAGGCTCAGGCTGGCGCGCACCAGGTTGTGGTTGAAGCCCTGCAGCGTGGCCAGCACCGTGGTCAGCACGAAGGGCGCTCCCAGCGCGGCGTGCACCAGCACCAGGGCGAGGTAGCTGTCGGCCAGCCCAAGCCTGGCGAAGAACAGGTAGGTGCTGACGCCGACGACCACGATGGGCACCACCATGGGCGCGATCAACAGGCTCATCAGGGCGCCCTTGAACGGGAAATCGACGCGGGACAGGCCGACCGCGGCCATGGTGCCGAGCACGGTGGCGATCAAGGTGGCCGCGGGCGCGACGATGAAGCTGTTCTTCGCCGCGCGGCCCCACTCGGGCGCGCCGAACAGGTTGTGGTACCACTTCAGCGACCAGCCCGGGATGGGGTAGGCCAGGAAGGAGCTGTCGCTGAACGACAGCGGGATGATCACCAGGATGGGCAGCAGCAGGTAGGCCAGCAC
>CBJNAE010000049.1:0-15986 GCA_966433995.1 uncultured Ideonella sp. | reverse complement strand
ACCACTTTCTGCGCGACGCCCGAATCGCGCAGCAAGCTCAACAGCACATTGAGGGCCTGTGCCAGCGGCATGAGCGTCTCGGCCCAGTGCATCAAGTCGGCGCGGCGGCGCTGGGCAGGGTGTTGCTGCCAGGCGTAATAGGCCGGCAGGTCGAATTCGCATGTCCCGCCGGGGATGCTGATCCGGCTGCGCACGCTCATCAGCCATTCATTGGTCGTGAGGCCGTGCCCCGCCTTGCCTTGCAATTGGTTCAGGCCGTTGAAGGCGTGGTCGATCTTGCCGATGACTTCGTTCAGCACGTCTTCCGAAATGGACGGGTTGCCCCGGTAACTGTTCAACTGGGTGCGCTGCGCGCCCAGGTCCTTCAGGAGGTCCGATTTCAGGTCGGCACGCGAAGCGACATCGATGATCTCGAACAGCGTGGACAAGGCGTAGTGGTGGTCGACCGGGGTCTCGCGGACGATCAATTGGCCCAGGCGGTCGAAGAGGTGCTCCAACCGCAGCATCGTCCGGATGCTCTCGTTGAAAGGGTACTCGTAGAGGACCAAGGCGGGGATTGCTGATGCGGTCGGGGCCATTGCGCTTGATTGTTCCACAGCGGGCCCGGTGCCCCTCAATGCGCGGCGTCCAGGTTTGTATCCGGCGGAACAGCGGGGCGGCTCGCGCAAAGCCGCTCCCACAGCCGCTGCACCTGCTCAGACAACGCCTGCAGTCCCAGGCCGCCGTCATTGAAAATCAGGACGTCCGCGCAGGCTCGGCGCTGCGCGCGCGTGGCCTGCCGCTCGAGCACGGCGCGCGCGGCGTCCCTCGTCCAACCCGGGCGCCCGGCGACACGGTCGACTTGCGTCTCCTCGCTGCAGTCCACCACCCACACCTGGTCGACGCGTTCCCGCCAGCCGCCAGATTCCACCAGCAAGGGGACATCGAACACCAGGGCTTTCGCCGTGGCGGGGGCGGACTGCTCCTGCACCCGGACTTGCATTCGGATCAAGGGGTGGAGGATGTCCTGGAGGACTTGCTTGGCCTGCGCGTCGGAAAAGGCCAGTTGCCGCATCTGGATGCGGTCCAGCGCGCCTTGCGGATCAATCACGGATGGGCCGAAGGCCGCGCGCAAGGCCGGCACGGCGAAGCCGCCAGCTTGCGTCAGCCGGTGCGCGATGTCGTCGGTGTCGATCAGGTGGACGCCCTGTTGGGCCAGCATGCCGGCGACCGTGCTTTTGCCGCTGCCGATTCCGCCGGTCAATCCGATGCGCAACATGGGGGAAGGGTGGCCGCCCGGCCGAATACCGTCATACCCACCCCAGCCAGCCGAGGACGCGCTGTGGGCCCGCCAGCATCACGGCCACGCCCGAACCCGCGAGAAAAGGGCCAAATGGGACATAGCGGCCTTCGCGGAGGGAGCCTCCGAACTTCATGGCGATGCCGACCGCCGCACCGATTACCGACGCGCCCAGCAGGATGGGCAGCAGCATCCAGACGCCCAGCCATGCGCCCAGCCCCGCGAGCAGTTTGAAGTCGCCGAACCCCATGCCTTCTTTCCCCGTGAGCAACTTGAACAGCCAGTACACCGACCAGAGCGACAAGTAGCCGGCGACCGCCCCCCACAAGGCTTGTGGCAGGGGGACGGTCCACCCGAGCGCCGCCGCCACCAGGCCGGCCCAAAGCAGGGGCAGGGTCAGGTTGTCGGGCAACAGCGTGGTGTCCCAGTCGATGCCGGCGAGCGCGACCAGCGTCGCCATGAACCCGCACCACAGGACGACCACGGGCACCGGGCCGAGGCGCCAGGCCACCAGCCCGAACAGCAGGCCCGTGATCACCTCGACCAGGGGATAGCGGATGGAGATCCCGGTCTTGCAGGCGGAGCAGCGTCCGCCCAGGCGCAGGTAGCTCAAGACGGGGATGTTTTCATGCCATGCGATCACATGCCCGCAGCTGGGGCAGTGCGAACTGGGCCGGGACAACGACAGGCGTTTCACTTCCGGTTCCGGGAGGCCCAGGAACTCGGCGCTTTCGAGTTTCCAGCCGTTCTCCAGGATCAGCGGCGTGCGGTGGATCACGACGTTGAGGAAACTGCCCACCGCCAGCCCGAAAAGACCCACCACCCAAGGCGATAGAAAGTATTCCAGCAGCAATGGGTCCATGCAGGCGGTGGCGGGGGGTCAGACCACTTGGCCAAGCTTGAAGATGGGCAGGTACATCGACACGACAATGCCGCCGATCAAGGTGCCCAGGACGACGATGATGATCGGCTCCATCAGGCTCGACAGGCCTTTCACCGCTTCGTCCACTTCATCCTCGTAGAACTCGGCTGCTTTGCCGAGCATGTGGTCCAGAGAGCCGGATTCTTCGCCGATGGCGGTCATTTGCAGCACCATGCTCGGGAAGATGCCCGCGGTCTGCATCGAGGTGGTCAAGGCCGCGCCGGTGGAGACGTCCTTTTGGATCTGCTCGGTGGCTTCCCTGAAGACCGCATTGCCGGAAGCGCCGCCGACCGAATCCAGCGCTTCGACCAGCGGCACGCCGGCGGCGAACATCGTGGACAGGGTGCGCGTCCACCTCGCGATCGCCGACTTGTTGACCAGGTCGCCGAAAATGGGAACCTTCAACAAAAGACGGTCCATATTCTTCTGCATTTTCTCGGAGCGCTTCCAAGATTCCATGAAGAAATAGATTCCGCCGCCGATCAGGCTGAAAATTGCCCACCAATACTTGACGAAGAATTCCGACATGGCCATCACCGCCAGCGTGGGCGCGGGGAGGTCGGCGCCGAAAGAGGTGAAGACTTCCTTGAAGGCGGGAATCACGAAAATCATGATGACCGCGAGCACCACGAACGCGACCACGAGCACCGCCACCGGGTAGATCAGGGCCGACTTGATCTTGTTCTTGATGGCCATGGTCTTCTCTTGGTAGATGGCCAGGCGTTCGAGCAAGGCTTCCAAGATGCCGCCGGCTTCGCCGGCTTCCACCAGGTTGCAATAAAGAGCGTCGAAGTGCAGCGGGTGCTTGCGCAGGGCCGCCGAAAGGCTGGTACCCGTTTCGACGTCCGAGCGGATGTCGGTCAGCAACCGGGTGAGCTTGGGGTTGGGGCTGCCCCGGGCCACGATGTCGAAGGACTGGATCAGAGGCACGCCGGCCTTCATCATGGTGGCCAGCTGCCGGGTGAAGATCGCGATGTCTTTCTGCTTGATCGCCTTGCCGCCGCTGGTGCGGCGTTTCTTGACCTTGTTGGTCAGGATGCCCTGGCGCCTCAAGCTGGCGCTGACCATGGCTTCACCGCCGGCCCGCATCTCCCCGCGAACTATCTTGCCGTTGCGGTCCTTGCCTTCCCATTCGAAAACGACTTCTTTGATGTTTTTCTTCGCGGCTACTGCGGTTGCCATGCTGCCTCCCAGAGATGAACCCCCTTGCAAGGGGCTACTTCATTGGATTGTGAAGCCTAACCAGCGCTGTCATTCATTTGTGACCGAGATCACTTCTTCAAGTGTTGTCATGCCGGCACGGACCTTGACCAGCCCTGATTCGCGCAGGTCCCGCACCCCTTCGAGCTTGGCTTGGGACGCGATGTCCATGGCGGTGCCCTGGCTCAGGATGATGCGCTGGATCTCTTCGGTGATGGGCATCACCTGGTAGATGCCGACGCGGCCTTTGTAGCCGTTGTTGCAGGCCGAGCAACCCACCGCCCGGTAGGGGCGCCAACTGCCGTTGAGGTCCTCCTCCGCGTAGCCCGCCTTCAACAGGGCCTCCCGGGGATAGTCCGCCGGGGCCTTGCAGTTCTCGCAGAGCCGGCGCGCCAGGCGCTGGGCCGTGATCAGCAGGACGCTCGACGCAATGTTGAACGGCTGCACCCCCATGTTCATCAGGCGCGTCAGCGTCGTGGGGGCGTCGTTCGTGTGCAGCGTCGACAGCACCATGTGGCCGGTCGAGGCGGCTTTCAACGCGATGTCCGCGGTTTCCAGGTCCCGGATTTCGCCGACCATGATGATGTCGGGATCCTGGCGCAGGAAGGATTTCAGGGCCACGGCGAACGTCATGCCGGCACGGTCGTTCACGTTGACCTGGTTGATGCCGGGCAGGTTGATTTCGGCTGGGTCTTCGACCGTGGCGATGTTGACGCCGGGCTGGTTGAGGATGTTCAGGCAGGTGTAGAGCGAAACGGTCTTGCCCGAGCCCGTCGGGCCGGTGACCAGGATCATGCCGTAGGGGCGCTTGATGGCGGCCAGCAGCCTGTCTTTCTCGGCTTTCTCGTAGCCCAGGGCATCGATGCCGAGCTTGGCGCTGGAGGGGTCCAGGATCCGGATCACGATCTTCTCGCCGAACAGCGTGGGAAGCGTGCTGACCCGGAAGTCGATCGCCTTGTTGCCGAACTTCAGCTTCATCCGGCCGTCTTGCGGCACGCGCTTCTCCGAAATGTCCAGGCGCGAGATCACCTTGATGCGTGAAGCCAGCTTGTCCTTGATGGCGATCGGGGGCTGCGTGATTTCCCGCAGTTCGCCGTCGACCCGGAACCGGACGCGATAGTGGTATTCGTAAGGCTCGAAGTGCAAGTCAGAGGCGCGGGCATTGATCGCGTCGGACAGCATCTTCTGGAGGAAGCGCACGACGGGCGCATCTTCGACATCGCTCGCGTCAGCCAGTTCCTGCGTGGGCGCCGGCTCCTCCGTGACCTCGAAGTCGAAGTCGTTGCTGGAACCCATGGCGTCGATCGCGTCATTGGCGCTGGCGCCCGCGGCCTCCAGCATCTTCGCGAGCTTGTCGTGTTCGACGATGACCCACTCGGGCGACAACTGGGTGGCGAACTTGATGCGTTCGACCGCCTCCTGGTCGGTCGGGTCTGCGCCGCCGATGAAGAGCCGGTTCCCGCGCTTGCCGAGCACCACGACGTGGTACTGGATGGCCAGTTTGGTGTCGATGATGTCGCGGGGCAGGCGCTGCGAGTCGATCGCATTGAGGTCCAGCAAGGGAAGCGCGAGCGCGTTGGCCAGCGTATGCGCCAGATCCGACGAGGACACCGCACCGGAGGCGATGACCGCCGGGACGAAGCGTGTTTTCTTTTCTCGGGAAGACTTGACGAGTTCTTCGGCTGCCTTGGTGTTCAGCTTGCCGGCGTGCACCAGGACACGTGCAACACCTGAGAGCGCCGATTGGGGGGATTCAGCCAATGTGTCCATGCACTACCGTTTTACCGCCAC
This sequence comes from uncultured Ideonella sp., assembly GCA_966433995.1. GTDB lineage: Bacteria > Pseudomonadota > Gammaproteobacteria > Burkholderiales > Burkholderiaceae_C > JANPCX01. Next base: position 10,794 of record CBJNAE010000049.1, on the reverse strand, counting down.
CGAAGCATTCCATCACTCAGACGCAAACCACGAGGACGCACCCCGAATCGCAGGCATGACAACCATGTGGAAACCATAGTTAAACCAACTGTTCATCATCTACGATTCGCTGGATGATGTAAACGGCAAAAACGCCCACGCAGCCCAGGATCGCCTTTTGAGTCAGCTCAAAAGGGAAAGCAAATGCAACCGCTGGGTGGGGATGTGGAATAAGAATGGTCGGGGTGAGAGGATTCGAACCTCCGGCCTCTACGTCCCGAACGTAGCGCTCTACCAGGCTAAGCTACACCCCGTCTCGATATGGTTTGGCTGCCAGCCGGATGCTTGGGATTTGCATCGGCTTGAGGGCAGATCCTGGGCGGTCAGGTCGACCGCTCCACCGAACGAAGGCATAAGTCTAACAGAAGGTCGCGGTATTTGGACGGCTTGAGCGAGTTCAGGCACTGCTTCGCCTCCATCGCCTGCAGGCGGGCGGCCTCGCGCGTCCCTTCGATCGAGCCCGTGCGACGGACGATGGTGACGATGTCCGCGAGCCGGTCGACCTCCCCGTGTTCGATCGCGTGGCGGATCAGGGAGCGTTCGCTTTCGGACCCGTTGGCCATGGCCAGCAAGAGCGGCAAGGTCGGCTTGCCTTCGCGCAGATCGTCGCCGACGTTCTTGCCGAGCTGTTCGGTGGTGCCTTCATAGTCGAGCAGGTCGTCGATCAACTGGAAAGCGGTTCCGATGCAGCGCCCGTAATGGGCGCAGTCGTCTTCCAGCGCCACGGGGGCTTCGCCCAGGATCGCGCCGAGGCGGGCGCTGGCTTCGAACAGTTTCGCTGTCTTGAATCGGATGACCTTGAGATAGTCTTCCACCGCCAGGTCCGGATCGTGCATGTTCATGAGTTGCAGCACTTCGCCTTCCGCGATCACGTTGGTCGCGTCGGCCAACACGTCCAGCACCCGCAAGCTGTTGACGGAGACCATCATCTGGAAGGCGCGCGAATACAGGAAGTCGCCGACGAGCACGCTGGCCGCGTTCCCGAACTGGGCGTTCGCAGTGGCCTGCCCCCGCCGCAGCGAGGACTCGTCCACCACATCGTCGTGCAAGAGCGTGGCTGTGTGGATGAATTCGACCGCGGCCGCCAATTCCCAGCGTTCTGGGCCCTGGAAGCCCAATGCGCGCGAGAACAGAAGGACCAGCATGGGCCGCATCCGTTTGCCGCCCGCGCTGACGATGTATTGGGAGATCTGCTGGATCAGCGCGACATCTGAATTGAGCCTGCGCCGGATGACGGCATCGACTTCGGCCATGTCGCCGGCCATGAGTGCGAGTTCTGTGACGTTCACTGGGACATTGCCGTGTTGGGGGATGCTGCTTGGAAACACTTCGCTCGCAAGACCTCGCAAATTATAGGAAGGGGCGGGCGGGTCGAAGCTACTGGCACGGCGTTGCTCGGTTGGTCAGTGTGCACCAACAAGCCGTCGCCACATACACGGTAGTGTTCAAAGGCGCGGCGTGCTAGAATTTAAGGCTGCGCGCAATTCCAATTTTCTTTTCCGCTGGCCTAGGCTGAAGTTGATGCGGAACGTGATTGCAGGGCGCAGCGAGTGGTTCAATGCGGCGACTGGATGGTCGCCTCAGGTGTTAAACGAAAGGTCTGATATGTACGCGGTCATAAAAACCGGCGGCAAACAATACAGGGTTGCTGCAGGCGAAAAAATTAAAGTAGAACAGATTGCTGCGGATGTCGGCCAAGAGATCACGATCGACCAGGTGCTCGCCGTTGGCGCGGGTGCCGATCTGAAGGTTGGGACTCCCTTGGTTGCAGGCGCCAGCGTGAGGGCCACCGTGTTGGCTCAAGGTAAGCACGACAAAGTGCGCATTTTCAAGATGCGCCGTCGCAAGCACTACCAAAAACGGCAGGGTCATCGTCAAACCTACACCGAGCTGCAAATCAGCGCGGTCAACGTTTGATTTGCCGTCGTCAACATTAGGAGCGTTCTTCCATGGCACAGAAAAAAGGCGGCGGTTCCACCCGGAACGGCCGCGACTCTCAACCCAAGATGCTGGGCGTCAAGGCCTTTGGCGGCCAAGTCGTTTCGGCCGGTTCGATCATCGTGCGCCAGCGCGGCACCCGTTTCCATCCGGGCGTCAACGTGGGTGTCGGCAAGGATCACACCTTGTTCGCCCTTGTCGATGGCGAAGTGGATTTCGCGGTCAAGGGGCCGCTGAACCGCAAGACGGTGAACGTCATCAAGGCAGCTTGAACCCGCTGGCTTCCATCTGCAAAACCCCGGCTTGCCGGGGTTTGTCATTTCGGGGTGCCCTTTCTTTGCTCCTCCGTGCCGACGTCCGGGGCCTTCGGTACCATGGATCTCTTCCGTGGGAAAAGGCTTGAAACATGAACAAGAGCGGCATCATCTTGATCGTCGTGGGCGCTGTCTTGCTGGCGAACAATTTCGGCTTGCTGGGCTGGAGCTGGTTGAGGCAGTGGTGGCCCGCGCTGTTGATCGTATTGGGCGTGTGGTCATTGATCAGCCATCGGCCCGGCGATAAACGCACCCGGGAAATTGATAAATCACCATGAAATTTGTTGACGAAGCGGTCATTGACATCGTCGCGGGCGATGGCGGCGCAGGCTGCATGAGTTTCCGCCGCGAGAAGTTCCTGCCCTTCGGCGGCCCCAATGGCGGCGACGGCGGGCGAGGGGGCAGCGTCTACGCGGTGGGCGATCGCAACCTGAACACGCTGATCGACTACCGCTACGCGCGGCGGCACGAAGCCCGCCGCGGCGAGAACGGCCGCGGTTCCGACCAGTTCGGCGCCGCGGCGGAAGACATCGTGTTGCGCATGCCCATGGGCACCATCATCAAGGATTTCGAGACGGGCGAAGTCTTGGCCGAGTTGCTGGTGCCGGATGAGAAGGTGCTGCTGGTCAAGGGCGGCGACGGCGGCTTCGGCAATCTGCATTTCAAGACCAGCACGAACCGGGCGCCCCGGCAGAAAACGCCGGGTTGGCCCGGCGAGCAGCGCAAGGTGAGGCTGGAGCTCAGGGTGCTGGCCGATGTGGGTTTGCTGGGCATGCCCAACGCCGGCAAGTCCACGCTCATCACCGCCATCTCGAACGCGAGGCCGAAGATCGCTGACTACCCCTTCACCACCTTGCACCCCAACCTCGGCGTCGTGCGCGTGGCGGCGGAGCAGAGTTTCGTCGTCGCCGACATCCCCGGCTTGATCGAGGGTGCATCGGAGGGGGCGGGCCTGGGCCACTATTTCCTGCGCCACTTGCAGCGCACCCACCTGCTTTTGCATTTGGTGGATTTCGCGCCTTTCGACGAGGACGTCGATCCCGTCGCGCAAGTCAAAGTGATCGCCAAGGAGCTGAAGAAATACGATGCCTCGCTGGCTGACAAGCCTCGGTGGATCGTCCTGAACAAGCTGGACATGGTTCCCGCAGAGGAGCGCGCCGCACGCGTCAAGGATTTCCTGAAGCGCCTGAAATGGAAAGGTCCGGTGTTCGAGGTCTCGGCGCTGAACCGCTCGGGTTGCGATGAGCTGGTGCGTGCCGTTTATGAGCATGTCTCCAAGCTCAAGCATGTGGTGCCGGACGATCCCGATCCCCGGTTCGCGGCGCGCGACGTGGAGGCGGGCGAGCCATGAACGCAATCATGCGCAGCGCGCGGCGCATCGTCGTGAAGGTGGGCTCCAGCCTGGTAACCGACGAAGGCCGCGGCGTCGACGAGCAAGCCATCGGCAACTGGTGCCGGCAGATCGCCAGCCTGGCGCGCGACGGCCGGGAAGTCTTGATGGTGTCCAGCGGCGCCATCGCGGAAGGCATGAAGCGGTTGGGCTGGACTTCCCGCCCCAAGGAGATCCACGAGCTCCAGGCCGCCGCTGCAGTGGGTCAGATGGGCCTGGTGCAGATTTACGAAAGCAAGCTCAAGGAGCAGGGACTGGGCAGCGCGCAAGTTCTGCTGACGCACGCCGACCTGGCCGACCGCGAGCGCTATCTGAATGCGCGCTCGACGCTGTTGACCTTGCTCGGCTTGAACGTCGTGCCCGTCATCAACGAGAACGACACCGTCGTCAACGACGAGATCAAGTTCGGCGACAACGACACCCTGGGCGCGCTGGTCGCCAATCTGGTCGAAGCCGATGCCCTGGTGATCCTGACCGACCAGAAGGGCCTTTATTCCGCCGATCCGCGCCGCGATCCCCAGGCTCGTTTCATCCACGAGGCCCGGGCTGGCGATCCGGAATTGGAGCGCATGGCCGGCGGAGCGGGGAGCAGCATTGGCCGCGGCGGCATGATCACCAAAATACTCGCGGCCAAGCGGGCGGCCCGCAGCGGCGCCAGCACCGTGATCGCCTGGGGGCGTGAAGCCGACGCGTTGGTCAGGCTGTCAGCTGGCGAGCCGATCGGCACGCTGCTGACCGCTTCGACGCCCAAGGTGACGGCGCGCAAGCAATGGATGGCCGACCATTTGCAGCTGCGTGGCGCGGTCATGATCGACGATGGCGCCGTCGCCAAGCTGCGGCTGGAAGGTAAAAGCCTGTTGCCCATCGGCATGATGGCGGTGCAGGGGGAGTTCCATCGCGGTGACGTCATCGCCGTCCAGGACTCGACAGGTGCCGAGGTTGCGCGGGGCCTGGCGAACTACGACAGCAGCCAGGCACGACTGATCGCGCGTCGGCCGTCCACCGATTTCGAACGTTTGCTGGGCTTCACCGGCGAGCCGGAGATGATCCACCGGGACAACCTAGTCCTGAGCTGACCCGGGGGGGCGGCCGCGCCTATGCTGGAATGTCAGCGGGGCGCGTCCTCGTCGTTGCCGGCAGGGTGGTCTGCCTCATTCTCATGGTGGGGCTGCAGGTGGGGGGCGAGGGCTTCGCCGGCATGCGACAGGTCATCCTCGTGCGAGTGCGACACCGTGCCTGCGCGAAGGTAACGGTTGTGGATACCGGTGCGCGGAATGTGCCGGGCCAGTTCCGTCAAGGCCATCTGGTAGACGCCACGCTTGAATTCGATGACGGCGTCCAGCGGCACCCAATAATCGTTCCAGCGCCAGGCATCGAATTCGGGGTGGTCGGTCGCGCGCAAGTTCATATCACTGTCGCGGCCGGTCAACTGCAACAAAAACCAAATTTGTTTCTGGCCTTTGTAGTGGCCGCGGGCATCACGGCGGATGAAGTGGTCGGGCACTTCATAACGAAGCCAGTCGCGGGTGCGTGCGAGGATGCGCACGTGGTCGTTCATCAGCCCCACTTCTTCGTGGAGTTCGCGGAACATCGCCTGCTCAGGCGTTTCGCCGTATTTGATGCCTCCCTGCGGAAATTGCCAGGAGTGCGTTCTGATTCGCTTTCCCCAGAAAACCTGGTTGCGCGGATTGAGCAGGATGATGCCGACGTTGGGCCTGAACCCGTCACGGTCGAGCATAATCAACCCCAAATTTTTAGTTGAAACGATTATTGCACCGGCATGACAGGAATTGAAGCCTGTCGCGGGTTTACCTGGGCGGCAGTGGTCGCGCGGCGGGCCCGCACGGCGCTTCCTCCATTCCTTTTTTCTCCTCGGCGGCCCGCACGCCGGCGCGCAAGCCATCACTCTCCATGAAAGCCACCCAGTTCTTCATTTCGACGCTCAAGGAAGCCCCTGCGGACGCGGAAATCGTCAGCCACCAGTTGATGATGCGCGCAGGTTTGATCAAACGCCTCGGCGCCGGCATCTACAACTACATGCCGATGGGCCTGCGCGTGATCCGTAAGGTGGAAGCCATCATCCGCGAGGAAATGAACCGCGCCGGCGCCGTCGAACTGCTGATGCCCGTGGTGCAGCCGGCGGAGCTTTGGCAGGAGACCGGCCGGTTCGAAAAGATGGGGCCGGAGCTGCTGCGGGTGAAGGACCGGCATGAACGCGATTTCATCATCCAGCCCACGAGTGAAGAGGTCGTCACCGACATCGCCCGCCAGGAGTTGCGCAGCTACAAGCAGCTGCCCAAGAATTTCTATCACATCCAGACCAAATTCCGCGATGAGCGTCGGCCGCGTTTCGGCATCATGCGCGGCCGCGAATTCACGATGAAGGACGCTTATTCCTTCGACCGCGACGTGGAGGCGGCTGGAAGAAGCTACGACCAGATGTTCGCCGCCTACACCCGCATTTTCGAACGCCTGGGCCTGCAATTCCGTGCGGTCGCGGCGGACACTGGCGCAATCGGCGGCGACCGGTCGCATGAATTCCAGGTCATCGCCGACACGGGCGAGGATGCGATCGTCTACTGCCCGCAATCCAATTTTGCCGCCAACATCGAGCTGGCCGAGGCGGTGAGCCTGATCGCGCAGCGCGCCGCGCCGGCCCAGGGCCTGGCGAAAACCCCCACGCCGGGCAAAAGCACCTGCGAGGACGTCGCCGAGTTGTTGAACGTCCCGTTGGCCTCCACCGTGAAATCGCTGGTGCTGGCCACCGACGAGAAGAACGAGACCGGCGATGTCGTCAAGAGCACTGTCTGGCTTTTGCTGGTGCGCGGCGACCACATGCTCAACGAGGTCAAGGCCGGCAAGGTCGAAGGCCTGAAAGACGGTTACCGCTTCGCCACCGTGCCGGAAATCGAGGACCACTTCGGCTGCAAGCCCGGCTACCTCGGCCCGCTGTCGCCGAAGAAACCCGTGCGAATCGTGGCCGACCGGACGGTGGCCGCCATGAGTGATTTCATCTGCGGCGCCAACGATGCCGGCTTCCACTGGACCGGCGTGAACTGGGGCCGCGACCTGCCGGAACCCGACACGGTGGCCGACATCCGCAATGTGGTCGAGGGCGATCCTTCGCCGGACGGCAAGGGCCTGCTCGCGATTCAGCGCGGCATCGAGGTGGGCCATGTCTTCTACCTTGGCACCAAATACAGCCAGGCGATGAAAGCCACTTTCCTGGACGAAACCGGCAAGCCCCGTCTGATGGAGATGGGTTGCTACGGCATCGGCGTCACCCGGTTGCTGGGGGCCGCGATCGAACAGAACAACGACGCGCGCGGCATCATTTGGCCGCTGGCTATGGCGCCCTTCGCCGTGGTGATCTGCCCGATCGGCTACGACCGTTCCGCCGAGGTGCAAATGGCGGCCCAGAAGCTGCACGACGACCTGTCGGCGCTGGGCGTCGATGTGATGCTCGACGACCGCGGCGAGCGGCCCGGGGCGATGTTCGCCGACTGGGAACTGGTGGGCGTGCCCTGGCGCGTCGTCATCTCCGACCGGGGCCTGAAAGAAGGCCAGGTCGAGCTGCAAGGCCGACGCGAAGACAAGGCCCGCACGCTGGCCCTGGAAGAGGTGCTGCCCCAGCTGAAGGTCCATCTGCAAGCATGATGAAAGACGCGGTGCCGCCCCTGGCGCTGACGCGCCGCAGGGCGTTGGGCTGGGCATGCTCGCCGTTGCTGGCCGGCTTGCCCCAGGCGGGACGGGCGGGAGCGCAGGTCGAGGAAGACCTGGCCGATTCGGTGCGTTCTGCGCTGTCCGCGTCCATCGCCAACAGCGCGCCGCCCAAGCCGGTTTTCTCCGACATCTCAGCCAGGTTGGGCTACCTGCGCTGGCTGGGCGAGATGAGCCAGCGCCTGGTGAAGCGCAAGCCGGAAAGCGTGGCCCGGATCGACTTCTTGGAGACGGTCTGGTACGAGAGCAAGCGCGCCGGCCTGGAAACCGACCTGGTGCTCGGTTTGATCCAGGTGGAAAGCGGCTTCCGCAAATACGCGATCAGCAGCGCCGGCGCCCGCGGCTACATGCAGGTGATGCCTTTCTGGACGCGCGCCATCGGCGACGGCGACGCCACGCGCCTGTTCCACATGCCGACCAACCTGCGCTTTGGTTGCGTCATCCTGCGCCATTACCTCGACCGCGAACGCGGCGACCTGTTCATGGGTCTGGGCCGCTACAACGGCAGCCGCGGCCGAGCCGAATACCCCAACCTGGTGTTCGGCGCGCGCAGGAACTGGGAGTTCTCGGCGACGGCTTGATCGGCGCAAGTTCGCGTCGAATTCGTCCGGCGAACAGTTTGCCCATCTCGCGGATCGGCTGGCCTCGGTGCGAAGGGGCGGCCCACCATGCCCTGGGCCGGCCTGTAAAGGCCGGCTATAAACCCGTCCAGTGCCTGGGCTGCGCCTCTTGCAACCCCAGCAGCGACACCACGCGTTCGACCGTGTCGTCCACCAGTTCGTCGATGCTCTGGGGGCGGTGGTAGAACGCCGGCAGCGGAGGGAAAACGATGCCACCCATTTCCGTCACCGCGGTCATGTTGCGCAGGTGGGCCAGGTTCAGCGGGGTTTCCCGGGCCATCAGCACCAGGCGGCGCCTTTCCTTGAGGGCCACGTCGGCGGCGCGGGTGAGCAGGTTGTCCGACAGGCCATGCGCGATGGCGGCCAGGCTTTTCATCGAGCAAGGAGCCACCACCATGGCGTCGACCGGAAACGAGCCGCTGGCCAGGGCGGCGCCGACGTCGGCCGGGTTGTAGGCTTCATCGGCCAGGGCTTCGAGGGCCTGGCGGCCCAGGCCGAGTTCGTGGTGGACATTCAGCACGCCGGCCGGCGTGGCGACCAGGTGGGTTTGCGCGCCCATGGCCCTGAGGCGTTCCAGCAGCCTCACGCCGTGGATGGCGCCTGTCGCTCCGGTGATGCCGACCACCACGCGCATGCGGGCCGGCGCCATGGCGGTCAGGCGGAGGTTCCGAGCAACTGCTGCAGTTCGCCGGCCTGGTACATCTCGGTCATGATGTCCGAGCCGCCGACGAATTCGCCGTTCACGTATAGCTGGGGGATGGTCGGCCAGTTGGCGTATTCCTTGATGCCTTGGCGCACCGCTTCGTCTTCCAGCACGTTGAAGGTCTTCAGGTCGTTCGCGCCGCAGGCCTTGAGGATTTGGACCGCGCGCCCCGAGAAGCCGCACATCGGGAACTGGGCGGTGCCCTTCATGAAAAGCATCACGCGGTTCGACTTCACGAGATCGTCTATGCGTTTTTGGACATCGGTCATGGCGGTGCGGGCCTGGCGATCAGGCGCGGATGGGAATTGCGGGGAGGGCCGCCAGTTTATACGGCCGGCCATCGCGGCGCTTGGGCCGGGTCGATGACCCTGGTGGCCACGGCCCGTTAGAACGAATACGAGACACCCAGGTGCAACAGCGGCGACAGGCGCATCTCGCGCAGGCTGTCTTCCAGGCCCAGGCCGTTGCCTGAGAACGTCGCCGGCCGCCCCCAGGGGGTGTTGCGCCGCCCGTTCGTCGACGAAGACAGCCCGATGTCGGCGCTGAACCCCCAGCCGCCGCTGAGCGAGATGCTGGTGTAGCCGAGCCCGATGTAAGGCATGGCCCCCGCGTCACTTTCCGGACCGCCGGCCACCGTTTCCTGCCCCAGGGATTGGCGGCTCAGGCTGAACCGGCTGGGGGCCAAGGTGCCGCCCCAGCCCGACAGCAGCCGCGGTGAAGCGCTGCCCAGCAGGATGCCGCTGGTGGCGCGGAACCCGCCGATCAATGTCCCGTCCTGCAAGCCGGTGGCGTAGCGGTGGAAGTAATAGTCGCCGAGCAGGCTCAGGCTGTTAGGGCGGCCGCCGGCCGCAGGGTCGGTGGGCGACTGGGCCAGCCCCATGGCCAACCGGCCCTGCCACTGGGGCCAAACCGGGGCGGTGGTGCTGGAAAGGCCGTTCTGGGCGTGCGCCACGCCCGTCCATGACAGGCAGGCCATCGCGGCGGCGATCATCAGCAAGTCGGTCGAGCGCATGATTGAACTCCTTCACTCCGGCGTTGGGGCGGCTGAAAAGTGGGGCGGCTGGAATTCATCGTACTCGTCCGGCCTGGCTTTGTGGGCCCTTTTTTCAGCGGGGCGATGGCCGGTCAAAGGTCTTGGCCGCCCGGCCACCGCCCGCCGGTGCAACGTTCGTTTCCACCGAGGTCGACGCGGGTGGCGACATCGGAAAAACCCCGCCGCGCCAACAGCTGGCGTACCGCTTCGGCCTGCGTGTTGCCGTGCTCCAACAGCATCCAGCCTCCCGGCGCGAGGTGGGCGGGCGCGTGTTCGACGAGGTGGCGCAAGGCGTCCAGCCCCTCGCTGCCGGACGTCAGGGCCATGGTGGGTTCATGGGACAACGCCGGCAGGTGCGGGTCGCCTTCGGCGATGTAAGGGGGGTTGCTGACCACCAAGTCGAAACGCCGGCCGGCCAGCGCCCGCCACCAGTCGCTGAGGTGGAATTCCACGGGGATGGCCAGGCGGCCGGCGTTGGCCCGGGCCACGTCCAGGGCTGCCGGGCTGGCGTCGATGGCCGTCACCTCGGCGCCGGGGCAGCGGTGCTTGATCGCCAGGGCCACGGCGCCGCTGCCGCAACCCAGGTCAACCACGCGGGGGGGCTGGGTGGGAGGCGAACGGCCCAGCAACTCGATCGCCCAGTCGACCAGCGTTTCGGTGTCGGCCCGGGGGATGAGCACGTCGGGCGAGACCCGCAGTGGCAGGCCATGGAATTCCTTTTCGCCGAGCAGGTAGGCCAGCGGTTCTCCCGCGGCGCATCGGTCCAGCCATTGGCTCCACTGCGTCGCGTCGGCCGCCGAAAGCGGCTCCTCGCCGTGCGCCTGCAGCCAAGTGCGGCCCCGGCCAACGATGGCGCAAAGCAGGAGCTGGGCGTCCAGGCGATCCACGCCCCGCTCGCGGGCCTGCCGCAGCGCTTGCGAAACCGTGGGCTCGCTGTCGTCTTCCGCCTCCGTCATTCGCCGCTTTCCAGTGCCGAGAGCTGCTGCTGCGCCCGCGCTGCCTCCACGGCCCTGATGACGTCGCCCAGGTCGCCGTCC